>CAZTJD010000138.1:0-11120 GCA_964613985.1 uncultured Anaerolineales bacterium
CGCGAGCCCTGGTGATACCTAAAATGCCATTGGCATTGGCTTGATCGTACACGCAAAGGCCGCCAACGGCATGGACCACCGCCACAAATTGGTCGATCTTGGGGTTGAATATGCCGGTGTCCTCGGGATTGGTGATCAGCAAGGCGGCAGTGCGGCTTGAAACCGCGGCCTGGAGTGCAGCTATGTCAGGGTAACCATCTTGATCAGGGTAAATCGTGATGATCTTGTAGCCGGCAACTTTGGCACAGGCGGCATTGCTCGGATGAGAAAAGATGGTTGTGATGATCTCGTCCCGCGCCTGCCCCTCATTGCGGGATTCATGATAGGCTCGTACCATGGACACGTTGGTGTATATTGCGGCTGACCCGGCTCCTGGTTGAAGGCTGAAGCGGTCAATGCCGGAGATCTCTTTAAGGTACTGCTCGAGGCGCCAGAACACTTCGAGGATGCCTTGCACGGTGGATTCATCCTGCAGCGGATGCAGGTCCGCCAGCTTGTGGGAGCGTGCCAGCTGGTCGTTCACCTTGGGGTTGTACTTCATGGTGCAGGTGCCCTGACCGATATCGATGTTCAAGTCAACGCCCAGGTTCTCCTGCGAAAGCCTGGCGAAATGGCGCAGGACGTGGATCTGAGACATCTCTGGCAAAGCGGGAGGTGTCTTTCGACGCATACTCTCAGGCAGTTTTGCTGCCATGTCACCGGCTGCCTTGACAATACCCGGTTCGACCTCCGGCACCAGGAGGCCGCGAGCCCCTGCTTGACTGAGCTCGAAGATGACCGGCTCGTCCCAGCGTGCCTGGTGGAACCGTCTTGGCATGGGTTTTGGAGCAACTGGTTTCATTGGAGCACCTCCTGGAGGGCGGAAGCCAGCCTGTCAAGATCCGCCTGGCTGTGGATTTCGGTTACGGCGTACAAGGCGCACTGACCCAGTTGGGGGAATTCTTTGCTCAGGTCTTTACCACCAAAAATCCCTTGTTTAAGCAGGTGTTGGTTGACGGTCGAAACGGTCTTCCCGGACTGGTTGAAATCCAGCACGAATTCCTTGAAGTGAATTCCAGCGAAGCGGATTGCCACTCCGGGGACCTGGTTCATCTTCTGCATGGCATAGGCAGCTCTTTGCATGATCCTTTCCCCAATTTCGAGCATGCCTTGCGGACCCATCAGTGCCAGGTAGACCCCGGCGGTGATGCCCCATAAAGCCGAGGCGGTCCCCACCCATTCCTTGCCCTCCTCTCTCAGGGCAAAGGAAGTGCGTTCATAAGCCACATCGCCAAAACCATATTCTCCCTCGACGATGGTGGAGCTGATGCCAAACAGGCGTGAAGGGAACTCCATCACGAACCTGGGATCATCATGGCTGGCAATATAGCCACCATGCCCTCCGCCATATCCCATATGCATCCCCAGGGGCTGGATATCCCCGCAGGCGATATCAGCCCCATAATCCGCAGGGGGGCTGAGTACGCCTAGGGAGATCGGGTCAGCATAAACGACGCAAAGGGCACCGTTTTGATGTGCGGTCGCGGCAATCTGCTCCGCCTGGGTCTCGATAAAACCAAGGTAGGAGGGATTTTCAAAGAATACTGCTGCAGTCTCCGTCGATATTTTGGCTTCCAGGTCGTTGAGGTCCAGAAGGCCATTGCCAGGATCATGTTCGAGCAGCACAAGCTCAAGATGTGGTTTAACATAATCCTGTATTTTCGACCGCAGGTCCTGGCTGAGCGTGCTGCAGAGCAGCGCCTGGGAGCGACCAGTGATCCGCCCAGCCATCAAAATGGCGGTCGCGGCTGCCTGGAATCCGTCATAGGTAGGGACGTTTACCACATCCATGTTGAGCAGCTCACCCATCAGGGATTGGTATTCGAACAAAGCCTGAAAACGTCCCTTGTCCTCATAAGGTTCGCCAGCATAAGCGGTCAGGAACTCGCCGCGGCTGTTGATTTCATCGCATATTGCAGGCACATGGTGCTGCCAGCAGCCTCCGCCAAGGAAGCTTGAGCATTCACGAGTGCTGGTATTCTTCGACAGCAATCCCTCGATATGTCGTACAAGGTCAGCTTCGGCGAGAAAAGGCTCGGGCAAATTTAATTTCCCTTTAAAGCGAAGTTTCTGCGGGATATCGCTATAAAAAGCTTCCACGCTCTCCACATTGAGTGCCTCGAGCATGGTTTTTTTGGTGCTGGGGGTTGAGTTTGGGATGTAGGGGTAGGTGATGGGTTTTTGATCAGGCATAGACATTCTCCGCGTGAAAGATAGGGGCGAGTATTGCTGATTGTAGCATTAAATAAAGTGAGCGTATAAAGTCTTCTACAACTAATACATGCGCAGTTTATGATTTAACATCAATAGAATTATTTCTTACTTTACTCCAAGACTTTAATACCTAAGTAGTTTTAGCAAGCGCAAAGCTTTCGCCCATGTTGTTTTAAATATGCTCTCGAGAAATTCTCACCTTAAAGGACCTCAGGAACACGGAGGAAGTGATTCTAAAAATGAAAAACCCGTGCAGTCCGTGGTCCCTGTTTCAATCTTTAATTCTTTGTTCGTACACGCCGATTTCGCAGGCTGCTATCCAATCCTTGTCGCCATGCTGGGGGGGAATGATGTGCTGGTTTATAGGAAGGGATATACCGGCTTCTAAACCAGGAGAATAGCATGACCGCCAAGGTAAGAGTTCTATGAGAAAGGTCTTTTTGTTGTATATTCGGATATAATAGATGAAAATTATCTGGTATAATTGTATATAAATCAAAACCAGCTGGCTATAGAACGGATTATTTACATCCAGGCTATCTGGATAGGTTCAATCATTTTAGGAGAATATTATGACCACAAGAATCGCAGAACAAAAAACCATTATTACCGATCCGCCATTTGCCCAGGCATGGTTTGGAAATATCCGCTGGGCCTGGTTATGGTTTGTGATCAGGTTGTACGTCGGGTATACCTGGATTTCCTCAGGATTGGGAAAATTAGGCAACCCAGCCTGGGTACAGACTGGGGAGGCACTCAAAGGATTCTGGACTCGGGCGGTGGAAATACCCGGAAGCCCGGCAAGACCTGCGATTGCCTTTGACTGGTATCGCACTTTTATCCAGGCGTTGTTGGACAGTAGCAGCTATGTGTGGTTTTCCGAACTGGTTGTTGCGGGTGAGATCCTGATCGGTGCAGCGTTGATCCTGGGAATATTTACCGGCATAGCAGCCTTTATGGGTGGTTTTATGAATTGGAACTTCATGATGGCCGGCTCTGCCAGCGTGAACCCGATGCTGTTTACCCTCTCCATCCTGCTCATCCTGGCGTGGAAGACTGCTGGTTGGTTAGGTCTGGATCGCTGGTTATTACCGCTACTCGGTACCCCTTGGAAACCTGGCATCTTGTTTGAACAAAAACTTGATGGAGATATAGGGAAGGTCTCGCCACAGTTGGAGGATGGTTGTGTGTAAGCAGGATTGCGGGAGCTGGTAGCGCAGACAGTAGATGTGTGTTGCCTGGTCAACCTTCATTCATCACTCTCCAGTCTTTTACGGACAACCCACACCACCACCGTCACCACAAGCAGAAAACCTGCCAATATCAGGTAAAGCGACCGTGCCCCCAGGCTTTCTAAGATCACCCCCCCGACGAATCCTCCCACTGAAGATCCCAATCCAACCCCGAGCGTACTGAACAAACCCTGTGCCGTAGCACGATACCCTTCCGGCGCGTTCTCATCGGAGAAGGACACACCAGCCACCCATGTCAATGGATAGTTGACCCCGTTCAGCAACTGAACCAGCAACGCCATGGTGGGGGTACCAACCAAGCCGAACAGGAGCAGTCGTATACCGGTCAAGAACATGGAGAGGATCAAGAGGCTGAAGGAGTCAACCCGTTTAACGAAACGGTTGATGAACAGCAGGACAGGCACCTCGGATATCGTCCCAACAGTCAGGGCAAGACCCATCATGGATTCTGGTGCTCCTAACCCCTTCAAGTACGGGAAGAGGTAGGTGTTTGTTCCTGAGAATGCTGTGCCACAGGTGAAAGCCGAGAACAGGAACAACAGCCACAGCGGATCTTTTACCAGTTCACTGACCCGGCCGCGGTTCACGGTCCTTTGTTGCGATTTCCCGCCGTGGGCAAGTTTCTGGCTGACCAAAAAACCACCGAAAATAAGCAGCGCGCCGCCCCAGAAAGCCATCTTCAACCCGTTCTGTTCGACCAGCACCCCTGCAATTGAGGCGCAGATGGCGAATCCAATCGTGCCGCCAACCCGCACCCGCCCGATCAAGTCCTTGCGACCACTGAGCATATGCATAGAAGCGTTGTCAGCGAAGGCTGTAACCGGAGAGAAAAAGAAGTTGAAAAGGATCGCCAGGCTGATCACCAAGATGAACGTATGCAGGAAGGGTAAGATCACCAGGCTTAGGACTCCCATCAACAAGCCTAAGCTCATCACCAGCTTATGCCGGGATGTGCGATCAGCGAGGCCTGTCCATAGGGGCACGCTAACCAGGGTGATCAGTGGGATGATCCCGGTCAGCAGCCCGATCTGGGTACCGTTGAATTCCAACTCCTGGTAATACAAGACCAGGTAAGGAGCAAAGACTGCGATGGCAGCGAAATATAAGAAATAGAAGCTGAAGGGCCAGATTTTTTTCATGAGCCGCGTTGCTTCATCGCTCTCGATGTTTTTATTTGCATCTGGTAATTTCCCTTCTTACTGATTGGTTCAATAGCTTGGTGTATGAAGATATTACGAACAGGCGATCATCGGTACCTTGTTATTATAATCTGATCAAAGGTTTTGATCACGAATCAAAGTGTAGGATAGGATTGTATCCTGTCCATGGGCGGATTGCAAATCCACCCTACAAGGGTGTGGGATAGGATTGGATTCGGTGTTGCCATCCATTGGTAGAACATACCCATACTAGCATCGCCGAGATAAACTATTAATCACTGTAGGTACTTTGGGATTCATATTACTACCCTGGCTGACCGGCCAGGGTAGTATATTACTAGGGACACCTCGTTAAGTTTCAACAAAGATTGTTTATGATCAGGTCCTCTTTGTTATACTGTATATCCCCACTACGATGACAATGATTAACCCATGCATGATCAGTTTCCATTCAAATCCTAGTCCCGCCATAACCAGGATGCTGTTAAGAATAGCAAGGATAAATACCCCAATAAATGTCCTTTCAACCCCCCCTTTGCCTCCAGAGAACATCGTACCACCAATGACCACAGCTGTTATCGTCTCCAGGGTTAATTCAGCTCCCACACCACCACCACTCTGGAATGTCTGGTAAGGTTTCCGTGCCCAACCTAAATAGAGCAGCCCAGATATACTGGCCAGGAATCCGCTGAGAGAATAAACGATAATCTGCAACCGTTCCACCTGGATGCCAGAACAACATGAAGCCACGATATTGCTTCCGATGGTCTTTATTTTCCATCCAAAAGATGTATTCTTCAGAATGAAATAAAAAATGATTGTAAAAACGATCCATATCATCGTAATGATTGGGAACCCAAGCACCCGACCGGTACTAAATTCAATCAGGGCGTCAGTTGCACGTCCTTTCAATCCCCCACCGGTGGAGACATAAATCGCTCCAGTAATTGCGATCATCATTGCCAAGGTCATTACAACATGGGGAATCTTTAATTTAGCAATTCCAAGCCCGTTGATAAAACCGATAGATGTTCCTAATGCAATACAAATTAGGGCGGGAATGATCGTATTCCCATTGCTATTCACCATCAGTACTGCACCAAATGTAATGCTTACCCAGTAAATGGAGCCGATGGACATATCCAAGCCACCGGAAATTAATACAAGCGTTTGGGCGAGAGCCAGAATACCCAACATTGTGTTGGCGTATAGGATCGTTGTCAGATGTCTGTAGGTTAAAAATCCTGGTGTGATTATCCCTGAGATAAGGATCAATACAACTAAGGCACTCACTAATATGATAAGCTGAGAGGAGAATGATTGGAATTTTGACTTTAACAGCATTAAACTGTTCTCCTTTTCTTTGCAACATATAATTGAATACCAGCTACACTAACAAGTAGTGTACCTTTAATGATGTATTGCCACCAGATATTAACCCCGAGGAACTGCAAGATCTGGCCAATAGAAGAGATGAGTAAGACAGCTCCAATTGTTCCAGCGAATCCTCCAACACCACCAGTAACAAGTGTGCCGCCCATAAAGACAACGATAAATGAATCAAATAAATAAGGTGATCCAGCTGCTGCATTGCCACTACCAATTCTTGCAGCCAAGAATAGACCACCGAGTGCACTGGCAATTGCACTGACAATATAGGTTTTTATTCGGACAAGATCGACGTTAACCCCAGACATTTTTGCATAGTCGGGATCGCCACCTACTGCATAGATATCCCGTCCAAACTTTCTTCTTTTTAGAATAATGTATCCAACGAGCGCGACTAAAACTAAGATCAGAACAGCTACAATTGGAAATGAGTTGATGCTGTAAAACAAAATATTTTTGTAAGCATCAGGAATAATACCACCTGAGGTAGGTCTAATGATGAAGTTGACCCCTGTAAGAAAGAACATCATGCACAAGGTCATAATGAAGGGATCAATTTGTAATTTAGAAATACCCAGACCATTTATGGCACCGATAATTGTTGCAATAATAAGTATAAGGATAATGCTGGGAATCACACCATATACCATCGTAACGGAAGCAACAGCAGTTGCCATACTGGCAACCGCACCGACCGAGAGGTCAAAACCACGACTAAGAACTACCAATGTCTGCCCCAGACCGATCAAGGCTAACGGAACTGCAACAACAAAAATATTAGCAAATGTGTCCATCGTTCGGAAGAAGGGGGAAGCAGCCGAAGAGACGATCCAGAATAGAATCAGGATGATATAAATATAGTGTGTTATTAATACGTCCCTAATTCGATAAACAATTGCTAACTTACTATTAGTCTTTTGGTATTTATTCATATTAACCATAATAGGAGTCTAAAAGCTCTTCTTCATTGATAATATCCCCTGAAAATTCACGTGCGATCTTCCCATCATGCATAACCAGGATTCGATCAGGCAGATTCACAACTTCCACTAAATCCGTCAGTACAGTTAAAACCGGAATACCATTATTTACGAATTCCCTAACCAGATTATAGATCTCCATCTTTGCGCTGATGTCCAGTCCGATGGTTGGTTGGTCCATCAGGAGGATTCTTGGCTTTGCCAGGAGATACTTCCCAAGGACAACTTTTTGGCGGTTACCTCCGCTCAGGTTCTGAATGGTGTTTGATAGCGTTGGTGGTTCAATTTTTAGGTTTGAGGCTATCCCTGAAACAGTAGAATAATCATTTTTCATCTGAATAAAACCAAGATTAGTGCGGGTACTGACACTGGCAACCGACATGTTCAACCAAATATTGTGGGTCATCCATAATTCTTCTTCATCTCTGCGATCAGAGATGTAGAAAATCCCATTTCTGATTGAGTCATAAATATCCCTAATTTTTAATTTTTCCCCTTCAAGGAGAATATCTCCTTCACTCTTGGGAATCAAGCCAGCGATAGCTCGTAGTAATATGCTCTGCCCCTGCCCATCCAAACCTGCCAGTGCAACAACTTCACCTTCATGGATATCAAGATCAATTCCATGTAAAAGCTTATTTCTCAAATTTCGAATCGATAAAACAACGTTCCCATTTTCTTTGTCCCCTTTTTTATTTGGGAATAATAATCCCTTTTCTATGCCTGTCATCATGCGGATGATTTCTTTTCTGGTTGTGGCTGCGGAAACCTTATCCGTATTCTCAACGACTCCCTGGAAATATCCGTCTTTAAGAACAACGATCTCATCACAAATCCGTAATACTTCTTCCAGTCGATGTGAAATGAATATGACAGTTTTTCCTTCTGATTTTGAGACTTGAAGAATCTCAAACAGATCATCGACGATACTGCTTGTCAAAGGAGCGGTTATTTCATCTAGGATCAAGATCTGGGGATCGTGAGACAAAGCTTTTGCTAGGTCGATCAGACTTTTTTCAGCTTCGGTTGTATCTTCACAAAACATTGACACATCCAGGGTCAATCCCACCCTTTCAAGTACGCCGTACGCTGCTTCCTCTAATTTTCTCCTATCGATCAAACCATTTTTGTAGTATTCCTTAAGTTTATCCAGGAAGATATTCTCAGCGATACTCATTTTGGGGATTAGAGGGTGGTCTTGAAAAACTGCCTCAATACCATGATCATAACGAGCGGAATTAGGGCTTGGTATCTGGACGGTTTTTCCAGATACCAAGATATTACCGCTATTGGGTTGATACAAGCCCATCAGAATTTTTACAAGGGTTGATTTCCCTGCTCCGTTTTCACCGACAAGACCGTATATCTTACCTGGATTGAAGGAAAAACTGAAGTCATTTAATGCTTCTACGCCTGGAAATTTTTTGTATACTGATTTCAATTCCAAAGTGTTCATTGCTTTTCTCTTTAGGGCTTGTATCTTTTTTGTTATGTGTTGATGAATGTATCTTTAGAAGAACTATTTGATCCCTGCGGCATCAAATGCTGTATTGATTTCTTCATCTGTTAATGGTGTAGATACAAACACACCAGTCGGGACATTGGGACGCACATAGTCTTTGAACTGGTCTGCCGTAATAACCGGTGTTGGGAAGAAATAAGCCTTAATGACCGGATAGCCTTGTAAGGTCATTTCCATCAACTTCACCGAAATTGCGCTAACGATTGAAGGATGGCAGGATGAAAATGCAGGGAAGTTGTATTCGATGGATTTCTGCATAAAGCCATTTTCATCTTCCGAGGCATGCGGGTAGGGACTGGGGTCAATATCTAGCTCGACCATCGCATCGACGATGGCCTCAGACATTTGACCACCAACTGAGTAGATGCCATCGAATTTTGGATGCGCGGCAACCATGTCGGTGAAGATCTTCTTTGCTTTATCATAGGACCATTCCCCGTAATCGATAGCGGAGATCTTAATATCGGGATAGTTTTCGAGTACCGACAAGGCACCTCCACTGCGTGCATTGTCGATTGGATAACCCTTTAAACCCCGGAAGAAGAAGATCTCTCCTTTCCCACCCAACTCATTCGCCAACCATTCAGCACCCTGTGTTCCAAATGTCCAGGGATCATCCGATACCATGCTTGTGTATTTTGTTGTATCAGAAGCATCGTTGAAAAGAATGATTGGACAACCAGCATCGTATATTTCTTCGATGGTGTCATTAAGAGCAAATGGATCCAATGGATCGACTGTGATACCGTGCAATGCTCCCCCCTTCCACATGGTAAACATATTCTTCAGGTTGTTGATTTGGGTATCAACAGATCCCGCACTATCCATGTGGACCATCTCTGTTATGATCGGTGACCTTTCAACCTCGCGTGTAAACTCAGCAATGTTGACTTCTTGCCACATATCCCCACGCCAGCTTGTGATATACCCAATTGTATAAGGTGGGTCTTTTTTGTATTCGTGGATCTTTGGGGCATTATGGAACCAATCTAGCCAGGCATGTTTCTCCATGGTTAGGGAATAAGCAGTATCTTTGTCCAGGTCATATTTTGGAAAAGCCACTTCCATGACCTCGGTAACTGGGGCTTCGACAGGTGCTGCTTCTTCTACTACTACAGCAGGCTCAGCTGGTTCTTGTGCGCATCCGGCAAGAATGCCACTGCCAGCAATCGCCGTCGCACCGACAACAGAGGCTCTTAAGAAATCTCTACGTGAAAGATTTTTCTTATCATATTTTGGCGAATCCATAATAATTTTCTCCTTTATTTAATGAAACGAATATAAGTCTCCACGTTATTATTCTCATCTTTTGGTGGAAGATTTCACGATTTATCAGTATAAATGAATTTGTAAGGTGGGCCTCCTTTCTGCGAAAAAATTTTGCCAGTGGGTCTATGATCCTGTTACCTTTTTAGGAATTCGTTGTAATTAATGATGAAACATTATTCCTGAGTCACTCAACATCAGCTTTTCCACAAGGATCAATAAACCCTGAGCTCGGCAATCAAATTAACTCAGCGTACGGTTTAGGTTTTCATTGAAAGAACAAAGAGAAGAATATGCTTCGTTGAAGAGGGGGAAGAGTTTTTCATAGACCTTTGCAATTTCTACATCTGGTTCGACCATTTCAGCGGTTTTTACGTACGCTTGTACACTTTCTTTGAAATCCTTGAAGATTCCCAGACCGACACCCGCAATGATTGTGGCACCCAAGGAATTTGCTTCCTGGTGTGCAGACAAGGTCTGGATCTTCTTATTGAGGATGTTCGCTTCAATTTCTCGCCATAAAACACTCTTCGAGCCTCCGCCGATCATTCGCAACTCTTTAAAAGGTGTTCCGACCTGTTTTTCCATGACTTCAGACATAAGACGGATATTATAGGTGATCCCTTCAATGACAGCGCGCAATAGATCATTGCGATTATGGTCAAGCGTTAAACCAACAATTGCGCCTCGATCCTGCAGATTGTGGTGAGGTGCTCCACCAGGACGCATATTCGGAAGGAAGAACAAACCGTTCGATCCTGGAGGCGAGTCCGCGGCAGACTTCGTCATTAGATTGTAGGCATCTTCCCCATGAAGATTTGCATAGGAATTTTCCAGATGGCAAACTTGATCGCGGAACCACTCAAATGCTACTCCAGCAGTAAACATGGCAAGCTGACCGACATATTGATCAGGTACAACATGGCAGAGCGTAAATGGTCTCATATCATCATCAATTATCGGTTGTGGCGTTGCTACGGCTAACCAGGAGGCTGATCCGATGTAGTTGTAAGCATAACCTTTTTCTATCACCCCAGCCCCCAGCGCAGCACAGGCAACATCCCCTCCACCTAATATTACAGGTGTTCCTTCCTTCAAACCTGTAAGGTCTGCTGCTTGACTGTTAAGGTTACCGACATGGGTATGCGATGGAAGGATCTCATCGCTGAGTTTATCCAAGTCAATACCTACTTCCAGGATCATATCCTCTGCCCATACTTTGCGATGAATATCCAGCAAGCCGGTATTGGATGCATCTGACAAGTCAGTTACGAACCTTCCTGTAAGACGCTGCACA
>CAZTJD010000139.1:0-3059 GCA_964613985.1 uncultured Anaerolineales bacterium
AAGAGATGGAGCGAAAGGTGAGTGTTGGAAGCCATTGGTTCAGGAGGTGAGGAGGGATAACGCTGGAGCGTTAGGTGTGGGTACCAACGCAGGAGCATTGGTACCAGGGGGTGACAGGGTGTGAGGATCATTGGTACCAAGGGTGACAGGGGGTGAGGAGCATTGGTACCAGGGAATTACCATGCCCCCTGGTGAAATTCATTTCCAATCTTCCCACCAGGGGGTTCTGTGATTTATCGTAAAATCAAGGGCAGGTATAATGTAGAGCCTGGTAAATATATGTCCTTTACCATCTCAACCACAGATGATGATCCATCATATTGCCCAGAAGCGTAATATCCACGCGCCCGGATGAAGAAATTCTGGCCGCGAGGCAAAATTAGCCCGGTTAGCTGCCAACCACCCGTCACACGGGTGGCATCACCGAGGGCAGTGAAGGTTGATCCATCACTAGACTTTTCGAAAGTAACATGCCAGACTTCTGGCCCAGCATCACCTCGAGACCAGTTGATGGATGTGCCATCATCAGGAACATCGAGATCCTGCAGTGTGGCTGTATTACTGGAGAGCCGCCCGATATATTCCCGTGATTTCCCATCCAATAACTCAAATTCACCTCCAACCAGGACTTTTCCATCCGTCTGCAATCCTAGGGCGTAGACACTGGAATCTGCACTAGGATTGAATGAGGAGTCAAGGGTTCCATCGGGATTCAACCGCCCAATGTGATCCCTTGCATCTCCTCCCAGGTTTGTGAAATAACCTCCCGCTAAAATCTTACCGTCCGCTTGCAAAGCTAAAGAATAGACAATGTTATTCGCTCCAGGATTGAAGGAGGTATCGACAGTCCCGATGGCATTCAACCGCCCGATGTTTTCGCGAGCCTGACCGCCTAAGGAAGTGAAGACACCGCCTATCAACAACATGCCGTCTGATTGCAGAACCATGGCAGAAACGGAGCCGCTCACACCTGGGTTGTAGGCGGAATCCAGGTTTCCATCGGAATCTAACCTTGCGATGTTGTTGCGTGGAATGCTATCTACAAGGTTGAACGATCCACCCACGACGATTTTACTGTCCTCCTGCAACGTCAATGAGGAGACTACACTACTCACATTTGTATCGAAATCGGAATCGATGCTCCCATCTGAGTTCAAGCGGCCGATACGGTTATGCGTCTCCCCACCCAGGGTTGTGAATGAACCCCCCACCAGGATTTTCCCATCCGGCTGGATTGCCAGGGCATAGACAGTGCTACTTGCCCCAGGGTTGAAAGAGGCGTCGAGGCTACCATCAGTGTTCAACCTGGCGATACGGTTGCGAGTCTGACCTCCAATGGTGGTAAAACACCCGGCAATTACAATTTTCCCATCAGACTGCACTACAATTTCGGTAACGCCATTATTCGCATCTGGGTCAAAGGAGGTATCGATACTCCCATCGGGATTCAGCCTTGCGATGTAATAGCGAGTATATCCATCCACGGCGGTGAAATACCCCCCAACCAGTATTTTACCATCGGGCTGAATTGCAAAAGCATTTACGGACCCATTTATTTCCGGATTGAGGGCGGTGTCAAGGCTGCCATCAGGATACAACCGCCCGATAAAAGAGCGGGTCTTCCCGTTTAATTGGTCGAAGTAACCTGCTAAAACGATTTTATTGTCTTGTTGTATTGCTAGCGTAGAGACTGAATATCTGGCATCCGGGATGAAGGATGAGTCAATACTTCCGTCCAGATTCAAACGTCCAACGTGGTTGTGAGTCTCCCCACAAAGGGTAGTGAAATCCCCACCGACCAGGATTTTTCCGTCAGGTTGTATTGCCATATCGTAAACGTAAGATCCTGCTGAAGGAGAAAAGGAGCTGTCAGGATTGCCATCAGGGTTCAAGCGACCGATATAGTTGTGGGTTTCTCCACCCAGAGTTGTGAACCATCCCCCTGCCAGGATCTTACCATCTGCCTGGATATCCAAGTCTAGGACCCAATTATCGGCGTCGGGGTTGAACGAAGAGTCCAACGTGCCATCCATGTTAAGACGCCCGATATAATTCCGGGTCGTGCTGTTTAATAGCGTGAAAAAACCACCAACCAGGATCTTCCCGTCCGGTTGGATAGCAACGGCGAAAACCGCATCATTCGCATTAGGACTGAAAGAGGAGTCGACGCTGCCATCGGAATTTATCCTTCCAATGCGATTATGCCCATAGATCCCCAGGGTGGTGAAATAGCCTACCACGACAATCTTGCCGTTTGGTTGAATGGCGATTTCTTGAACCTGACTACCTGCGTCAGGGTCGAAGGAAGTATCAACACTACCATCGGTGTTTAATCTGGCTATGTAATTGCGAGTTAGTCCTCCTATCTGGGTGAATGCTCCTCCCACCAAGATCTTCCCATCCGACTGTACTGCAATCGATTGGACATCACCATTGGCGTTTGGATCGAAGGTTGAATCAATACTGCCATCCGGTTTCAACCTGCCAATGTGATTGCGCGTAACACCACCGAGGGTGGTGAACCAGCCTCCCACCAGAATCTTACCATCTGGCTGGACAACGACGGTATTGATATTACTGTTCGCTCCAGGGTTGAAGCCATCATTGGCGGATTGTGCCTGTACTGGCAAAGAGGATGAAAATAAAAAAAACAAAAAAAACGCTAAACTTATAGACTTTATCAACCATTTCCAATTAAGGAATGAGGAGCGAAAGTATGACTCTATCTGACGCGAAATCAAATGGAAAGACCTCATATTTGCCATTGTCAAACCTCCAGAATGACTTTTAATAGACCGCCGAGATGCTGAAGAAGCCTGATCGAGATAAAAAATTTTTTCCCAATTTGTGAAGTTGAAAGGTTGGGCTGCTATGTCCGCTAAAAAGGTGCTAAAAATAATATAACATAGAAAAATAAAAAATCAATGACGAAAATATGGACTCGGCAAGAATTATAATCAATTTTGGATGTGTTCCTGGAAGAGGTTTATTAAAGAAACGTCTTCGCCGAGGACGGCGATATGAGCGATGGTGGGAGGAAGCGCCGAGGACGGCGATAT
>CAZTJD010000139.1:3159-11009 GCA_964613985.1 uncultured Anaerolineales bacterium
GGCGATATGAGCGATGGTGGGAGGAAGCGCCGAGGACGGCGATATGAGCGATGGTGAGAGGAAGCGCCGAGAACGGCGAGATGAGCGATGGTGGGAGGAAGCGCCGAGGACGGCGGGGTGAGCGAAGGAGGGGTCGCAGATGAGAAAAAGACTTCCGAAGTCTGCCAGACTTCGGAAGTCTACTGGGCAGACGGGGGTATGATGTACACAACCTGGATGTACTGAACCTGGTGGAATTGCGGAGGCCGCGGGAGGGGGAAGAAGTGGAGGGAAAGGCCTTGATAATCTCCTCTGGGAACAGGCTTTGCAAATACGCTTTGCTGACGATATTTTTCTGGTCATGCCAGATGAGGTGCCAGACCTCTTTCACCTTGTGTGCTGGTAATTTGTCAAGGGTATATTCCACTCCCTTCGCTCCACATGGGATGGTAGCCGGCAGCCTGGAACGGGGGTGATCTGTTTTGAGGGGCAGGCACTCAGGCAAAGTTCCATAAGGTCTCCTGGTCGGCGCGTAATATAATCAATAATTGTTATTGCAAATATTTGCATTTGCAGTCAATTGCGATATAATTCACTTGAGATAATCGAACTTCATCTTATATCGTTTTCTAAAAGATCGAGGAGGAGTTGATGGAACCTGAGGTGCTTGATGCGGTTGTTAAGTTCCATGGGCATCTATGTCCTGGACTGGCAATAGGCATACGCGCTGCGGAAGTGGCGCTTAAGGAAATTGGTCCGCACGCCGTTGATGAGGAAGTAGTCGCAATCGTCGAAACAGATATGTGCGGTGTGGATGCCATCCAGTTTTTAACTGGCTGTACTTTTGGCAAGGGAAACCTGATTCACCTGGATTATGGCAAAAACGCCTTCACCTTTATTCGTCGTTCTGATGGAAAGGCTATCCGCCTGGTGACCAAGCCTCTTTCCAAGGAAGAAGCCAAATTCGAAATTGTTGAGCTACCCAGTTTACGGCATGGTCAAGGTGAAAACACCAATCAAGAACAATTTGAGGTCATAAGTCAACAGCAAGTGGAGAAGGTCTTGAACTTGCAATTAGACGTCCTCTTTGATATTAAGAGGGTCGACCCGAAAATCCCTGATAAAGCGCGTGTGCGGGATTCTGTACAATGCCAGGAATGCGGGGAGATGGTTATGGAAACTCGGGCATGTCGATTTGGGGGGCGAACATTGTGCATCCCCTGTTTCGAATCAGTAGAGAGAAAACTTAATGGCTGATAAAGTATCGACCAATCGATTCCATCCAGCACACGCAACAGAGGCATTTCTACACGCCTCATTCCAAAAGAAACTTATTATCCTTGGATTGGTGATTTTCACTCTTTGCCTGGCAATTGTGGCAATCAATGCCGGTGCCGCCGATACAAACCCTAAACAGGTGCTAAAAGCACTATTAGGTCTCGAAAGTGGAATTTCCAGTGTTGTTGTCTGGAATATCCGTTTGCCTCGGGTCATTGCAGGGATTTTGGCTGGAGCTGGATTGGCGGTCGCTGGAGGGGTAATGCAAACCAGCCTTCGGAATCCTTTAGCCTCTCCATTCACCCTGGGGATCTCGAATGCTGCAGCCTTTGGAGCGAACCTGGCAATTGTCTTTCTCGGTGCGGGTACAGTTCATAGTACCCCTCAGGATGCGGTTTTTATTGCCAATCCTTATACAGTCACCCTGAGTGCCTTCCTCTTTTCGGTGGTTGCGATGGGTCTGATCCTGGCCTTGGCCCGGTTGCGCGGTTTTTCCCCAGAATCCGTGGTGCTTTCAGGCATTGCGTTTGGTTCACTTTTTGCCGCTGGATCTACCTTGATGCAATATTTTGCTGAGGATGTACAGGTTGCCGCGATGGTCTTCTGGACTTTCGGGGACTTGGGTCGTATCTCCTGGCAAGAAATTGAGATACTATTTTTCATTGTTTTAATCGCTTATCTATATTTTCAGTTCCACCGCTGGGATTATAACGCTCTTGATGGCGGGGAGGACTCAGCCAAGGGTCTGGGCGTCCCCGTTGAACAAATCCGTTTGCGCAGCATGCTGGCGGCTTCATTGGTTACCGCCGTGGCTGTTGCATTTCTGGGCATTATCGGTTTTATCGGGTTGGTTGCGCCTCAAATTATACGTCGGGTACTTGGGATTGATCACCGTTTCCTCATCCCGGCGTCTGCAGTGACCGGGGCTGCGCTGTTGTTATTTTCAGACACGTTAGCACGAACCATGATTTCCCCTATTGTTCTTCCCGTAGGTGCCATTACCTCCTTTTTCGGTGCACCACTTTTCCTATTTATTTTAGCGAGAGGATATGGTAAGCGATGATCTTAACCGTAAGAGGGATTAAATTTCATTACCCGGGACGCCCTGTGCTGGATGATGCAAGTTTCTCAGTGGAAGCGGGTGAGGTTTTAACGATCCTTGGCACCAATGGTACGGGGAAAACCACGCTTCTAAAATGTATTAACCTGATTCTCAAGCCAATGGCGGGTACGGTACTGGTAGGGGAGGAATCCGTATCCAAACTCAGCCGTAACGCGTTGGCACAAAAAATTGGCTATGTAGAACAGCAGCGCTCAACCTCCCGAGCAACGGTATTCAACACTGTCTTACTGGGGCGCAAACCGTATATTCGCTGGGATATCACCCAGAATGATATGGAAATTGCCAGTCAGGCGCTGGAGACGCTAGGTCTTTCTGATTATGCCTTGCGGTATTTGGATGAATTAAGTGGGGGGGAACTGCAAAAAGTAATACTCGCTCGGGCTTTAGCCCAACAGCCGCAAGTCCTGCTTTTGGATGAACCGACCAGTAGCCTTGATCTAAAAAACCAGCTTGAAGTTGTAAACATCATTCGTCATATTACTAGAGAACGAGGAATTGCAGCGGTGGTGGCGATGCATGACCTGAATTTGGCATTGAGATTTGCCGACCGATTCATATTGATTAAGGATAAATCGATTTTCGCTGCCGGTGGTCCTGAAGTGATCACGCCAATGAACATTGAATCTGTCTATTCCGTTCCAGTAATGATTACCTCACATAATGGCAGTCGGGTTGTTATTCCATTATAAAACCAAAATTTTAAAACCAACAGAACTAGTAGGAGGCTTGCATGAAATCCCGTTTTTTATTATTTTTTTTGTGCCTTGTACCCGCACTGCCCATACTGATTGGATGCAGCGCTGTGTCCCAGGGTGAAGGCAAAACCGTGACCGATATCTTAGGGCGGGAGGTATCCGTTCCGGAAAACATTGAACGAATCGTTGCAATTGGACCTGGTACCCTTCGCCTCTGTATCTATGCAGGATTGCAGGATAAGATCGTCGGTGTAGAACAGTTTGAAGTCACTGAAGCAATTGGGAGACCTTATAAGATAGCCTATCCTTCGCTGGCGAATCTGCCGATCATCGGTCAGGGAGGTCCCAACAATACCCCTGATCCGGAGAAAATCCTCAATGTAACGCCGGATGTCATTTTTAGTGGATATATTATGGATACCGCGGCAGTGGAAGAATTACAGTCAAAAACTGGCATCCCGATCGTTGTGATCAGTTAT
The DNA here is from genome assembly GCA_964613985.1 of uncultured Anaerolineales bacterium. Classification (GTDB taxonomy): domain Bacteria; phylum Chloroflexota; class Anaerolineae; order Anaerolineales; family UBA11858; genus CAZTJD01. Next base: position 6,714 of record CAZTJD010000139.1, read on the forward strand.
AGTGAACTCGGTTATGGAATGACGGATATTTTTGGGCAATTGGTCCAAGATTCCCTATTGCTGATTGGACAGATTGCTGGCCAGACAGAACGCGCCCAATCCGTGGTTGATTTTATCCGGCAGGCTCAACAAGATTTAGATAGCAGAACCAGGGATATCGCTGAGGCTGACAAACCTTCCGTTTATGTGGGAGGATTGGGTTCCCGTGGTACCCACGGGATTGAAAGCACCCAGGGGAAGTATTCTCTTTTGGATGCCATTCATGCCAGGAACGTCGTTGATGAAACCGAAAAAAGCGGGTCCGTGATGATCGATAAAGAGATATTACTAGAATGGGATCCAGACTTTATCTTCATTGATCAAGGTGGTTACGCAGCCGTTTTAGAGGATTACAACAAGAATCCAGTTTTCTATGAGTCGCTTTCTGCTGTAAAAAACGACAACGTTTATTCTCAACTTCCCTTTAACTACTACAACACCAACCTTGGTACCGCCATTGCAGATGCCTATTTCCTGGGGAAGATCATATACCCTGATGCCTTTGCTGATGTTGACCCTGCAGTAAAAGCGGATGAAATATACGAGGCATTGATTGGCGCACCTGTTTACGCCCAGATGGCTCAGGATTTTGTGGCGTTTGGCAGACTGACCTTGAGTGAACAATAATATCGTGAAGGATCAAGCAATCCATGATTTGTCTGGTGAAGGTTTGTGGAAGCAGTGATTTCTTATGGCAGCAGCACGTTTTATGGCAATTTTATTGGCGGTACGCTCCCTGGCGAAGGGAACCTGATCTCAGGTAATGAGAGTTCAGGTATTCAGCTCCAAAAGGCAAATGAAACGACGGTTCAAGGAAACATAATCGGATTAAACGCCAATCAGACAGCTGCAATACCAAACTTGAAAGGCATTACCTTTGCCAGTGGTCAGGTTAACCTGATCGGGGGGACTTCTTCAGGAGCGGGGAATGTGATTGCAGGAAATACCAATACTGGAATCGCGTTGTCGCATACGATCACAAGTTTGAACACCATCCAGGGAAACCGCATTGGCCCCTAACTACCTGTAGAATTACCCGGTCTTGACCAAGGTGACCTATGCCAGTGGAAAATCGGTCACAGTGCAGGGGTGGATGAACAGCCAGTCAGTTTCAAGCTACACGATTCATTTTTACAGCAATGTCAGTTGTGATCCTTCCGGGTATGGTGAGGGGCAAGTCTACCTGGGTTCGTTCGATTTAACGACCGATAGTAATGGCATGGATTCTTTTTCTAGGGTGTTAAGTGTCGCCCAAAAATATCTATTTATCACAGCCACTGCAACGGATGTAGATTGGGATACATCCGAATTCTCTGCCTATCGAAGTGCCAGTACGGTTTATCTGCCGTTGGTGAGTAGATAATTCCCTTTATCAAACTATCCTGGTTGGTTTCCTATTGGGGTGATGTGTTTATAACAAAGATTGAAAGAGGCTGTCCCAAAAGTCCTATATTTTTTTCAGACAACCCCATGTGGGGAATAATCCCGTGTGAAAGCTGATTGGGGGTGTCAAATCAAGATAACGAATGAAAAAATTTCCCCAAAGGGGGGAATAGAAAAGAGGCTGTCAACTTTATGGACAGCCTCTAATTGAATTGTGGTATTTTTAGGCGGAGTAGACGCACAAAGAAACAATATTCTCAATCCCCTTTGGCATGAGAAAGGTGGGAATGGGAATCGTGAGGTACAGCGGAGGATGCATCGCGACATAATTCAAGGATAATATCGCCACGAATCTGGAAGTCCTCTGCATTCAGATCCCTTACATCCAGCCAGCGCGGTTTCTCTGCTGAGCCGTCCTCTACCTGGTCATCAGGCAACAAGGTCAGGGTCTTGGGCTTACAGAAGTAATAAAAATGCAAACCATGATAAGCCCGGTCTGAGGGATCGTAATAGAAGAAGATCTCTTCGAAATGGGCGAAACGAACCACCTCGATTTCGACTCCGGTCTCTTCCAGGAGTTCTCGTTTGAGTGTTGCTTCTATGGGCTCGCCAAGATGGATGCCACCGCCGGGGAGGTGATATTTTCCGGTTTGCTGCATCTTAAGGAGCAAGATTTTGCCATCTTGGATGATCAGTGCGTAAGCGGCGGGACGTAGAATCAGTCGGTCTTTATTAAATACCCTTGTATGACCATCCAGCGTAATGCATTCGACTTCTGACATGGGCAGTTCCGAAGGATTTCAATCCAACTAAATCTTATCTCATGGTGCAAGGTAAAGCGCCTGAGAAAGACCAGGTGCTCCATATATTTTAGAAGGTAGAACCTTTGTTGATTATTTTAATCCTGCTTTTCTGACTTAACAGCAGGTTGAATGGTGGATTCCTGGTAAAGGAATCTGATTTTGCCATGTTGTGGGTTTAACATCAACCACGGGAAATCCTATTTTTTACCTTAGAATCAGTGACAAGAATAGCGTGAACAACCTCTCATAGGCACCCATATCGCAGGATGTGCCAACTGGACGCGGGTTGCCATCCAAGTCAAATGCCGGGCAGCCTGTATTGGTGCCGGTATCCAGCGCAGGGGAACCAGGTTGAAGGTGTAAATCCCCATAATCGTTGTCACCACGGGTGGTCCAATCCCCATCACCTGGGTCGGGATCGCGCAAGAATAGAGGATCCTCATCAATGTTGCTGCCACTAACGCCGGAACCCTGGATGTCGCTGAAAGATATAACTGGCGTAGAGGAACCAGCATTGTGAACCTGGCTCCCGGTTGAAGCGGTGTTCCCCCAGAGGATGGTGTTCGTAATGGTTGGATTGCTGTTGTTGTTATAAATAGCTCCTCCATTATTAACAGCATTATTTCCACTAAAAGTGACATTCATCATCAAAGAGTTGCAAGAAATGGTATAGATTCCCCCCCCCGTTGTTAGCCGTGTTTCCGGAAAAAATACCATTTTTAAAAATGGTGGAACCAAAATCGGAATTTGAATTACTGAAAAATCCCCCGCCTTTTTCATCCGCAATGTTGCCCTTAAAAACCACATTGGTTAAACTTGGGACGCAGGAATATTCATTAAACATCCCACCTCCATCCCTTTCCGCCGAATTCCCGCTGAAGGTCACATTGGTAAGGGATGGATTGCATAAATTTTCTTCATCAAGAATATAGTTTGCTAGTCCACCACCATCAATGGTAGATTTATTTCCGGAAAAATACAGGTTTACCAATGTTGGACTGCTATCCGCAATTTGCATTCCTCCTCCACCCCCACCCGTGTCACCGCCAGTAATGAAAAATCCATCCAAGATCGTTATTCCAGTAGTAAAGGCTGAAAATAAAACGTTCATCGAATTCGTGCCAATGATATTGTTGGTATCGGTGACAACTCCATTGTCGGTTACATCATCCTGGGCGATATCCCCACTCAAAATCGTCCGATACGTTTCCCAGTCTCGCTCATTAAAAGAGTCAATACCGCTACCAGGATCGAATCCCCCGTATAAATTGAAACCTTCTTCCAATCTAAAATTTTCCATGGCGTTATTATTCGTACGTCCTACACCTTCATCCGGGTAGTAGATCCCCTCTGCCACCCAGATCTGGTCCCCATTTTCGGCAGCTCCCAAGGCATCCTGCAGATAATTAAAGGCAGTAGACCATAAAGCGCCATCATATGTCCCTGAGATGTTATCGCCATCCACATAAATAATGTCACCTGTAGGAAGAGCAAGTGTAGGTGTGATATTTCCGAACCCCCAAAGGGTAGCAATAATTAGTGAAGATGCGATTATCATTTGGATGAAAAATCTATTGTTGTGCATTAACAATCTCCTTATATAATTTTTCTATGATGGCGACAACAACACCCATTGTTACAGTTAAGGCTTTTAATGTCGGTGATTATTTCCTGGTTAATGTTTTGTCGACCGCTGGGATACTGAAGGAGCTTGAGCGGGGTGATAATTCTTTATCCTATTTTGTGAAGAGGATAGGTTGGCCTGCTATGTAAACCAAGAAGTAACCTTTAATAATATAGCACAGAAAAATAAAAAATCAATGACGAAAATATGGACTCGGCAAGAATTATGATCAGTTTTGGATGTGTTCCTGGAAGAGGTTTATTAAAGATATGTCTTCGCTGAGGACGGCGGGGTGAGTGAAGGAGGGATTGAAGATGAGCGAAAGACTTCCGAAGTCTCTCAGACTTCGGAAGTCTGGTGGGGAGAGGAGGGTATGATGTGCTGAACCTGGTGGAGCTGCGGAAGCCGCGGGTGGGGGAAGAGGTGGAGCGAAAGGTGAGTGTTGGA
>CAZTJD010000140.1:0-11000 GCA_964613985.1 uncultured Anaerolineales bacterium
CCCGGGCCTCTACAACCCCATTGTAGCGCGCTAGCCGGACTGCGCCACTCCCCGAAAGCGAAAGGCATTATAGCGCGTTCTGGTGGGATTGGCAAGCTTGGGGAGGAGTAAAGAGGGAAGATTAATGATTGAAGATTGATGCGATATGAGGATTTGATTTATAATCCGGCGTATGAAATGGTTTTTTTTCGTTATTGTGGTTTTATTGGTAGTGGGATGTGGGCAGGTGGAAGTTGTACAGAATGAAGAGATTCCAGTAGAGACAAAAATAGCAATTCCACCAACAACGAAGAAAGTCACTATGGATAATCCAAAAGTAGCGATAGCAACAAGGTCATCAGCAACACCCTTTTCTATAGTTGAAAAAACTACCTCAACACCACAACTAGACTGGAAGCTGTGTTCTCCGCTGGCGGAACACGAGATAGGCAGCCTAAATGGGATCATTTCCAGTCCTTATAACCCACCACCAATGGGAAAGGACGACCGGCACCAGGGGGTGGATTTCGCTTATTATAACCAGGATGGCAGGGCTTCAATCCAGGGGGAAGGTGTTACGGCAATTCTTGGGGGATGGGTTGCTGCAATCCTTATTGATCGACTCCCTTATGGGAATATGGTAATGATCGAGACTCCTTACAATCGGCTGCCTGCAGGGATAGTCAAAGGTTTAGAAATAACAGAAAATGAGTCCCTATATCACTTGTATGCCCACATGGAAGGTCTCCCAGAGATTCTTATAAGTCAATGGGTTGGATGTGGCGACCTTTTGGGGACCGTTGGGAAGACAGGTTACAATATTCCGGTAGCACATCTCCACCTGGAGACACGGATTGGTCCTGCTGGTTGGCGGTTTGAAGGAATGGCTTATTATGATACCCAGGCGACAGAAATCGAAAGGGAAAATTATGTAATGTGGAGAATGAGCGGCATGTTCAGACATTTTGACCCAATGTGTCTGTTTGATTTGCTTGAACCGTGAGTATGAAATACAGATGAATAAGAGTTAGGAGGCAAAATACTCAGAATTTATTTTGTTCGGTCCGGGCGATGATCTCGTTTTGCAAGGCTTCACTCAGGTCGCAGAAGTAGTCGCTGTAACCAGCTACACGGACGATAAGGTCCCGGTATTTTTCTGGCGTTTGCCTGGCAGCTTTCAAAGTCTCAGCATCAATCACGTTGAATTGGATATGGTGACCGTCCATTTTGAAGTAAGCCCGAACAAAATGGACGAATTTCTCAAGCCCGGCTTCATCCGCCAGTAAACTGGGAGAAAATTTCTGGTTAAGAAGTGTACCGCCCGTCCGGATATGGTCAATTTTGGCAGCAGATTTGATCACTGCGGTTGGGCCACATCGATCTGCACCTTGCACAGGGGAAATTCCTTCTGATAAGGGTTCCCCGGCTTTACGCCCATCGGCCGTAGCACCTGTAACAGAACCAAAGTAGACGTGAACCGTTGTTGGGAGAAGGTCTATGTGGTAGGTGCCATTCTTTGTATTTGGCCTGCCGTCGATCGCCTGGAAATAAGCTTCGAAAACTTGCTTTGTGATCTCGTCTGCATAGTCATCATCATTGCCATACTTAGGGGTTTTATTAAGTAGTCGCTGACGAATTGATTCATTTCCATTATAGTCTGTCTTAAGGATATGTAAGTACTTATCCATGCCAAGGGTGTTATGGTCGAAGACATGGAACTTCAGGGCTGTTAATGCATCGGTGATTGACCCCAGTCCCACCCCCTGGATATAGCTGGTGTTATAGCGAGCACCACCATTGTGGTAATCTTTTCCATTTTCGATGCAATCATCGATGAGCAGGGATAAGAAGGGTACTGGCAGGTATTTTGCGTATATCCGTTCGATCACGTTGCTCCCATTGATCTTCACATCGATAAACCAATGTAGCTGTTGACAAAATGCCTGCCATAGCTGGTCGTAAGATTTAAATTCCCGAGGATCACCCGTCTGTGGACCTAACTGTACGCCCGTGTTAGGATCAAATCCGTTGTTAAGAGTAATTTCAAGGACTTTGGGAAGGTTAAAATATCCAGTAAGGTTGTAATTCTCTTTTCCGAAGGCACCAGTTTCCACACAGCCACTCGTGCCGCCATTACGAGCGTCTTGAATCGATTTCCCTTGTCGCACCAGCTGCTGTACTACTGTATCGGCATTAAAGATGGATGGTTGACCAAAACCCGTCTTGATAATTTCAGCGGCACTCTTGAGGAAACGGTCAGGATTTCTCTTGCTGAGCTGGATGTTGGAACTGGGTTGGAGCAGGCGCATCTCTTTGATCACTTCCAGGATCAGGTATGTAACCTCGTTCACACCATCTGAACCATCCGATTTAAGACCGCCGGTGTTGATGGTAGCAAAATCGGTATAAGTACCACTTTCTGCAGCAGTCACACCTACTTTCGGTGGAGCGGGTTGGTTGTTAAATTTTATCCAAAAGCATTGTAAAAGTTCTTTGGCACCTTCTCGGGTCAGGGTTCCGTTATTAAGTTCTTTTTGGAAGAAAGGGTAGATGTGCTGGTCCAAACGCCCAGGATTGAAAGCATCCCAGGTGTTTAACTCGGTAATGACCCCAATATGGATGAACCAATAATACTGCAAGGCTTCCCAGAAAGTATCCGGGGCATGGGCAGGAATTTTCTCACAAATCGTTGCGATCTCACGGAGTTCGGCAGCACGGTCTGGATCAGACTCATTATCGGCGAGCTGAAGGGCTTTTTTCGCATGGCGTTTTGCGAAACGGATGATGGCACTTGCAGCAATTTTCATTGCCCGAAGTTCCTCTAATTTCGCATAGGCATCTGAATCTGATAAATAATCCAGCTTCTTTATCTGGTTTTCAATTTTTTCAATGAAGTCAAGCATGCCCAATTTATAGATCTTGTCATCCAGGACGGTGTGACCAGGCGCTCGTTGTTCCATGAATTCCGTGAAGATTCCCGCCTGATAGGCGGCAATCCAGTCCTTTGTCATCTCCTTGAAAATCAACTCCCGAATGGTGTTTCCCTTCCAAAAGGGGATGATTGTGTCTTGATAATATTGTTTTACGGAAGGGTCGACTTTGTAAGGGATCTTCTCCCTTGAATCAAGGATTTCCAAATCCTTAACTGAATGGCAACAGATTTCAGGGTAGGTCGGGATTGCTTTTGGAGCAGGTCCGCGCTCACCGAGAATCAGTTCTCCTTTATTGATGCATATCGTTTTGTTTTCCAAGATATAAGCAAAGGCACGAGCCCTTTGTTCTGGTCGTGAAGTGATCTCATTTTCGTTCTTGTAGAATTCAGTTAATAAAGCAGCACGCTCAACCGTTATGGTGGGTATGGCATTTAGACTTTCATGTCGTAGTTTCGTGATTCGTTCATTCATGCGATAACATCCAAAAAATTAATTATAGCTATCCTCCAATGGTTACCTGGCATCCAAAAGATTCGAGTTGCCAGGCAATCTCGACCATGTGTTCTTCGGAGGGTGGATTTACACTCTCAAGCGGATAATGGTTTCCAATTCGTCTGTGTTTATCTAGCGCAGTACGATGATATGGGAGAATATTTATCTGGGTGATTCCGCTTAATTGTCTAAGAAAGGTTCCGGTCTGGATAATATTCTCATCATCATCATTAATCCCGGGAATAATTGGGATGCGAGGAATGATCTGAGCACCACCTTGGACAAGCAACTTTAGGTTTTCGAGGATTCTATGGTTATGTACACCTGTAAAGAAATAATGTTTATCGGAATCGATGATTTTGATATCGTAGAGAAATAGATCGGTGTAAGGGAGAACCCGGGTCAATGTTTCTCTAGGCACATAACCAGCAGTGTCGATCGTCGTATGGATGCCGATATCCTGACACCTTTGAAGAACCTGTTCCAAAAAGTCGACCTGGAGTAAGGGTTCTCCCCCTGAAAAAGTAACCCCACCACCTGATTGGTCGTAATAGATTATGTCTTTCTGAATCTCTTCCATCAAAGTTTCAACTGTCAGCTCCATCCCGATAATTTCTGTAGCTTCTGTAGGACAGGCCTGAGCACATGCACCACAGACCTGGCAAAGGGAGGAATCATGAACACGTTTCCCATTTATGAAAGAAAGTGCCCCCGTTTCGCAGACTTCAACACACTCATGACAGGCGATGCAGCGATTTTCCCAAAAATAAATTTCGATGAAGGAGGTTATCCCTTCGGGATTATGACACCAGGAACAATGTAATGGGCAGCCTTTAAGGAAGACCGTTGTTCGAATCCCCGGACCATCGTGGATGGAAAATTTCTTGATATCAAAGATTATGCCTGTAGGTAAGGTTGACATAGGTTACCGATAAAATCACTATCTATTCAATCCAGTTCCACATAAATTCTTTTATTGATTTTCCCTTTACTTTTATAATCTACCACTCGGATTTTACCAACTTCCGAAGTATTAGCCACATGAGTCCCGCCATCTGCCTGAAGATCCAGCCCCTCGATCTCGACGATTCGTACTTGTTTGATTCCTTCAGGAAGGAGGTTGATTTTTGTGCGGATCAGGTCAGGTATCTGGAAGGCCTCTTCCCTGGGCAGGATACGAGTGCTTACCGGTCTGGATTTTTCTACCTCTTGATTAATGGCAATGTTAATCTCATCAACCAGTTCTCTCTGCATGGTCTCAAATTCAAAATCCATGCGTCCTTTAAGAGGTTCCATGTTGCCACCGGTAACAGAAGCGCCGTAATCACGAAAGATCACCCCACAGAGAATGTGCATGGCGGTATGGGTGCGCATCAGCTTATAACGGTGGTCCCAATCGATCTTTCCCTGGATAAGGGTACCAACTTCTGGGATAGGAAAGTCGCCATCAAATTCATGGACGAGTTTACTGTTTAATTTTCGAGTTCGCTTGATAGGGTAGATATTGTTATGATAGGAAATCGTACCAAAATCTGCTGGCTGACCCCCGCCGCCCGGGTAAAATGCGGTCCGATCAAGGATTAAGCCACTGTTTTCTTCGTCAACAGCAACAATAGATGCTTCAAAGGTATGTAAATAGCTGTCAAAAAGATAAAGCAGTTCAGTAATCATAACCTACTCTCCAAGGCAAAAATATTGTCGGATGATAATATTTTACCAGGATTGGTTAATGGTGGGGCTTGTTCGAGAAATGTTGCCATTTGTAGTGACCTGGGATATGATGTTAAAAACATGATTAACAATACATTTCTCTCTGGCACATGTGAGGTCTTTCATGGAACAGGTTCAATCCTTTGTAAACACAGTCATCAATAATGTAGAACGTGTGATTATAGGTAAGAGAGAAGCCATTGAATTGATCATGGTAGCCCTCTTATGTGAAGGGCATGTGTTATTAGAAGATGTTCCCGGTTCGGGGAAAACTATGCTAGCACGTTCGGTTGCAATCAGTCTGGGATCACGTTTCAAGCGTTTGCAATGTACCCCAGATTTAATGCCCAACGATGTCACTGGGGTATCTATTTTTAACCAAAAAACCAGTGAGTTTGAATTCCGACCGGGTCCAGTGTTTGTCAATATTTTATTGGCTGATGAAATCAATAGGGCGACACCACGGACACAATCGGCATTACTTGAAGCGATGCAGGAACAGCAAGTATCGGTTGATGGTGTTACCAGAGAATTACCCCGACCTTTTCTTGTTATGGCTACACAAAATCCGATTGAATACGAGGGGACCTTCCCTTTACCTGAAGCTCAGCTAGACCGCTTTTTAATGCGTATATCCCTTGGTTATCCCACTCAAATAGAGGAAAGACAAATTTTAATTAACTTGTGGCATGAACATCCGATCACTTTTCTGGAACAAGTTGTTGATGGTGAGAATCTGAACTCTCTTAAAAAATTGGTTTGGGAGGTTCATGTTGATGAGACTCTTCAGAATTATGTAGTATCCCTTGTTCAGGCGACACGAAATCATCCGGATCTTGCTTTAGGCGTTAGTCCAAGGGGCAGCCTGGCTTTGTTTAAATCAGCACAGTCATTTGCTGCTGCTCGTGGGCGGGATCATGTCCTTCCTGATGATATCAAATACCTGGTTCCTGTGACCTTACCGCATAGACTGATTCTCCAACCCGAAGCGGCGTTAAGAGGGAGAACGGTCAAAGGGATTTTAGAAAAAATACTGGAAGAGACTCCTTTGGACCTTGGGAAAGTAGTCTAGATGAGAGGACCAATATGCTTGGCAGTTATTTACCCTTGCTGGTTCTCTTAATTGCACTGGCAGCGATATTTAAGGATGATTTTTCTTTCACTGTGCTATATTTACTAGCCGGGTCTTTTGTGCTTGGGAACTTGTGGGTGCGACGTTCGATGGCAGGCATCCAATATAAAAGAAACTTTACAAAACGAGCATTTCTGGGGGAGAGCGTAGACGTGGAGTTAGAAGTCATGAATTCAAGCATCCTTCCAATTCCATGGGTACGTATCCACGAAGGATTACCGGTTGAATTAAGTGGACCGGAAAGTTACCAGCAAGTGACCAACCTCGCCCCAAAATCCAAGAAGACCTTCCATTATGTTGTCGATGCTCGACAGCGAGGGTATTATCCAATCGGTCCAATTTATTTTTCTTCTTCTGACCTTTTGGGATTTAGCAGTTCGGATTTCCGCAGAGAAGGGGACAGTGATTTCTTAACTGTTTATCCAAAGATCATCCCTTTCACAAAAGTCAGTTTCCCATCACGGTCACCGCTAGGAAATCTCCGCTACCACCAACCAATTTATGAAGATCCAACCCGTGTCATCGGCAAACGGGATTATGTTTCAGGGGATTCATTACGCAGGATCGACTGGAAGACGACGGCAACAACAGGGAATATGAAAGTTAAGGTTTATGAACCATCAGTTGCCCTAGAAACGGTTATTTTTCTGAACCTAAATGTAAAGAATTACTACTACAAATCAAGGATAGCTTCAACAGAACTAGCTATTGTTATTACAGCATCCCTGGCAAATTGGGTGATAGAAAAGCGAGGGTCAGTTGGGTTGCATGTTCATGGACTTGATCCCTTCGAAAGCAGTCAACGTGCTCAATTCATTCCAGCGCGTCAAGGGAGAGGTCACCTGATGGGAATCCTTGACGTGCTGGCAAGGGTAAAAGTCGAAGAGCGAGAGGGTTTTATGGATTCCCTTCGAGATCTACGGGTTTCTCTTCCCTGGGGGACGACTGTAACTATCATTAGTGGTGATGCAGATGATTCTCTCCTGGAACAAGCCTACCAGGCACGTCAAACCGGGTTGAGTGTTTTTTTAATCCTGGTTGGGACTGTTGTTAATTTTGCTGAAATCAAATTCAGAGCCGGTTTTTATGGGATCCCAGTGATTAATATCTACCAGGAAGATGACCTGGATATATGGCGTGGATGATTTACTATGGAAGCCAGTAACAAATCCAATTCTACAGACCTGAATCGACAGGCTTTCGAGATCATCAGTAAGCTATTGGTTTGCTTGATGATGACTTGTGTGGGTGTTTCTATCAACCAGATTGGAATGCAGTTAATCTCAGGTTGGAAGGGGAGGCTTTTACCGATGTTTTGTTTCCTGATTGCAGTGGAGCGAATGATTATGCATAAGCGAATTAAACATTTGGTGATCTTAGGTAAAACCTGGTTCTTATTCCAAGTAACGCTATGGGTTGTAATTCTCCTTTCAATCAAATTTGCACTACTGATCGCCTTTCCTCCCGAATCTTGGTTAATAGAATTCCAGCTCTGGCGATTAAATTTCATTGGGAATTTTTTTGATATCCCTTATATCTATACACTTTTATTCGTAATAATCATCTGGATGCTTTCGGGTTACTTTACTGGTCTCCTGACTGAAATGAATCTGGATGAGGCCTTGATACGATATGAGACTGCACTCATGGCTCCTACGGACGAACCTCCCGTAAGAGAGCGACTCTTAGGAGCAGTTTTTACAATTGGTTTCATCCTGGTAATGATTACGGCAGTTTTACGAATAAATCTTCGGCTGCTGATTGAAGAAGGTTTAAAGGCGAGCGAACTTATCCTACCTTTGCCTTATCTGGCTGCGGGGGCATGGAACGTGCTGTTATACTTTTTATTAGGCTTGAGCTTGATGAGTTTGAGCCAGTTTGCGCGAATGAATGCCAGGTGGTCTTTCCAGAAGATCAAGGTCACAACTAGGCTCGCCAGTCGTTGGGCAGGCTACAGTTTTGGCTTTATCCTTATCGTCGCAATTCTTACCAGTCTATTGCCCACCACATATTCATCAGGTTTGTTATCGTCTATAACTCAAGTTTTTACGGTTATTTTCGGTTTTGTTATTTATATTGTGAGTATTCTTTTCTCAGTCTTGATCTTCCTGATCGGACTCCTGGCGAAATTTTTAGGTTTGGGAACGATTGACCAGGGATCACTACCCACACCAGCATTTATCCATCCCGAAATACCTATACAGGCAACCGCCGCTGGGACGGAACCCTGGTGGGACTTGGTAAAGTCTTTAATATTTTGGGCGATTTTTGTTAGCCTGGTAGGATTCTCTATAAGCACGTTTGTTGGACTGCATAGTGATTTTTTTAGAAACTTGAGTAAGGTTCAGATCATTTCCTGGCTGGTGAATGCCTGGCGATCCCTAAAAATATTATTAAGAGGGCTCAATACACAAATATCAACCATGATTGATTCTGGTCTGGGACAGTTACGATCCAGACAAAGAGAAATAAAAACCAAGAGAGGCAGGAATCTACTCCACTATCGAAGGCTTGATAACCGTCAGCAGGTCTTCCTAACTTTTTTTACCATGATACAGCGGAGTGGCCAAAAGGGGATCAAGCGTCGAGAATCGCAAACGCCGTATGAATTTGCACGAAAACTGAAGACAGTAATCCCAGAAACAGAAAAGGAGATTGCTGGTGTAACCGAAGCATTTGTCACAGCACGATATAGCAAAATGGATTTGGATAATGATCGCGTGACACTCACAAGGCGGTATTGGGAAAAAATACGAAACTCCCTCAACCTGATCAGAAAGTGAGCTGTAAAGATGGTACGCCGTCAGTACATTCTTATAGGCACGTTGGCGGCAGCTTCCTTGTTGCTAGAAAGCACCCTGACGCGTCTACTGGCAGTCTCCCAATATTATCATTTCGCTTTCCTCGTTGTTAGTCTAGCACTATTGGGTTATGGGGCAAGCGGTTCTATTTTATTTCTTCTAAACAAGAAATTTCAATTAACAGAACAACGGCTGAATCATTTCTTGACCTGGTTGGGGGTAGGTTTTTTTCTTTGTGTCGGCTTAGCTTATGCGATCATCAACTGCCTGCCTTTCGACTCCTATTCAATTACCTGGGACCGACGCCAGATCCTCTTCTTTGGGCTTTATTATCTGGCATTGACACTGCCTTTTATCCTAAGTGGAACCGCAACAGGGGCTGCATTATCTGCGAGTCAAGGTAAGAGACACCTGATATACGCAGCCAATTTACTCGGGTCTGGGGTGGGCGTATTGGTGGCACCTTTTGTTTTACAATTCACTGGTGTCCCAGGTGGTGTGTTGTTGAGTGCTTTGATGGGTCTTCTTGCCATCCTTCCTTTTTATAACTTTAAACGGTTAATCAGGAAAGAAATGCAATATGGCTCTTTAATCTTTCTCGTGGCTGGATTCTTATCTTTAGGTTACCTGACATGGCGAAATTTGACAGGTATTTCAGGGTTAGGGATGGTAATCTCTCCATATAAAGGTCTTACCCAGGCAATGAGAGTTCCTGAAGCTAAGCGGATATTTGGTCGTTGGAACGCAGTATCAAGAGTCGATCTATTGCAAGATGCTGGTACCCATCGTTTGCCTGGGTTGAGTTATCTTTATCAAGGGGCAATTCCCGATCAAGATGGTCTTTCAATTGATGCTGATACCCTTCAACCCGTCACCCTCGCTTCAGCCAAAGATTTCCAAGCGTCCGCTTTTTTACCGGAAGCATTGGTGTTTGATTTGTTTACTCGTCCTGAAGTCCTGATTGCAGAGCCAGGTGGCGGTTTGGGTGTTCTGCAAACATTGTCAGGAGGCAAGGGAAAGGTCACTGTAATTATTAGTAATCCACTCGAGGCGGAAGCGTTAAATCAGGGTTTACCAGATTGGGATATTTACCAGGATAAAAGCGTAGTACTTGTATTTGAGACGATAAGACCTTATTTACGAGCAACTGAGAAGAAATTTGATATTGTTTTCTTCCCTCTGGTCGATGCATATCGCCCAGTTGCGAGTGGTGCCTTCAGTCTATCTGAAAGTTATAACCTGACGGTTGAGGCTTACCAAGCTGCAATTAAAGTATTAGCTCCTGATGGTGTGATGGTGATCTCCCGCTGGTTGCAAACCCCACCAAGTGAGAGTGTCAGGGTTATTGCAACACTGTTGGAAGCAATGGATGATATGGGATACCAAGAATTAGGACGCACACTTATCGCTTACCGCAGCATTCAGACCATGACGATCCTGTTAAAACCTTCAGGTTGGGACGAAGTAGCACTTGATGGGATTCATAAATTTGTTTCTACCCGTAAATTTGACCTTGTTTGGATTCCAGACTTGAAACAAGACGAAGTAAATCAATACAATAAGCTACCTGAGCCGCAATATTATCTGCTGGTGCGCGACTTACTCACTGGTTCGAATAGGGAAGCAGTATATCGTTCTTATCCATTTGACATTTCTCCTCCTACGGATAACCACCCTTTCTTCTATCATTTCTTCAAATGGGGTCAGACTAAAGAGATCATTGCTACCCTTGGGCATACCTGGCAGCCATTTGGGGGGAGTGGTTTCCTGGTCTTATTTGCCTTGTTGGCACTCGTTGTCCTCATTAGCCTGGTGTTGATCCTCATGCCGTTAATGTTATCTAAAAACCCGCGGGCAGGCATTATTGCGTTTATTCCCTTTAGGCAATATTTAATTGTTTTTAGGTATTTTAGTTTGGTGGGTTTCGGTTTCGTATTTTTTGTAATAGCGTTT
>CAZTJD010000141.1:0-5253 GCA_964613985.1 uncultured Anaerolineales bacterium
AGCCGCTTCAGGTTCAACGTTTTCCTTCTGCATCCAGCGGTAAATGGCAGCAGAACTCCCCACCACACCACCTGCCACCATCCCAAAACTGGCTCCAGCCAGGGTCATGATCGTACCGTTAATAATGGAAAGCGAACTGCTAGAAAGACTTACCAGTGCTTTTAGAAGGTAGCCACTCCCCAGATAGCTGCCTACCTGAGCAAGAACAGAGAGTACAAAAGCCCAGAGAATCATGTTTTTAATCACCTGGTAAGAATGTTCCAGGGAAGCGAGTTGGGGTAAGATCAGATGTACCGCTAAACCGAGTAAAATCAAGGGCAACAGATATCGAACGGCGTGTAAAAATGAGATCGATGTCTCTGGTCTTTGGGTCTGCTTGGTAGCCATTAGAGCTCTGCCTTTCGGTAGAAGTAACGTTTTGCAGCTTCATTCATTAGAATATATATGAATGTAATGCCTACCAATGCGACCATTATCCCCCAGGGTAAGGGGGTGAATCCCAGCAAGTTGTTGAGACCAGGGATGTAGGGTAATAGCACGGTGATCCCAGCCACAAACAGGGTGGAATAGAGTAATCCCTTGCCAGGTTTACTTTGGAAGAAAGGTCGCTGGGTGCGGATCACCAGCATAATCAGCAGCTCTGTAAGGACTGACTCGAAAAACCAGCCCGTACGAAAAGCATCTTGTGAGACTTTTAAAACCAACAGAAGTAGCCCAAAAGTCAGGTAATCGAAAGCTGAACTGACCAGACCGAAGGTGATCATAAACTTGCGGATAAACCGGACATTCCATCGGTGTGGTTTTTCGATCATTTCCTGGTCAACTCTGTCAGAAGCAATCGTCACGGCAGGGAAATCGGTCAGGAAGTTGGTCAGCAAAACCTGGAAGGGTAATAAGGGCAGGAATGGGATAAACAGCGAAGCACCTGCCATGCTAAACATGTTACCAAAATTGGCGCTGGTAGTCACAAACACATACTTCATGGTATTGGCAAAGGTCGTACGGCCTAGCAGGATGCCCTTGTGCAGCACATCCAAGCCTTGTTGAAGTAACACGAAATCGGCAGCTTCTTTCGCTACATCTACGGCAGTGTCGACCGAGATGCCCACATCAGCATCATGCAGGGAAGGCGCGTCGTTGATACCGTCCCCCAGGTAGCCGACCACGTGACCTCGTTTCTGCAAGGCGTTGATGATGCGTTCTTTCTGATTGGGATCGACTTCAGCAAACAAGGTGGTATTTTCGATGGTATGGAGCAATGCCTCGTCCCGCATGTTGTTCAGTTCGGAGCCAGTCATTACCCCAACCAAGGGCAGACCAATCGCTTCAGCAGTATACATCGCCACCAGTTTGTTATCGCCAGTGATGATTTTTAATTCCACCCCCAATTCGGCAAGTTTATTAATCGTATCGGCTACCCCGGGTTTCGGCGGGTCGAAAAAGAGCAGGAAGCCCTCGAAGAGCATGTCCTTTTCAGCTGTTGTTTTAAGACTTCCTAATTCTTTAGAGAATTCAGAAGCCTCCATCGTCTTGGTCGCCACACCTAAGACCCGAAACCCCTTCCCACTCCAGGTTGCAAATTTCTTTTGAATGGCTTCAAGGTGATCTGCATCCAATATGGCTTCATTTTCGCCAAGGTTTATACGATTGCATACTGCCAGGATGTTATCCAAGGCTCCCTTGGTGATCATCTGCCTTTCACCATACTCTTGAACCACCACCGTCAGTCTTTTACGAACAAAATCATAAGGGATTTCAGCCAGCTTGGTAACCGCAGCTGTACTGGGATCTCCTTGAGCGGTGATGGCTTCATCCAGCGGGTTGGAAAGGCCGGATTGCAGGGCTGCATTGAGGTAAGCCAGACGGAATACCCGGTCTGATCTTTGCCCCTGGGAGTCAAGTGGATCG
Organism: uncultured Anaerolineales bacterium; assembly: GCA_964613985.1. Lineage (GTDB taxonomy): Bacteria > Chloroflexota > Anaerolineae > Anaerolineales > UBA11858 > CAZTJD01. The sequence continues at coordinate 1,909 of CAZTJD010000141.1, forward strand.
TCCAGTTTAACCACACCCAAGGTCAGCGTGCCGGTTTTATCGGTGCAGAGTACATCCATACTACCGAAATTTTCAATGGCATTGAGCTTGCGCACGATGACCCCAGCCTTCGCCATGGCTTGCGAGCCTTTGGAAAGGTTGACACCGATAATGGCAGGCAAGAGCTGCGGGGTCAGGCCGACTGCCAGTGCGATGGAAAATAACAGCGAATCCAGGATTGGCTTTTTAAAATAGACATTGAAGGCAAAAACCAACACCACCATGATCAACATCATTTCAGCCAGTAGCAATCCGAAATGACGCACGCCGCGCTCGAACTCGGTTTCGGGGGGTCGCAGGTTGAGGGTATCGGCAATCTGCCCGAAAGCGGTACGCTCCCCGGTCTCGATGATGAGGACCACCGCACTTCCCGACCGCACATTGGTTCCCATGAAGACGCAGTTCGTGCGTTCCGCCAGGCTGGCATCAGCAGAAACTGGCCCTACTATTTTCTCGACTGGGAAGGTCTCACCAGTCAGCACGGCCTGGTTAACGAAGAAGTCTTGTGCCTGAAGCAGGACACCGTCCGCTGGGATCAGGCTGCCAGCAGAGAGAAGCACCACGTCACCAGGGACGATTTCTTCAGCAGGGATTTCCTGTTTCTGTCCATCCCGCAGTACTAAAGTTTTCAGAGAAACCTGTGCTTTGAGTTTTTCGACGGCGCTGCTGGCGTTGTATTCCTGGTAGAAACTCATCAAGGCACTACCTAATACAATCACCAGGATGATGCTGGCGTCGACCCATTCCTGAACAGATAAGGACACTGCAGTGGCAAACAGCAGGATCAGGATAATAGGGCTTTTGAATTGAGCGAGGAAAATATTAAGAGGCGTGGCTCTTTCTTTGACAACTAGCAGGTTAGGTCCATATTGAGCCAGTTGCTGCCTGGCTACATTTTCGGGTAAACCATCACGGGAACTTGCGTATGAATCGAGAAGTTCTTTTTCAGGAGAGGACCAGTACGAATTGGGATTAAAGCCACCCATACGATACCTCCTTGCGTTAATTTCTTGCCATAATATAAATTCAAATCAGGGTCTGCGACATCTATTTTACTAGAAAAGCAGGTTTAATGAGCTGTTACCTAACCCCGACCAGGAATTAAATCTTGCGGAATCCGTCCAAATTAGGATGGTTATTAATTCCAAAGACTTCCGAAGTCTGCGAGACTTCGGAAGTCTGAACGCACATCCTACCGCAAGACCAACGGCAGATGGATAAAGAACTCCAGGATTTCTAAAATTCCTCGATACCAGAAACCACCTTGTAACACATACTCACCTCCCTGTAAAAATCCAGCATCATGTTGCCCGATAGTGCATTTGAGGGTATACCCCCTACCCTGACTTTCCCCACCACCGCCATCGACTGTCCACCAGTTCATCTTGTGATCGTCGTTCGGAGCAGCAGTAACCGCACTACAAATAAAAGGTAGCAGGAAAACCAAGACGATAAGTAGGATACAAACGAATATCCATCTTTTTCTCATGTTTTTCCTCCTGGATCAACGCCGCTGCCAGTGCTTGATACAAAACACATTCGTGAAGTGTGTCACTTTTAGATCACCATGGGAACTATCAAAATAGCTTATGATCGGCATCCCATCAGAACCAACCGTTATTGAAGTAAAAACACCAACATCAGTACTAGTGTCCACAGTTATAATACTCGCGCTGTTGCAGGCAAAGTCGCTGCAGTGAGCTAACTTGAGATTATGGTTCGTGTAATCATAGTAAGAGATGACAGGTAAACCATCTGCTCCAATGGTGATTGAAGAATATAAACCGACTTGTCCGTCCGAATCCAGGGTACGATTAATGGTTGTGCTACAGGTGATATCATTGCAATGGGCCACTTTGAGGGTAATATTCGTATTATCTTCATAACTGATGATCGGCATCACATCTGACCCTATCGTGATCGACGAATAGTATCCAACAAAACCGGTTGAATCTATGGTTCGGGTTATCGCACTGGTGCAGGTATGGTCGTTGCAGTGGGCAACCACTAAATCATCATCTGAAAAATTATGGTAACTAATTATTGGAAAACTATCAACACCAATAGCGATAGAATTAATATTTTGAAAAGGAGTAGCAGGCATCACAGCTTCATTGAGATCAACACTAGCACAGAGCAGGTCATTACAATGTGCCACATTCAAGGAATCGTAATCCCCATAACTGATTAATGGATAACCGTCTCTTCCTATAGCAATAGAACTACCTGCATCAGGAAAAGCTGTTGAGTCCAACGTTTTGGTGATCGCACTAGTGCAGGCTAAGTTCTCACAATGGGCAAATTTTAAATCCTCACTGGCACATTCAAAATAACTAATTACAGGTAGCCCATCCGATCCAATAGCGATTGAGGTTTGACCATCCATGTGGGCAAAATCCAGAGTGCTGTTGGTGGAGGATCCGCAAGCAATGTCATCACAGTGAGCGACTTTGAGAGTTTCATTTATGTAATCAAGATAACTGATGATCGGGAAACCATCCGACCCGATGGTGATTGATGTATACCATCCAGTATTGTTTGTATCTAGCGCCTGTTGATTAAATACCGGTCGAGTATCATGCTTCTCACAGTCCACTGACCCATTGGCATTGATTGATCGGATGGTGCTGCCCACAGCGCAGCCCCCGCTGACCCGCGACTGAATCGTGCCGGTCATCACGTTGAAGGTTGTGCTGTCCAAATCCAGGCCGAACCCGGCGCTGTAGGTGGTGTCATCGTCGCCGTCATCCAACCCAGCGGGGTGATTCTGCACCCCATCCCATTCCACCGCTCCAGCCTTTATTGCATACAGGGCATAGGGTGAGGGCGTCAGTGCCTGCCTGCCTACCAAGGTACTATAGTCCCCCGTCTCTCCTCCTGGGCGTATGCTGATCTCCAACCAACGTTCATTCCCGTCGAAGATGTCAGGGCCATAATCAAGCCATACGGTGAACACGCCACCCGCTACCGGGACATCCTCCAAGACAACCGTATCGATCAGGGTTCCAGTGTTCTCACCCGGGTACAGGTCAAAGGTGAAGTCATATTCCTCATTGGCAGGCTCTCCACCAGCGGTCAGGAAGCCCTGGTAGGTGAAGGCGGTCGTCAAGGGCCCGTTCGGGGAAGCCGTTGATGCCATGACATTGATCGCCCAACCCAGACCACCAATCACCAGGAGGAGCGCGGTTACACCCGCCATCACTATGGCAAATATACGTTTCTTATCCATGATTCCTCCAATTCATTTTCCCCGGCTGGAAATCAACGAAGCCGAAGTGGGGGCTCACGTCCAGGAACTCTACAAAG
>CAZTJD010000141.1:5263-10979 GCA_964613985.1 uncultured Anaerolineales bacterium
TATCCGGCTTTTTTTACAAATACTACCATACCAAATATTGGACAATATTGTCAAGAAAAAAATAATTTCTTTGTGTTAATCATTTCCGATTTTCGCTCCCACAGAAAAAAGGCACACTATCCCTTAAGTAAATACCCCTTCAAATATTAAACGGACTTCGGAAGTCTATCCATTCCTATTCTTCCTACCCAGTTGTAAATACCCATACCAAATCGATAGAGTTAAATCTTATCAAAACAGCATTTTCCCCACTTAATTTGGATACATTTTCTAGCGTTATTGATACCTAATCTTCGAGATCGGGAATGATCTGTTCCAACAATGTGATTAACTCAGGCAAGCTTTTTATTGCGGTTAGCCACACCCGCTCAGCCAGAATTTCACCATATTCGTGGGCAAGGACATTGCGTTGACCAATGATCTGCGTCCAGGGTATTTGAGGATGTTTTTCTTGAAATTCTTCTGAAACATGCCTTGCTGCCTCGCCAATGACCATCAGTTGTCGCTCGACAGCATAACGTAACTGATTGTTGCTTAAAAATTCCGCTTGGGAGACACCCTGCATGAATTCATTTATCTCCCGAGCTGCAGTGTTCATATCCCAGAGATAAGCCAGATCTCTTTTACTGATCGACATATAACACCTGAGAACTCTCCAAGATTGTTTTCCGACGGTAGGGATTGCGCAATGCTGCTTTCTCGATCAAGTCAACGGATCGACTGAATATACTCTCTAACTCTATTTTCATTTGAGCCAGATCCAAGAGCGTGACTTCTGCCGATTCATCAATAGTGACCAAAACATCAATATCGCTTTGTATATTGAAATCATCGCGCAATGCTGATCCAAAGATGGCGAACTCAGTCACCTTCCAGCGATGGCAGAAAGCGGTGATTTCCTCTCTTGGGATGGATAATCGGTTTTTATTCATTGATTAGCGATTATAGCATGGATGAGTCACAAACGGTTTAACGCTTACTCATAGCATTGTAAAGTTTCCAACCTTATAAGCTGAAAGCGATTTCTGCATAATTTGAAGAAGGGCAGGCAATCGTAATAAATGCCTATATGTAATGGAAAACCTGTTTGGTTACGAATTTAGATTTGATAGAAAACTGCCGAAAATACCATGTGAATTTGGTTTCCATCACAGTCATCTATTCTGGAACTTGGGAGGATGATATCGACCCTACATTAACCATCTAAATAACACTGTCATCAAATATTTACCCTCGTCCTTTTACCTGCCCATAAGACCAAACAAGACTTCCGAAGTCTGTGAGACTTCGGAAGTCTATCCCCCACAAGTCACGATTTCTCTCTCAATCTCAGAAGAAAATAAAATAACGCGGTACTCGTCCCATATAATTGCGATAAGATTCTCCATACTGTTCCAAACAAACCTCTTCTTCCCCTATAATTCCATAATGTTGCAAGACCTTGGATAGGAGTAGGGCAATCAGGGCAGCCCAAGATCCAAGCGCTAAACATATCCCAAAGAATATAATGAACAGCGACACAATCTGTGGATGGCGCGAGAACTTGTATACCCCCTTCGTTACCGGTTGATCCATAGAGGTATCTTTAAAATTAATCATTGACACCACAAGACCCAAAATGCCAATGACATAGATGATCAACCCTACCGGAAAAACAACCGAGTGGCCTTTTAAGGGTGTGAAGATTATTAAAACAAGGCAGACCAGGGAGAATACCTTACCAAGGACCGTGAAGATTTTCTGCTTATCACTCCAGGCAGACCTGTCAAAGAGACGTGACACGACATCTTTGGGGAAGACCAACAGTAAGAAACCCTGGATTGTAAATTCGATTGCAAGCAGAATCCAGCCGTTCAACCATCCAATGTTAAGTGCAGGCCATAATTCCATGATTCACCTCCAACAGCATCCCATATATAAAATTAAACGAGTCTATTCAATAATCCAATAACAGTGATCTGGCAGAAAACTTTTACACCACGGGATTAGAACTGATGCATTAATTCTAGCCCTTGACCGCTTTGCTTCTTCGCCAGGCCTGCCAGGCACCCGTTGCCCACAAAGCCCAGATCACCAGGACCGGTTGGAAAAACAAGCGGATCATGCGAGACCGATCCGTGGTCAATCCAAAAGCGTCAATGCGATTGACATACTGCGAGATATTGCCGGGAAAGATGATCACAAAGAAAGCAGCGACAACCCAGCCATGAATAACTCGAAGCCTGCCTGGCAGGAAAAGCAAGCCCAATCCCAGGATGAGTTCAGCAATCCCCGACAGGACCACTACGAGGTCACCATCGATAGGCAGCCAGGCCGGCACCTGGGCCAGGAATTCTGCCCTTAAAAAAGTAAGATGACCGGTACTGGTTGCAAGTAAGAACACTCCCATAAAAATGCGGAACAGGTGTTGTATAAAGCTGGTTCGACCAGCAGCTTGCCTTTTTTCTCCGGTATTCATTATGATCCTCCTATTTTTTCTTACACAGCGGTTTGTCCATCCCATCTTCGCTCTGAATTCGACGAACAGCACAAGGATTGCTTCGTTTTAAGGAATATCGTTCATGGTATGACCGGTTAACATAAAGCATTCGAACACACCTTCATCAACCTAGCCAGATTTAAGATTAAAAACCGTGTGCAGGAATATTATACAATCAATTCGTTGGATGAATATTTTCAGTATTAGGTTTCTGTTTATTGATATAATCATCTTAGGTGATCATTTCAGGTAAAATTTTTTGATAATTCCATTATCGACAGGTTTTGTTTAGATAAGGCTCTTTAGGATGACAACATCCATTTCATTCTTCTAAATAGATTTGTTTTGTATGTTTCTGTTTAGCATTCAGTAACCAGATATTTGTTTATCAACCTGTTGTGCGGTTTGACACAAACCATCTGATCAAAGATGCCTTCGAATTGCCAACACAATTATTTACGAGAAAGCAATATGAATGAGAAAGATTTTCGTAATTTTATGAAGAAACAGCATCGTTCTCAGGGAACAATGGATAGTTGCGTGGACTTTACGCGAGTATTCGAAGAATACTTGAATGTCTATTGTAATAATATCCCTGTTAATGAAGCCCAGCCCGAACATTTGGATACGTTCCTGGATTGGGGAAAGAAAGAAATTGGTTCCATGAATTCCTACTTGTGGGCTATCAGCCGCTATTATGAATTCGCTAGCAACGATAAAATGCATCGTTATGCCAACAAGCTCCGAGGTCAGGCTATTGCCAAGAAACGACCAAAGTACCCAAACCTGTTACTAAAGGAAATCCAGGGGGTCGAAACTGAGTACATCGAGGCATTAGAAACGGTCGGAATAAGCAACATAAAACAGCTGCTGAAGGCGGGTGCCAGCCCCGAATCCCGTTCGGCTCTCTCGGAAAAAACTAAAATTCATCTGAGTGAAATTACCGAGTTGGTCCAAATTTCTGATTTATGTCGCATATCGGATATCAAAGGAGTTCGCGTCCGGTTGCTCTTCGATACCGGATTCGACACGATCGAAATGATTGCTGACCAAGATCCAGAAGATATGCGCGCCCAAATCAATATGATCATCGAAAATAAAAGTCTCAGCAGCAAGAATCCAACCCTGGCAGAAACCAAGTTTTGGGTTTACCAGGCAAGGAACTTACCAAAACTCGTGCTCTATTAACGGGACCAAATGGACGGATTTACTGCATTGGCTTGGTCATGAAGTATAAATTGGGAAGTAATGAGCAGCAAAGCCCTAGCGATGGGTGACAGCTTTTACACCAGGGGAAAGGTGGGGGAACAACAAACCGGTTTCTAAAGGCCGATTGGGACATCATCCGCGTAGATGGCACGTAACCAGGCATTATCCGAGCAATAAGCCTCGGTGATCGAGATGGCATTATCCGCAACCATCTTGTGCTGTTGAGGTGTTAATGTTTGACTCAGGTGCAAATTTCAATTTCGTTTTTAGCGTTGAATCGCTCGAAGTGGATGGCGAGAGTTCCATTTTGATCTCTTTCATTCCTTTTATCGTTGTCTAAGAATATGTTTCTATTTTACCTCGACCCTTTTCCGTGACTTTTATTAAGTCATCGACTGTAATTAACCCCCGAGCACGCAACCTCTCGAGTGAACCTGTCACTTTTTCCTCCAACCCAAATCCTTTGTCCCATCCTAACTCGCGCAGGATTGGCACATCCTGGAGGTTAAGCAGCTGCTGACAGTGGGCAAGCAGCACAAGTTGAGTCAGAGGTCCCTGCTCAGCAATGATTTGCAGCAGCCATTCATCCAACTTCTGATCTCGAAAGAGACGATATTCCTCCACAAAATCAAGTTCGTAGCGCGAGAAGTCTACTTCTTCACCACGCAGCGACCTCACCGTCTCCAATGCCAGTTCTATACCGCTTTTTAGAATCAGGATAGCTACTCCCAATCCCACCAGGGTATCTAATAGGGGGAAATGCAACAGTGTGGCTATTAAACCAGAGATGACGCCCACCGCAACAATAGTATGGTTACGGGAGTCTACCGCCTGGGCGATGAGTGCTTGCTGTTCGCTACGTGCTGCCACATAGCGCTGGTAAAACGAAAGAAAAAAACATATCAATCCCGACAGGATCGCGATGGTAAAAGTCAGGAGATTGACCTCCACCGCCTCAGGGACGAAGACACGCTTGACCGCTTCATACCCAGCAGCAACCCCCACCCCTAACATGAATAAGACCAGGATAACATTAACGACCCGTTCCTTGTTCATCCGTAGTCCGATGAAAAGCAAAATGCTAGAAAGACCATCCATCGCGGTGTCCATGCCATCAGAGATCAGACCGATGCTGCCAGAGATGACTCCGACGATCAATTTAAAAACAGCCAGGACAATGTGAACACCCAAACCTACCAGGGCGACCGTCTGAGGGTGAAGAAAACGTTCTATCCACCGTCCCAAAGTTTGAAACTCGCGCTGCATCTTTTCAGCGCGAAGACTCCCTTGAGAGGTCAGTCTGAAAACCTCACCATCCTGGATGACTGCCTGTTCTCTTTTCAGCTTCTCCACGGCTTCCTGGAATGATTCTTCGAACACCGCCTCGGTGTAACCAGCGATATTTTCCTCACGACCAAAGTAGCCAAAATGATGCATGAAGCGTATGAACCCAGAGTGAATCTCAAGGAAGGTCTTGTCACCTTCAGACAGGATCATCAGGATCTGCCTAGGAAAGCCCCACGGGGCAAGGCTCAAAAATGGCTTTAAGAGGCCAGGTGGATGCCATTCACGCTCTGTCATCATTTTCTCTCCTTTGCGAAATGGAGTCTTCCTTTCCTCCCTGTATTCGGATTGCAATAACCAGAAACGCCATTGCAACGATACCTAAAAAAACCTGGAATGAACCGGGTCTCATAACGTCTCCTCCTTGTTTCTTCTTTCAGGACGCCAGCTGAGCCAGCCTAACAGTAAGGCAATCGCAACAAAACGGAAGACCATGCCGATAAGCCCCGCTTCTGGACCGTAGCTGCCTCCGTTGATGATCGCACTCCCAAGTGGGATCACCTGCACCAAGCCGATCTCCCTACCAAGGAAAGGAAAACCCAGCACGGGTGATTGAATAACGTTCCAGGCAAAATGCAGACCAAAGGGCAGCCAGATACGCCCACTGCCCAGAAAAGCCACCCCATACACCAAACCACCCAGGGCGTTCCCCAGCACAGAAAGTACTGAGGCATCAGGGTTGCC
>CAZTJD010000142.1:0-10917 GCA_964613985.1 uncultured Anaerolineales bacterium
CGTGATGAGCAGCAAAATTGAAGTCGCTGATAAAGCGATTACATCAGGGGCGGACCATTTCATCAGCAAGGCTGAACCACCGGAATCTCTTCTAGAGGTAATTCGATGTTATCTGGTCTTGGAACAACCCGGTTCCGATCAATCGGGAGATAGATAGCCTTGTGAAGGTTACCTGATCAAAATTTCAACCTCCTACTCCTCCTCAGGTTGGGAATGAGGTGTTCATAATTTCCCATAATTATGAACACCTCTCCCACGACCAGCTCCCCCTTACTACAATTCATCAATCAGATACCTGTCGGATATCAAAATCCCGCAGCTGCCGGATTTACCAGCGGGATTTTTTTGTTATCCTGGTAACGTGCCACATGGAAAAGAATAAGGAGCAACAAATAGGAGCGTCGTTATGGGCTGAAATTACCTGAATATCAAGCAAACTAAGTCAATGCCTTTCCCTATCTAAGATAAATTTGGAGGAAGAAAATGTCTAGGAACGAAAAATCGAAACGGATCACTCATGTTGGTCTTGGCATGAGCATCGGGTTATTACTCGGTGGAATCCTGGGCCTCATCGCCGGAGATCTGATCCTATTTGTAGGTGGGGGGATGATCCTGGGATTAGGTATCGGTCTTTCGATCGATAATGCGGTCAACGGGATTTCTTTCTGATTTTGATTTGAACCGAGGATTGAAAACCAGAGTGAGGGGTATTCTTTCAAACCAAGAAGGTATCATTCGACTTTAACGAAAAAGGAATGAGAAATGGATCCAAATGTAATATCAATTGAAAATCTTAGTAAAAGCTTTAATTCTGTAAAGGCGCTGAATGACCTGTCCATGGAAATCCCGCCTGCTACCATATTTGGATTTCTAGGACCGAACGGCGCTGGAAAAACCACCACAATTCGCATACTACTTGGATTGTTGGAACCCTCCAAGGGGAAAGTAAAGGTTTTGGGATGGGATACCGTTACCCATCCCGGCCAAATCCGTTCCCAAACCGGCGCATTGCTGGAACACAGTGGCATTTACGAGCAGATGACGGCTATTGATAACCTTGAGTTCTATGGGAAAGCATTTAATCTGCCTGTTCCCGAACGACAAACAAGGATTCAAGAATTGTTGACACGGATGGGTTTGTGGGAACGAAGGAATGACCGTGCTGGGAGCTGGAGTCGCGGTATGAAGCAGAAGCTAGCCCTAGCGAGAACCCTACTCCACAAACCTCGGTTGGTCCTCCTGGACGAACCTACCGCTGGTCTGGATGTAGCTTCAGCGGTTGCTATTCGTGAAGACCTGGATGACCTCGTCCAGGAGGAAAATGTCACCATATTTCTGACCAGTCATAATATGGCTGATGTGGAAAAACTTTGTAACTTGGTTGCAATTATCGATAAAGGGGAGTTAATTGCGATGGGAAGTCCCGAGGAATTAAGACGCCAAAATAGTCAATTCCAGTTGGAAATCATCGGACAAAACTTCGATGATAGGATCCTCAGGAAAATTCAGGCACATTCTAACGTGCGATCTCTATCTCGGCAAAATGGGTCACTGCTAATCAACTTGTATCAAGGTTTTGAGTCATCTACCCTGATAACGATTCTTGTTGAAAGTGGCGCTCACATTGACGAGGTTCGGCGTAGCAAAGCCAGCATGGAAGATGTATTTTTAGCTCTCACTAAAGGAGGTAAGGACGATGCGTGATACCTTAACAATTATGTGGAAGGAATGGAAAGGTTTGCTGCGGTACAGTAGCAGCCGATGGAAGGGGCTCGTGATCCTAGTAACACCAACCGCTTTGTTTGGAATTCTCTTTCCAATCCAATTCAGGGATGGATGGCTTACTTCGGGATGGTCCGTAGCGGTATCTTTTGTGACACCATTGATATTAATCGCTTCTACGATTTCCGAATCCTTTGCAGGTGAACGGGAACGCCATACGCTGGAAACTTTACTCGCCAGCAGATTACCAGACTGTGCAATCCTTTTCGGAAAGCTATTGACTTCCGTTTTCTTTGGTTGGGGGATGACCTTAATCCTATTGTTCGTCAGTTTAGTTGTTGTCAATGCTATCGAATGGCAGGGCAGTTTCAGGGTATACCAAGGAATGATCCTGGGGGTAAATATCGCTGTAAGCTTGTTGATCTCTGGGATGGTTTCCAGCCTGGGAATCCTGGTCTCGCTACGATCCAGAACGGTCCAGAATGCAGCTCAAACAATCATGTTGTTGTTATTCATGCCATTAATGCTGCTACAAGCGCTGGTCTTTTTGCTACCTTCATTCCTTCCTAGTGAATTGATAAAGGCTTTCCTGGAAAGGATTGATATGGAGATGGTCCTGGTAGTGTATCTGGTTATCCTGCTGTTGGTCAATGTTGCTTTGTTCTTTGGCGCTATTGGTCGCTTTAAACGATCAAAGTTGATCCTCTAATTCGTTAGATATATTTAGAAGAAACCAAATATTGCCAAAGTGATTTACAGGATGCGGATTAAACAGGATAAAAATAAAAGGAAATTTGATATGAAACCAAAAGTGTATTATCTGGTTATCTTTATGGTGATCCTGGTGGGAATTGGTTGTGGTTTTCCACAATCGAATATCCTCGCAAAGCCTGACTTATCCCCAAGCGCGGATGATTTCTTAGATTTCGAGTCAGACCTCGAAACAGTCCGGCAGATTCTTAAGATACCAGGCATCTCTGCCGCAGTGATACGAGACCAGGAATTACTCTGGGCTTCCGGCTTTGGGTACGCAGATCTGGAGAAGGAAATCACTGCAGCCCCAGATACACCTTATGGGTTGGCGTCAGTGACCAAGCCGGTTGCTGCGGTGGTCATCATGCAACTGGTGGAAGAGGGCTTGATTGATCTGGATACACCCGTTTCCCATTATGGCGTTCACATGGTAGAGGATGGTGTAACCGTTCGCCACCTGATGACTCACACCTCTGAAGGGATACCTGGGTTAAAGCATCATTACAATGGCAATCGTTACGGTTATCTTGCTGGGGTGATCGAGAATGTGACCGGCGAGACATTTGCTGAAGTATTGTGCGAAAGGGTCCTGAAACCATTAGAGATGACCTCAACTGCCTTGAATCCAATCAACTCCTGGAGTGGTGCAACGCTATCTTCTTGGAGCGATATCAAGATGGCTTTGGGTTTGGGAGAAGACTACCGAAATTTTGGAGAGGTCTACCAACGATTAGCAAAACCTTACCAGTTTGATGATGCTTACAACACCATCCCAGGGATGTACCAGATTTATCACAATACTGCTGCTGGCTTAATCTCTAGTGTGGTGGACCTGGCCAAATTTGACATTGCCCTTGATTCAGGTCGTCTGCTTGGCAATGAAACCATGGCGAAGATGTTTTTCCCGGCAGTATCAACATATAAGAACAGGTCAGACTTACATTATGGTCTGGGATGGTATGTGCAGGACTTTGAGGGATTAAGGATGCTGTGGCATACAGGGAGATGGCCTCCATCCACTTCTGCCCTATACCTGAAAATACCAGAAAAGGGATTGACCTTCATCATCCTTGCTAATACGGACAACCTGACTGTGCCTTTCAATTCGATTGGGGATGGGGATGTCTCTAAGTCTACCCTTGTGCTGACCTTCTTCCGGCACTTTATCTATCCCTCTCAATTTGGCAGTGATCTTCCCATGATCGATTGGGGAGATTCGGAAGCTAGCCTGGTCAGACAACTTCGAGGGGTCACAGATGAAACAGTGAAAGAGTATCTGGAACGTGAGCTTTGGTCCTTCCGCCAGGCTTATACCAGCGCAGGAATGTCTGACCAGGTCGACAAGTTATGGCGGGTGAATTTATCAGCTTTCCCCGGATCGACCATGCGGTGAGATGAGTTCTTCACCCACACTGTCAGTAAGTTCTCCGTGGTAGCTCCAGCAATTACAGCCTCCAGCTTCCACTATTTGACCTGGGGAACCTTCATCTGGTTAATTTTCTTATTACTTTCCTTAATTTGGATGGGGGGAACGATCCTGGTGAAGAAAAATAATAAGAAGGATTGGTTTTTATGGCTTCTCGGGACTCTATTTCTCGGACCTATTGCTTTGTTGGACTATGCCTACGTCCATGGTATGTCAAATGGGGCAAGAATATCTCAAAAGGTTGAAACGTTTCGGTTGGCAGTATTTGAGGCAGGCCCACACACGCTTGGATGGGGAATTGCGATGGTCATCCTGGTCCGTTTGGGAGGGAATCCGCATCCCCTGTTTATCCTCGGTTCTACATACCTTATCCCACTTCTGATGGCAATACTCCTGAATCGCCTCCCGATGGTAATGAGTCTTGAAAGGACCAGCTCAGGGGTAAAAAGGCATCGGAGCCTTTTGCCCGAGTTTATCTCAAACAATATCAACTTTGGGGTCATGTTTCCCCTGATGATGATCCTTAACAACCGTATTCTAACCGTCATTCCAGATATCCTAACCCCTTATTTTTGGGGAATGATGTCATTCCTCTCCCTTGCAGATTTCCTGGTGCAGTATTTTATCCAAGCCTGGATGATCCGGCGCGGAGTGTTAACCTGGGAAAGGGGGGTTGAGCTGGAAGAGGACTTGGATGTAGTTCCCAGGATGGAGAAAGGTTGGCAAATTTTGATCCTTTCAGGGTTGTTTTTAGTAATTACATTAGCCATTACAATCACTCAATTTGCTTGAGGATTTCTTTTTTAGGAGGTAGAAGCTTGAGTAATACCAATAAAGAGGATAGGATCAAAGCCCCTTCCGGGATGTTAGGTTTTTCGATCGTCTGGGTTGGTCAACTGATCTCTGTTTTGGCTTCCAACATGAGTTGGTTTGCTCTTACGATCTGGGCTTTTGAGATGAGTGGCAGTGCGACAGTGCTTGGGGTTGTACAAACATCATTTATCCTGCCATTCCTGTTGGTTTCGCCGTTGGCAGGTGCGCTGGTTGACCGGTACAACCGTAAGCTGATGATGATGGTCAGCGACCTTGGTGCCGTGCTTGCCACCACGGGGATTCTAGTCCTTAAGGCATTTGATGTTCTCCAAATTTGGCACCTGTGTGTTGCTTCTGTAATCTATGGCTTGAGTGGTACCTTCCAATGGCCTGCCTACATGGCAGCCATCAGTACTATGGTTGCCAAAGAACAGTACGACCGCGCTAATGGCATGATGTCCCTGGTCGATTCGGGCCCATCCGTTTTTTCACCAATGATCGCTGGAGCACTGTTGCCGTTGATTGGTTTAACGGGCATCCTTACGATAGATGTAATTACTTTTATTCTGGCTATAGGGGCATTATTAATCGTCCATGTACCTCAGCCTGAAAAAACGATAGAAAGCCAGGAGGGAGAAGGCGGCTTATTAAAAGAAGCAGCCTTCGGATTTAAATACATCTTTGTCCGTAAAAGCCTCCTTGGTTTGTTGTTGGTGATCCTGTGTTTGAACTTGGTCCAAGGTTTTTCAGGCGCATTGTTTGCCCCCATGCTTCTTACCCGTTCCGGTAATAACAGTGCTGTGCTTGGATCAGTACAATCCGCCTTTGCTGTTGGTGGGGTGGTAGGAGGGTTGATCGTCAGTACCTGGGGTGGTTTCAAGAAGAACCGGGTTCGCGGCATGCTGATCGGATGGTCGCTCTTCGCTGTTTTCGGCATGATTGTCTTCGGAATAGGTCGCAACCTTTACATCTGGGTTCCAGCGGTAGTGCTTGCATCGATGAATTTCCTGCTTACCCAGAGCGCCAGTAATGCCATCTGGCAGTCGAAGGTTGCTCCGGATATCCAGGGGCGAGTGTTTTCGGCACGTCGACTGATTGCCTGGTTGGTTGATCCGATCATGCCGGTGGTTGCTGGAGCCCTGGCTGATTACGTGACGGAACCCGCAATGATGACACAATCTGGTCTGGCGAAGGCGTTTGGGTGGCTGGTTGGTACCGGGCCGGGTTCCGGGATGTCGCTCCAATTTCTCCTTTCTGGATTGGCATATATCAGCATTATCATAGTCGCCTGGTTCATCCCCACAATACGGAATGTGGAAACGCTCCTACCAGATCACGATCAGATTGAGAAGGTAGTAGAATCCCAACAGAATAAAAAGCAGCAAGATTCGGAGATGATTACCCAAACAGCAGGATAATATCGTTAGATCTCATCCTGATGATCTTCGACAAACTACATCCGATCCCTATCGGATATCGAAATCCTTCAGTCGCCTGATGTGCCTGAAGGATTTTCCTGTTACCCTATTATTGCCTGGAAAGGGATTCGTGTGTGTATAAATCAAATATCCTAAACAAACAACAAGGAGAAAATGTGAGACGGCTTTTCGCAGATAACAACAAGCATTTTATTTCATTAACCATTGTGCTAACTATGTTTTTTTTCTTGGTTCTGACAAATTTTCATCCACACTCGTGTACTATTTCACCGCAGTTCAAGGTGAAACGGTCTTGTTTGGGGATAATTTCGACTATCACGAAGCAGACTTGGTGATAGGTTTTTATCCAGCATCAGCGGAAGGATACGGTTCAGTTCATTTTGGATATCAAACCGATAATGACAGCAAAGCCGGTCAATCTTATTCACGCGCAGTAAACGAGAAAGGGTTGGCATGGGCCGTGAACAGCATACCTAATGGCAGTTTAACGCCCCATCCAGAGAAGATGTATTCTCATGCAGGAGATAATTACCTTTATACCATCATCAAAAGAGCGAGCTCAGTAGATGAAGCGATTCGTATTGCCGGGTATTTTGATTTCGGGGATCGGATGGGAGTACAGATCCATATTGCGGATGCCATTGGTGATGCAGTGGTTGTCAGTCCTGGACGCGATGGTGAAATTGCATTCACAAGGAAACAAGAAGGTGATGGTTATCTGCTTTCTACGAATTTCAACCTAGCAATCCCGGAAAAAGGTCCGGTTGATTTTCGATGGGATACTGCGGGAAAAATGCTTAATGAAATAAATCAGGAACATGGGTTGAACCCGGAATTCATTGGGGAAATCCTTAACACTGTCTATCTTAAGACCCTGACCACTTATACCCTTCATTCCAATGTTATTGACTTGAAAAACAGTGACATCTACATCTATTATATGTCCCAATATAACCAAGCGGTCAAGCTTAACTTGGCAGAAGAATTGGCAAAAGGTCAACACGTGGTGGAGACACGGGATCTATTCCCAAAAGAAATTGTCGAGGCGGGAGATGCTGCTTACCATCAATTTGAAATTAAATTTCGATTGGCACAAATCAGCGTGATTTTAATTGGATTGGTCTTGTTTTCGGTAATGATCATGTTTGGCATCAAGATAGTTAAGAGACGAAGGGATCGAGAATGACTAAAAATGGAAAAAAGCTTCTTATTAATTTTGGACTTGTCCTCGTCGGGGGGATGGTCTCAGCTGTCCTCCTGGGATTTATCCTTTTCCCACGCCAGGAATTGCCTACCATCGTGCCAGAGGAGACTTGCGAGCAATACAATATCCGTTTTGACACTTCCTCAATTGATATGATCTACGGTGCACCAGAAAGGATCCTTGCTGCCCCGGAGGAATTTCTTAACCAGGACACAGCCTATTCAATACTGGCGGAGAGCCGGGAGCAGATCCGTTCCAATACAAAGCCTGGCTGAGGCAGATTGAGATGTTGGATTCTCATCCTCAACAAAAGCGAGAGAATCAGATCCCTTATAAGCTGTATCAGCTGATCATGACCTATCGGAGAGCCTTCTGCCAGGAAGTTGGTCCACATGTCCTGTATTATCTACCTGAAGGGGCTGAGATTATGGTCACGATTTACTTAACCGCGATGGATGAACCCGTGCCAGCGTACGCATACGATCAAGGGATTGTCTTTTCCTTATCGCATCCACTGTTTAAGTACAGCACCATGATCCATGAACCCACTGGTCTTTCCACCTTCTTTAACCTAGCGCTGCAGGAGCTGCATCATTTTGGGTTTGCTGAGATCTATCTCTGGCCTATGGTGGAAGAATTAAAACTAAACGAAATTATCATTGATATGCTAACCAGCCTTCACCGGGAAAGTATTGGCACCTATATCGAATATGAGCTTCTGGATAAATATCCATCTCCCTTGGAATATTTCCTTTACATGGTTGATATTAACTCGGTTGTCCGTCATTCCATCAAGGCGATGAATGACCTGTTCGCGATAGCCCAGACTAGACCGGAACCTATGGATCCGGCATATAACGATACCTATAGATGGATTGGGAAATTATGCTATCGGCGAAAGGGGATTTACATTGTAGGAGGCTACATGGCGATGGAGATCAAAGAAGAATTGGGTAATAAGGTGCTGGTACGAACAATTGCGGATGGATATGGATCCTTTGTTGACAGCTACAATTCCATCGCAGCTGAAGAGATGAAGATCCGTTACAAGTAAAAACCGAAAGGATAAGGCCTAATGAGTAGAAATGACCTTACAAGAAAGGATGAAGAAGATGGAACATAAACAAAAAAACCAAGATTCACTAAAGTCAATCCTGTTTCTGGCAGGGTCATTCACATTTACTTTCCTGCTAGCAGAGATGGTCCATGAATTTGGGCATTATCTGGCACATCTTGCTTTCCGTAACCTGGAAGTGGGGATTCACCTTGATCCGTTTGGTGGGTCAAGGATCACCGGTGTAAAATCAATGCCAGATGTAACCATGTTGGTAACCACAATAGCTGGTCCGCTTTTCAGCCTAGTTTTAGGGAACGCTACGACCCTGCTGTTGTGGCGATTCAGGAAACCGGTTTTATTACCCTTCTTGTTATGGGGACCAGTCGCTATGATCCAGGAGGGGGTAAACTTATCCCTGGGTCTCCTGTCCCCGGGTAGCGACGCAGCCTGGATTTCAACTTTACTTCTTCCTGGAGTTGTGGTACTTGTGATTGGACTCATCCTGCTGGCAGGTGGGGTCCTTACAATCCCCTTGTTTTTATCGCTGGCAGGCATCCAAGCGGATGAACCTGACCGCAACAAGCTCGGGATTTTATTGGTTGGTATGGGATTTTTGATGATCATCCGTTTTGTTCACTCCATCGTGGTTTCTCCTGAGCATATCCAGGAAAATACCTTTCCATTGGTCTTCGCAATCTTGCTTTCAGCCATCGTTGTTACCTTACACAATCCAATTACCAAGAAATTATGCAAAGGGATTCTTCGTCCGCCGATCCCGATTTCCAACTCGGTAATATTATTTGTCTGGATATTAGGGGGAGGTATTTTTCTGTTCCAGGTTTATATTTTAAGTTAAGAAACTAGGCAGCAGACTTGAAAGATGTGTATAAGAGAGATGGTTTACTGTTGTAGAATTTATAAACGACTATAAAAGGAGATCAAGATGAACCTTTTTCCGACCTGCAAGATCGCTGTTTTAAAAACCCTATACCACCAAGACCTTGCGGAGGATTATCGCCGCCCGGATGTCCACAAAGGACCATGCCCATTTTTCAGGGTTGGTGATGAATTCACCGTTAACTACCTGGCTGAACGTCCAGAAGCTTTCTGCTGTGATTGGGCCTGGCATGATATCCACAAAATGATCATGATATTAATGACGAATGGTAATTTCAGCACCTGGATGAAAGATGAATAAAATTTCATCACCTGTTGCACGGATGGGATAAAGCCAGTTGTATTCAAAGTAGAGCGATTGACACAGGAAAAAATATATCCATAGATCATATAGGATGACGATTACTATTCGAAATAAAATTCAAGATGGCGCTGGGAAAGTCGATCGTTTTATCGCAGATAACCTATCGAGAATTCAACCCAGACTTTGTTGCAGCAGAGTAAGTGGATAGCTTACTGAAGTCCTTACTCCATGCCTAGCCTGAGGAGGAGGAACATAAATAGGCAAACGCTCAGGCGTTTGTATCCCCCAACTTCCTGATTGCTGAAATCGATGGGAAGATTATTTTTACACAAATAGTTACTTTTTAGCGTTTTCAGGGTTCTGTAAAGATCACCTATCTCTGGAAAAACCGGGAATGGATTTTCACTAAAAGCTAACCATTTTTAGATAATCTTGAGTATTAGGTTTTCTCCCCGCGTTTTATCACCACAGTGGTGAAATCATCCTGGTGCAGGTTTTCTCCGCTGTGTTTTTCGACCGCCTGCCACAAGCCTTGGCAGATCTTTTTGGCGCTTTCCTGGCGATGGGTGACCAATTCTTTCCGGATCCGATCAAATCCGAAAGGTTTCCCCTGGGCATCGATCGCTTCGTGAAGACCATCGCTGAAAAACAAGGCAAGACCTCCGGGAGGAATGGTGAAGGTCTGTTGGTCAATGGACATCGGATCTACCACTCCAAGAGGATAACCCTCAGAAATTGGGATTTCTATAAACTGGTTCCTGGCGTCAATGACAATTGGCGGTAAATGACCTAACCTGGAGTAAGAGATCGTACCCGTATCGAAATCCAGGGTACAGTAGAGCAGGGTCACGAACATCTTGGCATTCATCCTGAGCAAGAAGCGGTTGATATTCTCCAGGATCTGGCGCTGGTCAGCACCCCTCGCAGTTTCTGCTCGTACCAGGCTGGAGGTAACCGCCATGAAAAGTGCGGCTGGCAGCCCTTTATCAGAAATATCTCCAATAACAACACAAAGCCGCTGTCCAGTGATAGGGATGAAATCATAAAAGTCACCACCAACAGCTCTGGCAGGGATGATCAGAGACCCAAAATCGTAACCTGGGTGACTTGGTGTACGAGTGGGTAGGATGCTGCTTTGCGCCTGACGGGCAAGGTTCATTTCCCTTTCTAACCTGGTCAGTAGGCGTTGGGTTTCATTGAAGAGGCGTGCGTTTTCCAGGGATTGACTCATGCTGTTGGTCAGGGTAGTCAAGAGGTTGATATCAGAGGAGGAAAATGCATTCTCCTTATCAAGGTTTTGCA
>CAZTJD010000143.1:0-10865 GCA_964613985.1 uncultured Anaerolineales bacterium
AATCCAATTCCAGACCGGTCTCTAAGATTGGTCCAATCTGACTTTGTCGTATTCGCGTTCATACGATGACACCTTCCAACGAATCCAACATCAACCTTATCTCTATGTTTTTCTGTTAATTCTGTGGTCAAGATTTTCAACCCTTATGGGATTTTAAATATGACCTAAGGCTTCTCATGAAAGACAACACTCAATTCATAAAGACTCTACAGCATCTGCCCCAATTCGATAGATTGTTGGAGGAAACCCAGCAGGAATGGGAAAAGGCTGGGCGCGGCACTGATGCACGACCTTATCCCTGGGAGAGTGAAATCGCCCGTGGAAACGCAAATTTCTACGCCAGCCGTGACCCTTTTGAGGAGATGAGTTCTTATGGCTCACGCACTACCCCAGTTGGTTTTTTCAATGGTAAAATCTACGATGGTTACATAAACCTCGCCTCACCATCGCTCTACGAATTGTATGACATGGCAGGCAATGTCTGGCAGAATGGATTAGGAAAAGATGGTTTTTTATAGTTGTTTTGATCAGCACTCACCAAACCATCAAAACATCCTTTCTAAAAAATGGATGATAAATGAGGAACAACCAATTCATCATTACGAAATTCCGCCTCTACTGGCCTCTTATTAAACCACTTCAAACCGGTTTGTTGCTGGCTACCGGACTGGCAGGCTACATGAGTGCTCGTTGTCCAATCTTTCATGTTGGTACGCTTTTGGGACTTTCGGGTAGTCTATTCCTGGCAATCAGCGGCAGTACCGTGCTTAACATGTGGTGGGACCGGGATATCGATGCCAGGATGGGACGAACCCAAAAACGCCCCACTTCTGCAGGGACCGTCACCCCTCTTGCAACCCTGCGCCTGGGCTTTATCCTCTCCATCCTCGGTGTTGGTTGGGCTGTGCTCATGCATCCCCTTTATGGATTGGTGGTTTTTTCTGGGTTGTTCTTTGATGTCGTTGTCTACAGCATCTGGCTCAAACGCCGTACCTGCTGGGGCATCCTCTGGGGTGGCGTATCAGGCGCTATGCCTATTTTAGCAGGTCGCGTACTCGGCCTGGGCGGTTTCGATTGGATTGGCATCACCCTGGCGTTGAGCGTGCTCTTCTGGATCCCCACCCACATCCTGACCTTCAGCATGAAATACCACCACGATTATAAGATTGCGGCTCTCCCCACCTTCCCGTCTACTTACGGTTTCGCCTTTACCCGCAGCGCCATTGCCGTCTCCAGCGTGTTGGCAGCCCTCGCCATCAGCGCGGCATCCGTCGGCATCGGTATGGCCTGGGGTTTCCTGCGTCTGCTGGGGGTCCTGAGCTCAGGTTTATTGATCCTGGCATTTGCGATCACCATTCGTCCAAACGAGCAGACGAATTTTGGTCTGTTCAAGTATGCCTCGCTCTTCATGCTAGGCGCTATGATGATGATCGTTTTAGACGTTATCTAGCGTAGCAATCTGTCAAGCATCAATCTTTAGCATGCCATGTCGAGGTCCTTCAGAAAAACTGAATGGGAAACGAAACATCTCGATATCGTTACCAGAGATTCTCCATTCGCAAAAAGGGGCCCTTCAGGATGACAAATCCAGGTTACCTATCTGCCAGGCTACTAAGTTATTCATATTCTAATCTTCCATGAAGCCTCTTGACCGCTTCTTCTTGTTGCTTACCGCCTTACTAGCCTCTTATCAGGTTGTCCAGGGGATCGAAGGGTTGACGACCATGGCAATGGCTTGTTACACCATCGCATTTGGTATTCTCATCATTGCCAGCCTATTGATGATTATTTTAGGATTTGAAATACTTGAAGACCCTTTGGTGGTCATCGCCTCCACCCTGACCCCGACCAGCCTGGCACTGGGATTGGTTTCAGAATACCTGCGAGGGATTCTGATCCCCTATGGGGTTTTCATCGTCGTAGGCGTATTAGCCATAATCGTCACCCGCCTGGTGGGTGGTGGGATACCTGGGGTGATGATCCTGACTGTTGTGCATGGCGTGGCTGGACTGACGATCTTCTTATTACCTTTCTTCCTTGCACTGCAAGGTGAAGTTCCGACTGGGTTTACTTTGGTGGGTTTTGGAGGCATGTTTATCGGCATGGTTGGCTTGCTGCTTTCCTTTCTTAAAACTGGCAAACCCTTGCTTTCTCGGAAAAAGATTCTGACTGTGTTCCCCGGTTTGCTGTTCCTGGCGACGGGATCATTTGTAGCTGGCTTTCTATTTGTGTAACATATAGAACTCGATCAACTAATCCCTACTCTATACATTCAATATCCCTCCTTTTTACTTTTTCCTCCTGCACATAATTTCCCCTTTTCCCTCATCCCCTCCACCCCTACTCATCACCCCCGCGTCGCCTCACCCATCCCAGGACAAGCATCCCAAGGATCCCCAGGGTGATAAGGAGCGGGATCCCAATAGTAGATAGAATAGATTGATCTTCAATTTCGCTAGGCGGAACGGTAATCTGCATGGTTGGGGTAAGGCTCTCAGTGGAAGTAAAGGCAGGTGGAGTCACACTGACCGTTGGGGTGGCGCTCGGTGTCCCTGGGGTTGGTGTGTTTGTAGCGGGTGGCGTGACGCGCAGCAGCAAACGCTGTCCGGGTCGGATGATCGAATCTGCGGCTAGATCGTTCCAGGCCACCAGGTCAACCAGCCTGACCTGGTAAAGATCAGCAATCCAGGCAAGGTACTCGCCGCTTTGGATCGTATGATAGAAATTTCCATCGCTGGCAGGGGTGAGTTTTTCGATCGCAGTAAGCGGGCGCGGTGTAGGGCTGGGGGTCACTTTTCCAGGGTCAATCAGGATCTTCTGACCAATTTGCAAGGGCCAGTCTGCCTGCAGTCCATTCAAGGCTAAGATTCGGTCCAGGCTGACATTATAAGCCTTTGCAATCTTAATTAACACCTGGTAAGGCTGAACTTCGTGCACAATTCTCCCCTCGCTATCAGGTGTTGTCACGATGACCATTCCCACCGGTGTGGGTGTGGCATAGCCTTTTGTGTTGCTGGTAGGGATGAACAATTTCTGCCCCGGGTAGAGAGGGTTATCCCTGGATAGGTTATTCCAAACCTCCAAATCACGAATCGTAATTTGATAGGCAATGGCGATCGCCCAAAAAGACTGCCCCGGTTGGACGATATGGTAGACCCTGCCATCCGCATCGGGTGTGGCAATCTTTACCGGGATGATGATCTGCGACACCGGGGGTTGAAAATTTGTACCCGTTCCAGTATCCCCAACCACAGATGTGTATTCGCCACAAGCCTGCCCAGAAATATACGCTGCTTGCAAGATGTAATAGTAGCGATCTTCCGAAGCCTGGGCTACCCCAGCACCCACGTTGCAGTAAGCCGGGTTGGTCGCCGGTAGCATATGGGTGGGATCAGCCCAAACTTGCATGATCTCGTCAGTACCAAAATACCCTACGGCAAAATTTTCGGTAGCCCAAACAATTGCACCACCCCCATAACCGGCCGCTGCCAGGCGGCCGCGCACATCTCCAATGTGGGAGGACATATTGTTTGCTGCCATGATCTCGGCTGTATTTTGGGCGACGGCGTTGATGATCGGGTCTTCGATCAAAGCGGGTAGCCCATAAGATACACGCAGCGTGTTCATCGCCAGAATTAAATCACTGGATGTGACCGTACTTGCTTGGGTAAGATCCCTTGCCTGGACGGTTGTTGAGATCAGAACCCAGATGAACAAGAAACTGACCAGACCTAAAAGCGCTTTGTGATGTCTTTGAAACCTTGACATGCGCTGATTCTAGCATGAAAAATAGGACTTTGCTGAATCCTGCCTTTTATCACAGAGAAGGAAATAAGCTGTAATACCAGAATTTGCTTTATAATTTACCTGCTTGGCATCCGTCATTACCAGCACTTGTAGAAATAAACATGCCTATCTCTCCCACCTACCTCACCTCTGATCAACATGCTATCGTCGAATCTCCCCTTGCTGGGCGTACTTTCCTCAGCGGACCTGCCGGTACCGGGAAAACCACCACCGGGGTCGAGCGCCTGCTGTACCTATTGGAAAACGGCATACCCGGCAACCAGGTCGTATTAATGGTCCCGCAGCGTACCCTGGCATCCCCCTACACCGACGCCTTGGGATCCATCCGGGCGCCTGCAGGAGGCAGCGTGGACATTCTGACCATCGGCGGGTTGGCAAAGCGCATGGTTGACCTCTTCTGGCCTCTGATCGCTGAAGAAGCGGATTTCGAGAATCCAGACCTGCCACCAGTCTTCCTGACCATGGAGACTGCCCAATATTACATGGCTCACCTGGTCAGTCCTTTGCTCGCGGAAGGGTATTTTGATGCCGTCACCCTCGATCGCAACCGGCTTTTCAGCCAGCTGTTGGACAACCTGAACAAAGCTGCCGTCAATGGTTTCTCCCATACGGAGATCGGTGAACGGTTGACCTCAGCCTGGATCGGCGAACAGGCTCAACGCCGGGTCTATGCCGATGTCCAGGACTGCATAAATCGCTTCAGATCCTATTGCCTGAAATACAACCTGTTAGACTTCTCCCTGCAGTTGGAGACCTTTCTCAAACAGCTTTGGCCCTTCCCGCTGTTCCAAGAATTTCTGAATGAACGATACCGTCACCTGGTCTTCGACAATCTGGAAGAGGACACCCCTGCCACTGCGGATTTGCTGGCGCATTGGCTTCCCAACCTTGATTCTGCGCTCTTGATCTACGACCAGGGGGGAGGTTTCCGCCGCTTCCTTGGAGCGAACCCATACAGGACGGCCGCACTGGTAGAACTATGTGACCAGCAGGTCACTCTTGGGCGCGATTTCGTCGCTTATGAATCGGTTTCAGCTTTCCGCACCTCCCTGGTAAACCAATTCGTTCAGGATCCCTTCTCCCCTCTTCCCTTGGGTGAGGAATCGGGAGTGAGGCAGGAAGCGATGGATGGACAAACCATTCGCGATCCAACCTTAAGGAAAGAAGCTGCCATTGAATTCCCCCACCCACCGATTCGCTTCTTCCCTGACATGCTCGACTGGGTTGCTGATCAGATTGCCAGGTTGGTAGATGATGGCACGCCACCTGGAGAGATCGTGGTGCTCGCGCCTTACCTTTCTGACGCCCTGCGATATTCCCTGGTTGATCGTCTCAACCGCCATGGTATCCCCTCCCAATCCCATCGCCCCTCTCGAGCCTTGCGGGATGAACCGGCAGCAGGTTGCCTGTTAACCCTGGCAAAACTCGCCCACCCGCAGTGGGGCTTGCATCCACATCTGGCGGACTTCACCTACACCCTCATGCAGAGTATTGCTGGCTTTGACCTGGTTCGGGCGCAGCTTCTGGCGGGGATTGTTTACCGCAAAGGTCAATTAGCACCTTTCGAAGGGATCAAACCGGAGCTCCAGGAAAGGGTAACCTACCTGTTAGGCAACCGCTATGAAGAACTCCGTCAATGGCTACAGGTTTACAAGGAGGGTGAACCCCAGGAACTCGATCATTTTCTCAGCCGGCTGTTCGGTGAGGTGCTCTCCCAACCTGGTTTTGGTTTCCATGGTAATTACAACGCCGGTGGCGTCGCGGCAAACCTGGTCGAGTCGGTCATGAAATTCCGCCGGGTCGCCGGGATGCCCCTGTCAGAAGAAGGAATACCCCTCGGAAAAGAATACCTGGAGATGGTCGAGGACGGGGTAATTGCAGCGCAATACCTCAGTCGCTGGGACACCAACCCGGGGGATGCCGTATTCTTTGCCCCAGCTTACACCTTTCTGATGGCAAACCGCCCGGTAGACTACCAGTTCTGGCTGAATGTCGGGAGTCGTGGCTGGTATGAACGTCTTAACCAACCGCTCACCCATCCGTATGTCCTCAGCCGCGACTGGCTCTCTGGACAGCCCTGGACCGATACCCTCGAGGAGCAAGCTTCCCAGGAAGCGCTTCATCGTTTGACCCTCGGCTTGCTGCACCGCTGCCGCCGGGGTGTTTTCCTGGGCCTCTCCACCTTAAATGAGGGCGGCTTTGAGCATAAAGGGGAGCTGCTGCGCGTGATTGATCAAGGGCTGCGACAATAAACGGGTGGTATGCCATCCTCCGTTAACGAAACATCTACGTGCTGCTGCAAGAGATTCTTCAGTTGCAAACAGTGTTCCTTCCTAAGAAACCGCTTCGCCGAGGACGGCTATTTGAGCGGATGCTGGCATGTTTCTTCACAACGAAAAAATATGAGCTATAATTGTATAAATCTGGTCATAATGACCAACTTGTGGAGGTTGTTCATGGAAAAGATTAATGTTTCAGAAGCTAAAAGTCGCTTTTCAGAGTTAATTTCAAGAACGAGTGCTGGAGAACGTTTTATTATTCAAAGGCGAGAAAAACCATTAGCAGCACTGATCAGTATTGAAACATTAGAGAAAATTGAACGCTCGTATGAATCAACACAACGCCTGGTAAAAGCATTGGGGCAAAGTGACGAAATACTACAGAAGATACAGGCTGGAGATCTCAATCCTGTGATGGCAGCATTCGGATTATGGAAAGATGAAAAAGACTTGGAATCTCTCGCAGAGAAGGTAAGAAAAAACCGAGATAAAACATATCAAAGCAGAGAGGTCACATGGTGAAAATCCTGGACAGCGACCATTGGATAGCCTTTTTGAGAGGTACACTTTCACTCGACCAATTTGACAAGGAGGAGACTCTAGCAATAACTTCAATAAGTGTGGCTGAATTATCTCATGGTGCATATAAATCGATACGAGTAAATGAAAACTTAACAAGGCTTGATATTTTACTTTCCATCGTGGATATCCTTCCTTTCGATGAGTGGGCAGCACGGCGATTTGGGTTGGTTAAAGCGGAGTTGGAACAAGCTGGAACACCTTTAACGGATTTAGACTTACAGATAGCCTGCATCGCCATAACCCGAGATGCCATCCTGGTAACGCACAATTCAGGACATCTTCAGAATGTATCAGGTTTACTCCTTGAAGATTGGCTTTAACAGAGATGGACAATTTCCTAAATACCTGACAATTTCATGGAATTAATTCCCCGCCCCCACCAACAAGAGATCCTCACCTACAGCCGTGGAACCATGGGCATTGCCGCTGTCCCAGGCAGTGGCAAGACCTGGACTCTCTCTGCATTGGCGGCGATGCTGATCGAGGAAGGGAGACTCGAACCCCACCAGGAAATCCTGATTGTCACTCTGACCAACTCAGCGGTCGACAATTTTTCAGCCCGTATCGAAACTTTCTTGGGCGAAGGCGGATATAGGACTCTGATCCCGCCCTACCGAGTCCGCACCCTGCATGGACTGGCTCACGACATCGTGCGCGAGCGGCCTGACCTGGCAGGATTGGATGCCAGGTTCACCATCATCGATGACCAGGCTGCAACTAGGATTCGGGACGATGTGGCGGCCGCCTGGCTGCAGGCAAACCCCCACCGGCTGGATTCTTATCTCCATCCCAGCCTGGAAGAAAATCGCCAGGATTGGGTCCGCCGTGAACGCCTTCCACAGTTGATCCAGGATACCGCCCTCGCCTTCATCCGAACTGCCAAGGACAGGGAACTCACCCCCAACCAGCTTTTTGAGCAGTTGGACCTGCTACAACTACCCCTACCCTTATTCGAGATGGGTGCAGTGATGTACGAGGGGTATCAACGAGCTCTGGCTTACCGTGGTGCAGTCGACTTCGATGACCTGATCCGGTTGGCGCTGCAGGTCATTCGTACCGACCCAGAGTACCTGGCTCGATTGCAGGATCGTTGGCCTTATATCCTGGAGGACGAAGCCCAGGACAGCAGTCGACTCCAGGAAAGAATTCTGCGCACCTTGGTAAAGCAATCAGGCAACTGGGTGCGGGTTGGAGACCCAAACCAGGCCATCTTTGAGAGCTTCACTACCGCAGATCCAGAATTTCTGCGAAAATTTATTATAGAATGTAATTACCGCCAGGAACTACCCCAATCAGGGCGCTCAACCCAAACGATCATTGACCTTGCCAATTACTTGATCGACTGGACAAACACAGGTCATCCTCACAAAGAAGCTCGGGATGCCCTTGTGGAACCCCATATTGAACCCCTACCAGCGGATGATCCCGACCCCAATCCCGCCGACCATCCTGGGCAGGTCTACCTGATCCCCACCCAATTTGGACCTCAGGAAGAATTGGATAGGGTAGCCGATTCCCTGGCGCGCTGGTTGCCCGATCACCCTGAAGACACAGTCGCGGTCCTGGTTCCACGCGCCAACCGTGGCGCTGCCCTGGCCGATGAATTGAGAGCCAGAGACATTCAATATAATGAGAGCCTTCTAAAAAGCACCACCTCCACTCGACGAACTGCCGGCGCCCTGACCCACCTGCTGCGCTACCTCGGCAACCCTGGGAGCCCCCGCTTTTTGGCAAATACCTATGAGGTCTGGCGTCGGGATGAACAGGAAAACACTGAAGCATGGCAGCGCGTGAAGGAAACTTCAGCCTTGTTGGGGAAATGCCCCAGGGTGGAAGATTTTATCTGGCCTCGTCCTGGCGCAGATTGGTTGGAATCCCTGGGCCTCACCGAGATCGATCCAGAGATAGATGCAGCCTTACGCGAATTCCGGGAATATATCCGCCGTTGGCAGGGAACGGTGCTTTTACCCGTAGACCAGGTCATCCTTACCCTGGCTCAGGACCTCTTCCATGAACCCTCTGAACTAGCCCTGGTTCACAAGCTGGCATCTCTGCTTAGGCAGGCTGAGAACGCCAACCCTTCCTGGCGGTTGGGCGAGTTAGCAGGTGAGCTGGCAGTAATCGCTAAAAATGAGCGCCGTTTCCTGGGCTTCAGCCCCGAGGACACCGGCTTTCACCCTGACAACTACAGGGGCGTAGTGGTAATTTCCACCATACACAAAGCCAAAGGACTGGAATGGGACCGGGTCTATCTGATGTCCGTCAATAATTATGACTTCCCTTCCGGTGACCCTGAAGACACTTTCATCGCCGAGAGGTGGTTCATCCGTGGTGGCTACCTTCTGGGAGATCCGGATGCCCAAGATAACCATCTGAATCTGCAGGCTGAAACACTGGCTCAGCTGGACGTGGCTTATGACCCCGATATGTTCCAATGGTACCAGGAAGGCCAGGCAACCTACCAGGCCCGACTGGACTACATTCGCGAACGTCTACGCCTGTTCTATGTGGGCATCACCCGCGCCCGCAAAGAACTGGTGATTACCACCAATACCGGTATGCGTGGTAACCTGCACCTTTCCAGGCCATTTCAGGCTTTGCTTGATTATTGGGAGCAAAGAAGGCTGCAAGGATTGGGTACGAGTGATAGTTGACAAGGGTTGAGTGTCCAATTGACAGGTATTAGAGAGTGCGGAGGTGCAGCAAGAGGATCAGCAAATATCGAGAGGTATACAGATAAACGTAAATATTTCAGATCACCAAAGGAAGTGTTCAGGTTTTTTAATTAAGTTGATTCAACCTGCTGTCTATTAATGAGGCGTGATACCAATGGAATCCCCTATCTCCTATCTTCAATCTTCAATCTTCACCTTTTCCCAAAACTCCTTGCAAGCTTACGTCGACTGCCCACGACGGTTTCAGCTTCGCTACCTGCTTCGCCTGGCCTGGCCTGCGCCTGAAGTCCAACCCATCCTGGAACACGAGCAGCACCTGCAACGCGGGCAAAACTTTCATAAGCTTGTTCAGCAGACCTTATTGGGGATTCCCAGAGAGCGCCTGTCTGGTTACGCCTCATCCGATCCCCTTCTCGCCCAGTGGTGGCGTGGTTTTCAAGAAGAAAACCCCATCCCGGATGGCTATGCGAAGCATATTGAGATCAGCCTCGCCATCCCTATTGCTGAACACCGCCTGGCCGCCCGCTATGACCTGGTAGCAGTGAGCGATAATGAGGTGTTAATTTTTGACTGGAAGACCAACCAGCAGGTGCCCAAGCGAGATACTATCCAGAACAAATTACAAAGCCGGGTTTATCCATATGTCTTGATACAAGGGGGAAATTGCCTCAACCACGGCTCACCCATCGAACCGTACCAGGTTGAAATGATGTACTGGTTCAGTAATTTCCCCGCTTCCCCCATGCACTTTGTATACAGTCAGGAAAGATATGAGCAGGATCAGACTTACCTCACCGGCCTGGTGAAAACCATTGCTGCCCTGGGGGAGGATGACTTTCCCCGCACCCAGAACTTAAACCACTGCCGTTTCTGTATCTATCGTTCCTTCTGTGACCGCGGTAGGGAAGCTGGATACATGGAAGACCTTGAGGCAGTGAATGAGCTGGAAGAAAGCCTGGTCGAAGATTTCGACCTTGACCTGGACCTGGAGCAAATTACAGAGATAGAATTTTAATTCTCCCAGGAAGCCCAGAGGCACCTCGAAAACAAGGTCGTGAGAATACCCTATGCGGGAGTTCTCACCCACTATCCTCGCTCATCGAGAGCAGGGTGCCCTTCGTGACGGAGCAACCTCCGGTTGGCACAGGAGGTAGATTGCTTCCACAAAGAACGCATCACAATGACCAAGGTTAAGGTATCATTATGGGTGATAATATCCTTCATCGCTTGCCATTACCCGCAACGACTTCTCGATCTAATTAAGAGAAAGCTGGTGGTCATATGAAACACTTGACAAAAATATTATGGGTCATGCTCTTTCTGACAGGCTGTCATCTTCAGGCGGTGGGATCAACGCCCCTGTCCGTAGTGGATACCCCAACATCCAGCAGCAAGGTGGAGCAAGCACCCGAATCCACCCTTACGGCTACCCTCGAATCAAAGCCGACCAGTACCTGGACAGCAGCACCTCAGCCTAATTCGACACTGACCCCTGTTTTAGAAATTCCGACCTCGACTCCCG
>CAZTJD010000144.1:0-10795 GCA_964613985.1 uncultured Anaerolineales bacterium
AAGGTAGAGATGCTTCATTCCGCTTTGCTCCATTCAGCATGACAATCAAAAGAATTATGTTGGAAAGAGTACTAGATAACATCACTTTACAAATAATTTATTATATCCCGAACTAATCCCGGACCAGCATAAATAAGCCCGGTATAGACCTGGATAAGGGTCGCCCCAACAGACAGCATCACTCGAGCATCTTCAGGAGCCATGATCCCCCCTACCCCGATGATGGGCAACAACCCTCCTGTCCGCTCATGAATCCTGGCAACCATCTTTCGACTCATTACCGTCAGAGGCGCACCACTTAATCCGCCTTCCTTAGCTCCCTTCTCTGAATGCAATATATCACGGCATATGGTTGTGTTGGTGGCGATGACCCCATCCATCCCTGTGGCGAGGATCGCCCCTAAGGCATCATCCAACTCCATATCCGTTAAATCCGGAGCGATTTTAACCAGAATTGGTCTCTGCACATCCAGCCTCGAGCGCTCATCTGCCAACTGCTTCAGCAACCCCTCCAGGTACTCCCTCGCCTGCAGCCGTCGCAGTCCCACGGTATTCGGCGAACTGACATTAACCGCCAGATAGTCTGCCAGGGGAGAGAATTTCTTCAATAAAAATACGTAATCGTCCGCAGCGGTTTCATTTGGAGTATCTTTATTCTTAGCGATATTTACGCCCAAAATGACGCCCGGTTTTTTCCGTTTTGATTTAGCAAGTTGGTTAGCGACAAAGTTGGATCCCCGCCCTGGAAAACCCATGTGGTTGATCACTGCCCTTTCTTCAGGAATGCGGAAAATGCGTGGGCGCGGGTTACCTGGCTGCGGTTTCGGGGTAACAGTACCGATCTCAATATGCCCAAATCCCAAAGCAGCCAATCCTCGCCAACCGAGACCATCCTTATCATAACCAGCTGCCAGGCCCAGGGGGTTGGAGAAAGTGAGACCAAAGGCGTTAACTGGATCATGTGTTCGACTATGCGCAGTATAGAAGCTCTTGATTATATGGCTCAAAAATGGATACGCTCCTAACATTCTTAATGCCTGCAAGGTGATGTCGTGAGCCTGTTCTGGATCTAATCGGAAGATCAAAGGCCGGATAACCTTACGATACATCAGCTTTTCCCCCTGGCAGAATCCCCCTGACGCATATCCCTGGTTCGGTCTTTATAAACCTGGTGCTCCTGGGTCGCAATCATCATTCGTTTCCCCTCACATCCTCCTGTGATTCAAGAAAGTACCTGGAAGCCTGGATCATATCCGACTTGACCGCTCCCGTGACCTGGTAGTGGTCAAGGAGCTGAGACAGGGTCAGGACAGCATGGAGCTGGTAGCCTTTTCGGGCAAGTGCTTCTCCCCCATCGGGACTGCGATCAATCAGCACAACGATGTCTTTAACCACCAAACCCGCGGCAGTCAACCTGTCGATCCCTTCGAACTTGCTGCCCCCGGTCGTAATCAAATCATCGATGACCACAACGACGTCACCAGGCTGGAAGACACCCTCAATCTGCGCTTTCGTGCCATACGATTTGACCTCTTTACGGGGATAGATCATCGGCCAACCAGATAGCAGGCTGATGGCGGAGGTGATGGGCAGAGCAGCGTAAGGCAGGGCGGCTAAGGTATTAAAGTTAAGTCCCTCCAGGAGGGGTATATAAGCCTGGGCGACCTGGGATAACAGGCGAGGATAACCAACCAACCGGCGCAAATCAATATAGATAGGCGATTCCAGACCTGATTTCAGGGTAAAACTGCCAAACTTGATACAACCCGCCTGTAGCAGACCATCAGCGAGTTGTGCGAAAGGCTTTGGAACAGGTCGCATACCCTGTTCAATTCCTGATGGTTGATAAAATTTCTTCACCTTTCTGAGCTGCACTCGCCAATGGTTGATCTCGTCTCGTAGTTCAGCGGCTGTTTTTTGAGGGTTTTGCGAACGGGAAATTGCTCGTGAGACTGGGATCAGCATCCCCATTCCATCTGGACGTAGGCCTGCCTCCAGGGCTGCTCCCAATTCCCCACCTTGCGCGCCGACACCCGGAGCCAAGATCCAAAGCTCCGGGGCTTGTGCTCGAACCTGGACAAGGGATTCAGTCTGGGTGGCACCTACGACCAAGCCAAGGTTGTCCGAGGTGTTCCAATCGTTCGCCAAATGGGCGACCTGAAGATAAAGGGGGATTGAGGAGGAGACAGGACCCAAAACGGATTGCGCCAGACCTTGCTGCAACACTGCCAGGTCTTGGAGGTCCACTGCACCGGGATTAGAAGTCTTACATAACAGGAATACGCCTTTCTCCGGATTGGTAAGAAAAGGCAGGACAGCGTCATAACCCAGGTATGGGTTGATGGTCACGGCTCCTGCTCCCAGGACCTGAAATAGGGCTCGGGCATAGGCTGCAGCAGTGGAGGCAATGTCTCCACGCTTGGCATCGAGGATCACCGGAACCGACTCCGGGATATTAGCGATGACATCCTTTAAAACCTGCAGTCCTTCAGGACCAAATGCTTCAAAAAAAGCGATATTTGGCTTGTAGGCGGCAGCAAGGTCTTTTGTTGCCTTGACCAGGCGCAGGCAAAAAGCCTGTGCAGCCTCAGCAGTAAACTCAGGTAGATCTTCTGGATGAGGATCAAGACCAATACAGAGCAGAGAATCAACTTGATTAACACGGTCAGCCAGGGTAGCGAAAAACGACATCAGACCTCCTAAATTACCTCGAGTGCAAAATCAGGCCTTGCCCAGTACCATGGCTAACAAAGCCATACGCACATACAGCCCGTACTCCATCTCCCGGAAATAAGCTGCACGAGGGTCATCATCAAAATCCATGCTGATCTCTGCAACGCGAGGCAGGGGATGCATCACGATCATACGATCCTTGGCTGCATTCATGGACCCGGTGTCGATGACATAGGCTCCAGCAACTTTCTCGTAATCCGACAGGTCAGCAAAACGTTCCTTCTGCACCCTGGTGACATAGAGCACATCTGTTTCGGGGAGGACTGGCGCCAAGGTGTTGAACTCAGCCTGGGCCACGCCTTTCGCACCGAGTTCGTCTATGATCTCATTGGGCATACGTAATATCTCAGGGGAAACATAATTTAACTTAACCTTGTAAAGAGAAAGCAACCGGGACAGGGAATGCACGGTGCGCCCATACTTCAAATCTCCCAACATGGTGATGGTCAGACCATCGATATAACCGAGTTCCTCCTTGATGGTCAGGCTGTCTAGAAGCGCCTGGGTGGGGTGCTCACCGATCCCATCCCCGGCATTGATGACCGGCTTCTTGGCATATTTGGCTGCCAGCGCAGCTGAACCGACCTCCGGGTGGCGCAGGACGATAACATCGGCGTAGCATTCCAAGGTACGAACAGTATCTGGAAGGCTTTCTCCCTTAGAGACGGAAGAATACCTGACCTCATTGATGGGGATGACCGATCCCCCCAAACGCTCCATGGCAGCGGTAAAACTGGAGGAGGTGCGTGTGGACGGTTCGTAGAACAGGTTGGCTAAAATTTTGCCTTTGAGCAGGTCGAAGGTGCCGATCCTTTCTACCATGACGCGCATCTCGTGTGCTACGGCAAAGATATATTCCAGGTCCTCACGGTTAAACTGGCGCACGGAAAGTACATCCTTGCCATACCACAGTGCTGAGCGCTGATCGCCGAAAGGTAAATGTGGGTTAGTGGTTTGAAAAATCATGTTTGCCTCCTTTGGGTATGAATTCATCTAAAGTGTGAATAGTATTTATTGCGAAAATCCGCTAGTGGTCTGTCAAGTATGAATATATAGGATAACTATCAATAAAGAAGGTAAGGTTTCAGTCAGCACAAGGTAGAGATTCTTCACTCCACTTCGTTTCGTTCAGAATGACATTATTAAGAATGAGATTTGACAGACCACTAGGTTGAAAAAATTATTGTGTAAATATATTGGCATCAATTCATTTATATTTTTAGTCAAGCCAACTGATTAAGATAAAAAATCCAGAAAAAAGACATACCTTGCCCAACAAGATGTTGATGAATTATGTGGTTCTGCTGCGAACATTCTGTCCATAACCTGGCTGCGCAAGTATTTTCCCTGACTCAAAAACGGTCTTACCACGCAGAACAACCTTCTCAACCCGACCGCACACTTTCCAGCCGTCAAAAGGCGTCCAGGCACATTTCGTAAACAGTCCATTATTATGGAGAAAATATTCAGCATCTGGATCAATCTCCACCCAGGTGTTGGGTTGTATGGGAAGATTGAAAATCCGTCTTGGGTTGTCTACCATGCGAGTCACGACCTCCTCCAGATTCAACCTGCCCTGTTTCACCGCCGTCAGCAATAAGGGCAGGGCAGTCTCCAGACCGGGAAAACCCGGAGGCGGTTGGTCGCCATCCTTTTCTTCCAGGGTGTGTGGGGCATGATCGGTAGCAAAACAATCAATCACCTCCAGGTTATCCCACAAAGCCTGGACATCTTGGGGAGTGGTCAGCCTGGGTCGGACCTCCTGCCGACCTGGGCAGCTGCCACCCCGGCTGAGGCGCGGAAAATCGTTGGAAGAAAGGAAGAGATGGTGAGGAGTAACCTCGCAGGTAACTTTGAGGCCATGCTCCTTTGCGGCACGGATAGTGAGGATTTCCTCCCGGGTGGAGACATGGGCGATATGGATTGGACGATCATAAATCGCTGCGAACAGGATGGCGGCAGCCATGGTGCGGCTCTCCGAATGGGTGACGATGGGAAAGCCAACAGGCCAATGCTTAAAATGAGGCTGCCACAAGGTCATGTCATCCAGGCGCAGATTTCCATAAGTCATATCGAGGTACATTTTCAACCCAGCTGTCCTGGAAGCTACCTCAGCGGCTTGAGCGGCATTCTCCGGCCCAGCGCCGATGAATTGGGCATAATCACAGCGGGCTTTCTCCTGTGCAGCTAAGAGTGCAAGCTCAAGGGTTTCGGCATCAAACACCGGTGGCAGGGTATTTGGCATCGCCAGGACCATCGTAATACCACCCGCAATGGCAGCAGCGGTCCCGGTCGCCCAATCCTCCTTGTGGACAGCACCGGGTTCGCGCATATGGACATGGATATCGATCAAGCCCGGAATTTTAATCATTTTTACTCTCAGTCTAAATCGTGGTTACGCTTTGTGTCACGACCTCAGTTTTTAGGGAAAACTTGACATTGTGGAAACAGGATTTTCGGGTTACCACCTTGTTTTTGATTGCAAACCAGCGAGTTTCTCGAATTTAGAAACCATTCGGGTTTCTCGTTTCTCCAAAACGCCTCTACCACTGTCTGTAATTTCGTTACCACACATCCAACCCATCTCCGAAGGCACCAGATAAAAAAATAGAGCCAATTATGGCTCTATGATTCTGTCATGAGAATGTTTTTGCCGACCAGGGCAGCAATCTGTTCCAGGTCGGGTTGTCCTGTTTTCGGTTATGGTTGGCGACCTCATGCTGTAAAAATTTTAAACCTAATTTGCGATCTGTCAAGGGGGAGTCCCAACCAGGGTGATCCAAATTCCTGATCCACTATCTCAAGAACCAATTATTCTGTGTCATAGCTTATTTACCTGGGTAGGGAGCGGCTTATCATTTACACCGGCGACCAGGTTCCGAACTGCCATCATCGCCATCTGGGTACGGGAGGTCACTGTGGCGCTGGCAATATGGGGAGTGACGATCAAATTAGGCAAGGTCAATAATCTATGGTCAGCCGGCAAAGGTTCAGGATCGGTGACATCCAGGGCTGCAGCGGCAATCTGACCCTGCCTAAGGGCATCATACAATGCCTCCATGTCAACTATGGGTCCGCGAGAAGTATTGACCAAGATAGCGGTTTTCCTCATCAAATGGAAAGCCCGTTTTCCAATCATTCCTTCGGTCTCAGGGGTCAGGTTCACATGGAGAGAGACATAATCTGCTTCCTTCAACAGGCAGTCGAGTGGGCAATAGACTGCATTCAGTTCCGCCTCCACTTCAGGCATACGATCCTTGTCATAATAAATCAGACGCATATCAAATCCCCTGGCTCGCCTGGCAAGCGCCTGACCAATACGACCAAAACCGATGATGCCCAGGGTCGCCCCGTACACTTCCTGTCCTAAAAGCAGGGTTAAACCCCAGGTCTCCCATTTCCCGGCGTGTACATAATCGATGGCTTCGCCAACCCGGCGCGCAGCCGCCATTAAAAGCGTGAAAGCAAAATCTGCCGTGGCATCGGTCAGCACCCCTGGGGTGTTGCCAACTGCAATTCCACGGTCGGTGGCTGCCTGGACATCGATATTGTCATAGCCCACCGCACATTGCGAGACGACCTTCAACTGCGGTGCTGCCTCTAGAAGTTCGACATCGATCCGGTCGGTTAACAAACAAAGGATCCCTTGTTTATCAACAACATTTTCCCGGATGACTTCGTAAGGCGGTGGGAATTCTTCATCCCAGATCTCGACATCACAGGCTTGCTTGAGTGCCTGGTAAGCTTTTTCAGGCAGGTGACGGGTTACATACACTTTAGGCTTCATTCTTCTCTCCATTCTTCGTTCCAATCGTCCAGTTCAAACCTTTTAAATTCTCGATGGCGTCATAAGCACTCATATCCAAGCGGATCGGTGTGATCGAAACATAACCAGCTTTGATCGCCCCATAATCCGTCCCTTCTTCAGGAACGCCAGTCGGTGCTTCGCCACCAATCCAGTAATAAGGTTGCCCCCGGGGATCCTGGCGGGTGATCAATTCATCGCGATAGACTCGCAGCCCCAGGCGTGTGACCCTGAATCCCTTAATCTGCCGTCCTTTAAGATAAGGGACATTGACATTGAAAGCGATGCCCTGCGGAAAGCCATCAGCCAGCAAGGTCGAAACAATGACTCGAGTTGATTCTGCTGCTGGGGTATAGTCCAAAACACCAAGGTGGTTCTCCGGTGAGTCCAGGGATACCGCAACTCCAGGAATGCCCCAGATGAGGGCTTCCATGGCGGCAGTAACCGTGCCTGAGTAGGTCATGTCGTGACCGATGTTGGCATTGGGATTGATCCCAGAGACTACCAGGTCGATCTTACGCTTGATCAAGCCAAGCTGAGCCAACGCGACACAGTCCGAAGGGGCACCATCACTGGCAAAGGCGGTAGTTCCGTCAGCTAACTGGACCTGCCTGACTCGCAGGGGGCGGTGCATGGTCTTCGAATGTCCAGATGCTGACCAGTTGCGGTCTGGTGCGAGGATGGTCACATCGCCAATTTCTCGCATCTGCTGGACCAACGCCAGTAAACCCGGTGCAGTCACACCATCGTCATTGGTGACAAGGATATGGGTCATATCTCTACCTGTACTCTGTCATCCTTTCCGGAGCCAAGCGTAGTGAAGAATCTCTCCCACCAAGTGGAAGATATTCCTTTTCCAATTCAGAAATTTACATAAAAAGCACATCACAAACAACAGGGCTATTATACCTGAGTGCACCAACTGAAAGCCCAACAATTCGAAGGAAAGCCATTTTCAACTCAATGAATTTACATGTAAATGGTAAAATACCCAGGTTTCCTGAAACCTGCGTAAGCTCAGGAAATTTATACAATCATAAGCGTTGACTTTGAATAATAAATACGGGAGGCAGAAATGAACCCCTTCTTCAAGCGTTTCTTTGGCATAAGCTTTATCCTGTTTGCCATCCTCGGCATCTTGATCAGCCTAGGTGGGGTGTATGGCATCTGGCAGGTACGAACAGTTACGCTTCAAAAAATATCCGAGACCAGTGTAATTATTGATAATGTCCTTTTGACCACCAACGATGGATTATCCGCTGTGGATCAAATGCTGGTTGAGGTGATCGAAACAATTGACTCGTCTAAAACCATGCTGCTTTCGATGTCTCAGACCATGGGGAATTTCAACGATATGTTAACCAACTTCCTGGGTGGGATCAGGCTCTTTCTGCCGGGGCTGAGTCAGAGAGACAACTCTCTAGAGGAGACAAGCGACAATATGGCTGTCTTCGAGACCGAATTGGGGAATATCGCTGAAAATTTCACCCAGGTCAATGGTGCAATGGTCGAGACACGGGCTGTCATGGGAAACTACCAAGAAACCATCGCCGATACCCGGGCGCAGTTACAAGAGTTGCAGGCTAACATTCCGAGGTGGATCACAATCCTGACCTGGACATTGACCATCCTACTAGCCTGGTTTGCGATCACCCAAATTGGCTTCATTATTCTTGGGACAGAATTCATCCGTACTGCGAAGGAGGCTCGGGCGCAGCTTGCTGAAGATCCAACGACTGAATCTTGATGGGTTAAAAGAATACCCGCGCCAATTCTGGCTGTTGTTTTGGGGCATGCTGATCAGCACAGCTGGTGCCAGCATGATCTGGCCGTTTTTAATGATCTATGTCAGCGAACGGCTGGATCTGCCGATGACCTCCGTCGCCAGCCTGATGACCATGAATGCAATGGCAGGGCTGCTGGCATCCTTCGTGGTAGGCCCGATCACTGACCGCACCGGCAGAAAGATCACCATGATCATCGGCTTAGCTGGAACCGGATTGATGTACCTAGCGATGATCCCAGCGGAGACCTTGCTTTCCTTTGCAATCCTGATGACTTTGAGAGGCTTGTTCAATCCGCTCTACCGGGTTGGCGCGGATGCCATGGTAGCGGACCTAATCCCGGAAGGGAAACGGGCTGATGCGTATGCCCTGACCCGCTTGAGTAAAAATGTCGGGGTTGCTCTCGGTCCTGCCGTTGGAGGCTTCGTCGCCACCGCTTCCTACAGCTTCGCCTTCTGGTCTGCAGCCATTGGGTTGGTTGCTTTCAGCCTGCTGATGGTCTTCTTTGCCCGGGAGACCCTGCCAGAGAAAGACTCGAGCGTGGATACAGATAGCACCGGGATCCGCAGCTACAACGAGATCTTTGGCGACCGCATTTTCGTCCCCTTCGTTTTTGCTTTTACCCTGACTCAGATCGGATCGACGATCCTGTGGGTGCTTCTGGGAGTGTATGCCAAGCAGAACTTCGGCATCCTGGAGAACAGGTTTGGTTTTATCCCAATGACCAACGCCTTGATGGTCGTCCTGCTCCAGGTCGCGGTGACCCGGCGCACAAAAACGCATAGACCGCTGCTGATGTTGAGTCTGGGCGCGTTCCTTTATGCCAGTGGGGTGACAAGCGTGGCATTTGGCAGTTCCTTTTGGGGCTTCTGGCTGAGCATGGTAATCATCACCTTCGGGGAGTTGATCCTGGTGCCAACGGCGACAACGTTCGTGGCGAACCTGGCACCGGAGGATAAGCGCGGTCGCTATATGAGCATCTTTTCCCTGAGCTGGGGGGTGGCGGCTGGGATCGGTCCGCTTGTGGGAGGATTCTTGAATGATCATATCAGCCCGCAGGCGATCTGGTACGGGGGAGGCTTGATGGGGGCGATGGGGGCGGTGTGGTTTTTGGGGCAGTGGAAGAGAAGAATGAAAATGTCGCAAAACGACTGAATGAAAAAAAGTCATTCACCCGTTTTGCTTACGGCAGTTTGGAAAACCACCAAACTGCATGAGAGGTTGGAGATTGGAGATGTCGCAAAACGACTGAATGAAAAAAAGTCATTCATTCGTTTTGCTTACGGCAGTTTGGAAAACCACCAAACTGCATGAGAGGTTGGGGGTCAGAGGTAGGATATTGGAATTGAGTGGTTGAGATTAAAAGAGGTGGCGTTTTTTCTTTTTTGAGGATTCTATTATGGATATCAGATAAGGCATACCGTAGCCGAAATTTCACAATCTTACCGTTTCTACATGAAAACAGTCTTTAGCTTCATCAGTCCCAAAAAACAAATAAAAGAATGTTCTTTAACTTAATGCTATAATCCTATTGATGAAAAACGAGGAAACAATCAGCCTTTTCCTACAATCCAATCAGAATGAGCTAAAAGGAGCTCAACACAACCTGGATGGAGGTTATTTCGGGATCGCAGTTTCACGGGCGTATTATGCTTTTCTTTATGCCGCAAGTGCATTATTGTTGACACAAGACATTATCCGCTCAAAACACAATGCGGTCTTAGCTGCATTCCGAGAGAATTTCGTGAAACCTGGAATAATTGAGAAAAGCTACAGCGATGCTTTCGGAGAGGCTTTCGAAATTCGATAAATTGCAGATTATGACCTTGCAATCTCTATCGATAAGGAACAGGCTTACAAAATCCTTGATTTTGCGCATGCATTTGTCAACAGGATCATCAAGTATGTTGAAGAAAGTGGGGAAACATGACGCGAGACAATCTCTCACTTATATCCCAACAAGATCGCACTGCAATTGTTACCTTGACTGAGGATTTTAAATCTCGGTTTGGGCATGAACTGGTCCAATTAAAACTATTTGGTTCGAAAACCAGGGGGGAAGATTCTCCTGATTCTGATATCGATTTGCTGGT
Source organism: uncultured Anaerolineales bacterium (assembly GCA_964613985.1). Taxonomy (GTDB): domain Bacteria; phylum Chloroflexota; class Anaerolineae; order Anaerolineales; family UBA11858; genus CAZTJD01. The sequence continues at coordinate 10,416 of CAZTJD010000144.1, forward strand.
GATCGTTAAGGAAGAAACATGGGAACTAAAGCACGCCATGCTGACCCGCGGAGCAAGGTTATCCTTGGAATGGGATGTGCTTTTTAATTTGCACATCATCAGCCAGGAGCGGTGGGAATGGATGAAACGGGTTAGATATCCTTTATACCGAACGATAATGGAGAATGGGGTTGAGATCGAGTTTGAATCCATTTCCACATAAGTGAGGCAGCAAAGGATAAAGCTGGGCCAGGGGAAACAGAGGAACTATTGCAATTGCGGTGGATGTTCAAAAAAGAAAGAATTCGGAAATCTCCAAGATTTCCGAATTCTACATACAGCTTATGGCTCTTAGAACCTCTTCAGTACCCCTTATTTTTCCAACGCCTTCTCCATCAGGA
>CAZTJD010000145.1:0-10595 GCA_964613985.1 uncultured Anaerolineales bacterium
ACACGCATCATCCAGCAGGCGTTGGATGACCTGCCCGAAGGCCCAATAAACGCCTGTAAGAACCAGTACCAAATAAAAATACCGCCGGGGGAAGCCTATGGACGGGTGGAAGGACCCAAAGGGGAACTTGGATTTTACGTGGTCGCCGACGGTTCAGTCTATCCCTGGCGCTACCACGTACGCGCCCCTTCTTTTATCAACCTGACTGCATTAGAGAAAATGTGTGTGGGCCAAAAAGTCGCGGACGCCATCGTCAGCCTAGGATCCCTTGACATTGTACTTGGCGAAACTGACCGCTGAGAAAACGGAGCGTATTAACTATGTATGGTAGTGGAATTTTAAAAACCATTTTTGTCACCTTCAAACGCATTGTTGTAACCTACCTGGATGATTTGCGTTGGGGAAAGAAGCGTTATTACACGGAAGAAGGGATCGCACATCGCATGAGCAAGGATGCGCAAGGTATTTTTACCGTGCAGTATCCGGAAGAAAAAGTACCAGTACCTGAGGAATTCCGTTTTATCCCCTTTCTGGTTTACAGCATCAACGAAGATGGTGAAAAGAAATACCGTTGCACAGCCTGTGGTATCTGCGCAAAGGTCTGTCCTACACAATGTATCTGGATCGAACGTGGTCTTAATCCTAAAACAGGTCGTCCCACTCCAGATCCTGCGAAATTCTTTATTGATGTGGACCTTTGTATGAATTGCGGCTTTTGTGCAGAATATTGTCCTTTTGATTCTATCATCATGGACCATGATTATGAACTGGCTGTCTACAACCGCATGGCAAACAATATCTTCGACCTCGAAAAACTTGGCAAACCGGTTTCCCATTTTGCTTCCATCCGTCCCCAAAACTACCAGGCGGAGATTGAAGCCAAAGAGAAAGCACGGGAAGATTTCGAGCGAAGGCTGGCGGAGAAAGTCCGGTCTGGAAGATAAATGGGTAGAAAGCCAGATGTCGTTTGATCTGGTTGTGACATGGTCCTTCTAGACCAATGATCTATAATCACGAGAATGAAACGAACACTTGTTTTGATCCACCATGAGGCGAATCAAGACGATTTCAGAATAAAGGAAAACCTATGACAAACAATGTAACCAAAGATGCGGTCCTGGATGCTTTGCGGACCGTACATGATCCAGATCTAAAAAAAGACCTGGTGACTTTAAACATGATTCGAGACCTTCAAATTAACGAGTCACAAGTCAATTTTACAATCATGCTTACCACGCCTGCCTGTCCAATGAAGGACAAGATGCGTACTGAAGCTCAGTTAGCCGTAGAAGAAATTCCAGGTGTGGAAGAGGTCAACATAAAAATGGATGCTGATGTCCCTAGCGATGGGCGCACCAGGGGCATGTTGGAGGTGCCGGTAAAGAATGCTATTGCTGTGGCTTCAGGCAAGGGGGGTGTAGGCAAGAGTACAGTTGCGGTCAACCTGGCGGTATCCCTGGCAAGAAGCGGTGCCAGAGTGGGGCTGTTGGATGCCGATATCTATGGTCCAAATATCCCCACCATGATGGGCGTTCTCAATTTGCCTCCTGCCAAAGAGAAGAAACTGGTACCGGCTGAAGCGTACGGCGTACAGGTGATGTCAATTGGTTTCCTGGTTCAACGCAACCAGCCTATTATTTGGCGAGGCCCAATGCTGCATTCTGCCATCCGCCAGTTCCTTACGGATGTAGATTGGGATGAATTGGATTACCTGATAATCGACCTTCCCCCTGGGACCGGCGACGCCCAACTCAGCCTGGCTCAATCCCTACCACTGAGTGGTGGCTTGATCGTCACCTTGCCCCAACAGGTTTCCCTGGATGATGCCTTGCGTGGCCTGGAGATGTTCAGGCAGCTTAATGTTCCTATCCTGGGTGTGATAGAGAACATGAGCTATCTCGAGATGCCAGATGGCACTCGTCTCGATGTCTTTGGCTCGGGTGGTGGTGAACGCCTGGCCTTGGAAGCAGGGGTGCCTTTTATCGGTGCCATCCCCCTCGACCCGGAAGTAAGGGTCGGTAGCGACATCGGCAAGCCCATCATCCTCTCCCATCCAGAATCAGCAGCTGCCCAGGCATTGGAAGACATCGCTTGTGATATCGCCGCCAAGGTGAGCGTGGCCGCGTTATCAGGAGACAATATCATCCCAATTGATGTGGTGGGGGAGTAACAGGGGATGGGTGACCAGGGATCAGGTAATATTCACCAATACCTGCTCCCTGGTCTATTGATTTACTGCCTCCCATATCTGCGGTACAATCAAGATCATGACAAATACTATCGTCGGTATCCGATTTCAAAAAATCGCTAAAACTTATCATTTCCGGGCGGACCATGTCCAGGATATTCGCGCTGGGGATTTTGCTGTTGTGGAGACCAGCCGCGGCAAGCAGTTGGGGGAAGTGATCGAGATCTTCGATGAAGCAGAAGGAAAAACCAAGGGTAGCTTGAAACCGATTAGCCGTCGTGCTACTCCTCGTGACCTGGTCCTGCGGCAGATCTGGGAGTATAAAGAAAAAGAAGCGATCGAAGCCTGCCGGGCGAAGGTCAAAGAATTAAAGATCAGTGGCGTCAAAATCGTCGCTGCAGAATATACGTTTGACGGCAACCGGCTGACCTTTATGTACAACAGTGAAGGGGATGAAAGTGTAGACCTCTCGAAGCTGATGAAGGAATTAAAAAGCCTTTTCAGGCGGACCAAGATTGATTTGCGCCAGATTGGACCGAGAGATGTTGCAAAAATTGTAGGGGGGATGGGTGTTTGCGGGATGGGGATGCGCTGTTGTTCCATGTTCCTGACCGATTTTCAACCAATCTCCATCCGCATGGCGAAGAACCAGGGGGTTTCTCTAGCACCTTCAGAGATCACCGGTATGTGCGGTCGCTTGCGCTGCTGCCTGGGATACGAAAACGAGGTCTATGTTGAGGCACGGAAAGTACTGCCTCGTGAAAAACAACGTATCGATACTCCTGAAGGAGAAGGGAAAGTTGTCAGTGTTTCTCCCCTGGGGAAGACGGTTACCGTTTACCTGGAAGAGGGAGGAATGAAAGAATTTGCAATGAGCGAGTTAGAAGGGGAAGATGACTCTTTGGAGGTGAAGGAACCCCATTTGGCACCTGATGAGATGGTATCAGCGCCTCCTGCAAAAGAACCAGAGCCAAAACGAAAAAGCACTCACTGGCGTAGCAAACCCAGGCCTCCAAGAAGAAGGAAGAGAAAGAAATAAATTTAGAGACTTCCGACTTTCCCGTCCAGATTTCGAAAAGGAAATGAAAGATAAAAAACTTCGGAAGTCTTGTTGAGAAGTAAAATTAGACTTCCGACTTTCCCATCCAGGTTTCGAACAGGAGAGGTAGGATGAAAAAACTTCGGAAGTCTTGTTTACGAGTGAAAGCAGCCTTCCGACTTTCCCATCCAGGTTTCGAACAGGAGAGGTAGGATGAAAAAACTTCGGAAGTCTTGTTTACGAGTGAAAGCAGCCTTCCGACTTTCCCATCTAGGTTTCGCAAAGGAAAGGTAAAATAAAAAAACTTCGCAAGTCTATTTACAGATAAAGGAAAAGAGCATGAATAACTTTCTGAAAGACGCAGATGCCCAGTTTGAATACACTCAGAACCTCCGGCGCGATTTTCACAGTCACCCGGAACTGGGCTTCCAAGAGTTTCGTACTGCAGGAATTGTCGCTCGAGAATTGAGTGAGCTCAACCTGGATCAGGTGCAAACCGAAGTTGCCAAGACAGGTGTCGTCGCCATTTTAAAGGGTGCCAAGCCCGGTCCGGTGGTGTTGCTGCGTTTCGATATGGATGCCCTGCCCATCGTGGAGGAGACTGGTGCGGAATATGCCTCTCAGAACGAAGGCGTGATGCATGCCTGCGGGCACGACGCCCACACTGCAATTGGCCTGACCGTGGCAAAGATCCTGGCTTCACAGCGCGACAGGCTGGCGGGTACGGTCAAGTTCGTCTTCCAACCAGCAGAAGAAGGGCTTGGTGGGGCTGAACGGATGGTAAAAGAAGGGGTGTTGGAAAACCCTCGACCGGATTACGCCCTGGCAGTCCATGTCTGGAATGACCTTGAAGTGGGCAAGTTTGGCATCACTCCCGGTCCTATGATGGCTGCAGCGGAGACTTTCCGGGTCGTCATTACCGGTAAGGGAGGGCATGGCGCTGCGCCGCACCAGGTGGTGGACCCCATATTCGCTGCAAGCCAGGTAATCAGCGGATTGCAGAGCATCGTATCTCGCAACGTCCCGCCTCTTGAGTCGGCGGTGGTCACCGTGAGCAGCATTCAAGGCAGGTCTGCTTTCAACATCATCCCACCCAAGGTGGAGCTCTTAGGCACCATCCGCACTTTTACAAAAGATGTGCGCCAGACCGTTTTAACCCGCTTCAAAGAGATCACCACCGGTATTGCTGAAAGCCTGGGTTGTACGGTGGAGATCGAGTTAGAAGCGATCACGCCAGCAGTGCTGAACGATCCTGAGCTGACCAGTAGAGTACAAAAAATTGCTCGACAACTGTTCCCAGAGTCGGAGATCGCCTCTGACCTGGTCACGATGGGCTCAGAGGATTTCGCCTTCTTGATGGAAGATGTCCCGGGCTGTTTCGTCTTTGTGGGATCGGCGAACGAGAAGCAAGGCCTGGACGCCAAACACCACCATCCCATGTTTGACATTGACGAAGATGCTTTGAGGAATGGAGTGGTGTTAGTGACAGCAGTGGTGCATGATTTATTATCTTAGATTATTAGACTTCCGAAGTCTGCCAGACTTCGGAAGTCTGGTTGAAAATTGAATATATCTCTAAAATTTTATTCGAATTGTTGAAATTACAAGCAGCTTTGAATCGGCTGTTCTGAATTGGCCGCACCGCTCCCCTTCTCTCCAATTTACTGGCAACTGGTCACTGGTCACTCGAACCTGATCCTTACTTCTCATATACCTTTTTCTTCAACTCCGCCACGAAGGGCAGGGTGCGGTGAGTATCAGCGTAGTCCAGACCATAGCCGACAACCCAAACATCTGGGATCTCGAAACCCAGGTAATCGATCGGGACATCCAGGCAGTCTCGATCCTTGATCGCCAGGACACAGGTTTTCAGGGAAGCCGGGTTGCGGCTTTTAAGGGTCTTGTACAGGTAGCTCAGGGTCAGTCCGGTATCGACAATGTCCTCGACGATTATGACATGTTCATTTTCGATCGTGTCACGCAGGTCAAGCACAACCCTTACCGCACCGGTTGACGTGGCAGTCTTGCCGTAGCTGGAGACTGCCATGAAATCCACCACATTAGGGATGGTCAAATTACGGCTGAGGTCTGCCAGAAAGATAAAGGCACCTTTGAGGATACCAATCAGGTAAACCCGCCTGGCATCTGCATACTCGCTGGAAATTTGCACTGCCAATTCTTTGACACGATTCTGGATATCCTCTTCAGAGATGATAACGCCTGCCAGGTCAGGATGTAAAAAAGTCATGGGAACTCCTTATTTTTGTGTTGCAAGAATCTATCAGGTAGGGAACCCTGTTTCACGAGACTCCAGACTCCCGAAAGCCTCATTTTTATACCACGAAAAACAAAGCATAATCCTTAACACACAACTCCTTCTGCTACAATCTCCACCGCTCGGTCGATTTGTTCCTCCGTCGTCCCTCGCCCCACGGAGAAGCGCAGGGTGCCCATTGCCCATTCCGGTGGCACCCGCATGGCTTCAAGTACCGGGCTCATGGTCACCTGCCCGGCATGGCAGGCTGAACCAGTCGACACAGCTAACCGATCACTGGCCTCTGCAACAAATGTGTTTGCGTCCAGTCCGTGAATGCTCAAGCTCAGGGTGTTAGGCAGGCGGTTAACAGGGTGCCCATGGATGCGGATGTTTTCCTCGCCAATCGCTTCCATGAGTAGTCTGGTTTGTAGCTTATCCCGCAGCTCCTGCAGCCTTGCCGGAAGCCATCCCAGGTCGCGGCTTGTGATCTGGCAGGCTGCTCCCAAGCCGCTAATTTCCAACACGTTTTCCGTCCCGGGACGCCGACCTTTCTCATGACCAGCGCCGAACATTAAGTTCCTTAGTGGTACACCTTGACGGATGTAGAGTGCGCCTATGCCTTTGGGTGCGTAGAGTTTATGCCCGGCGATCGAAAGCAAATCAACGCCAAGTGCTTTTACATCCACCGGGATCTTCCCCACCGATTGAGCGGCATCTGTATGAAAGATCGCGCCGTGTGCATGGGTGATTGCTGCTAATTCTTGTATGGGTTGGATGGTGCCCACCTCGTTGTTGGCATGCATCACTGACACCAACAGGGTTTCTCCGGTGATCGCTTCTTTCAAGTCAGCTGGGTCTACCAGGCCATGGCGGTCGACTGGCAGGATTGTGAGACCCCAGCCCTGGTCAGACAACCAGCGACAGACTTCGATCACGGCAGGGTGTTCCACTGCCGAGGTGATGATCTGGGAGGGCTGTTTTACCGCGTTGGGGCGATTCTGCCCATTTAGAACTGTGCCTCGAATGGCGTGGTTGTTGCTTTCCGTCCCCCCGCTGGTAAAGATAATCTCATCTGGGCTGCAATTAAGCAGGGCTGCGACCTGGTGGCGCCCTTCTTCGACTGCCATAAGAGCCGTGGTCCCGAAGATATGGTTGCTGGAGGGATTGCCAAAATGATTATACAGATATGGCGTCATTGCCTCGGCGACCTCAGGATCGATCGGCGTAGTAGCGTTATAGTCTAAATAAATTGGTTCATCCATGTTCATCTCCTGCTCTTACTGCGGATCGACCTGCCAGCCAACCGGTGGAAAAAGCTGCCTGCAAGTTATAACCACCTGTATCCGCGTCAACATCAATGACTTCCCCTGCAAAGTACAAGCCTTTCACCAGCAGGGATTCCATCGTGCGGGGGTTGATTTCCTGGGTATCCACCCCTCCGGAAGTGATGATGGCGTGCCGGAAGCCGCGGTGGTCCGCCACGTCCAGGCGGAAATCTTTAAGCCAATCCACTAATTGTTCCCGTTCCTGGGCGGTAACCTGGTTGCAGACCTTTTCAGCGGGTATCCTGTTTTGATCGATACAAACTGGGATCAGCTTCGCTGGCAGCAGACCTTTCAACATGGTCCGGAAATATTTCTTGCCCTGTTTATCGAAATCCCGTTGAAGGCGCTTTTTAAGTTGGTCCTTGTCCAGGGCGGGTTTGAGGTCGATGGCGACCTGCACTTTCTGACCAGCCTCCAGGGCAGGGACCACCAGCTTGCTGAGGGTCAGGATGATCGGACCTGAGAGTCCGAAATGGGTGAAGAGCATCTCACCAAAGGCTTCAACCGTTTTTTCCCCTCGAATCCAGGTGGAGACTAGGACATTCCTCAGGCTCAAGCCCTGTAATCTGGATGCTGTGTCACCACCGGTCACCAGTGGTACCAGGGCGGGTTGGATAGGGATGATGCTGTGTCCTGCGGCCTTAGCCAGCGCATAGCCATCGCCTGTGGATCCTGTCCCCGGATAAGATGCCCCACCGGTCGCGACCACCACGCCTTGGGCACGGTAGCTTGCCTGTGGTGTGGTCACACCATGGATCTGCGCCTCTTCGATTAGCAGTTGTTCTACCGGAGAATAAGTCTTGATGCATACATTCTGAGAGTCCAGCCAGGTGACCAGGGCTTTGACCACCTCCTGTGCACAACCGCTGGCAGGGAAGACTCGACCGCCGCGTTCTTCCACGGTTTCAACGCCGAGCTCCTTAAAGAACCAGACCAGGTCCGGGGAGAAGAAACGGTGGAAAGCCTGCCTCAAGAACTTACCCCTTGGCCCAAAATGTGCGATGAACTCCTCGATTGGAACGGTGTTGGTCAGGTTGCAGCGGAACTTGCCGGTGATGAAGATTTTTCTCCCTGGCTGGTCCATTTTTTCCAGTAAGAGAGTCTTTGCCCCTTGGGATGCTGCCTGTCCCGCGGCCATCATCCCAGCTGCACCGGCACCGATCACGATCAGGTCGAAAGATTCGGGATGGCTCACGAATCCCCCCAAGAAACAACACCGGTTTTATGGTAATCCTCAAAGAGAATGTTTTTCAATTTCGTCTTCCCGTTATCAATCATCCAGCAGTGCTCCAGTTTAACAGAAATGGATCTGAATTTATTGGGGTGACAAGCCCAGTCTATCAGGTCCAGCATCGTCGCGGGTAGAATTTTGATTAGTTCATTTGTTGATCGAGTGGAATAATCGATTATTTCATTTCATCCGTATCACATAAAGATAGGTAGTAGTTTCTTTCGATTGTATCCGTTCCCAAAGATCATGACAATGGAGGGACAGGGTTTGATGGACACATTCGACACATTCGACAAATTTGACATATTAGACATATTAGACATATTAGACATGTTCTCTTGAATTCTTGGGTTAGATATCATTCTTATTGGTACTCATCATTTCGGGGAATCTTTAGCGATCATTTGATATTCCAGCACTTAATGGTTATGGGGACCTTTAATTCCAGAACTAGTAGACTGTCCATCGTCATTCTTAATAATATCATTCTGAAGTAGCGCCCTTTATGAAATCAAGGCTTTTGCTACTGAAGAATCTCTAGTAACAACGCCGAGATGTTTCGTTTCACTCAACATGACATCCTAAAGGATGATATTTGACAGACTACTAGTTATCTGACATTGTTAATACTTGAACGACAAAATACAATTTATACAAACAAATTCATTAATTCATGCCGGGAAAATCCAATAATTCACGAGAAATTATTTAGAATAAACCAAAACAACTCTAATTTATATCTCGAATCAGATACTTTTTCGTATAATTCGTGATTTCGTGGCAAGAATTTGTCCTTTGTAACTAAACTGTCAGGTGGCTAGTTCCAGAAATCACATTATAATTAACCTATGTCAAGGAGTGACCTTTACGCTCGTTTTTATGAAATTATCCAAAAAATCCCCTACGGTCGTGTAGCTACTTACGGGCAAATCGCCGAAATGGCGGGTTTCCCCGGCTATGCCCGTCAGGTCGGATATGCGTTAAATGCCTCTCCAGGAGACCTGGATTTACCCTGGCACCGTGTCATTAATGCCAGGGGCATGATCAGTATCAAGTCTGGTGGTCCATATGCCAATGTACAGCGGCTGTTATTGGAAGCTGAAGGGATCGAATTTGATCAAAAAAACCGCCTGTCACTGAAAAAATATCGCTGGGATCCCGAGATTAGCAGGGGCAGTTGAATGGATTTCTTGGTTGGATTTGGAACGCCATGTTTATCCGTGCCAGCGAGCTCAAGAACGGATGGTCCTGGCTGGACTGGAAAGCCAGATGGACCGAGGTTTTTTGTACCCAAATGAGAATACTGAACATAAAAATGCAAACCAGGCGACTGAAGTCTAGAACACATCAATCTATAACAAGAAAAATACTCGGAGGAAAATATGGTTTCAGCACAAGATTTAGCGAATTTACCCTTGTTTACAGGAGTACCTGAGAAAAATTTAGCCGAACTTGCCCCCTGCTGGCAAGAACTTGAAATAAAAGCTGGGGAATCCATTTTTTGTGAAGGTTGTGAGGCAGAAAAATTTTATATTTTACTAGCAGGAAATGTTTCCTTATGGATGAAGTTGACTTCTCGTCCAGAAACCCTGGTCCTGGGTGTGATCAATAAATACGGGCAAAGTTTTGGTTGGTCTGTGATTTTGGAAGCAGAAAATTACACTGCCTCTGCTGACACCAAGGAAGATTCACGCCTTCTGGCGATCAGTGGCAAAGATTTTCGTAATTTCTTAGAATCCGATAAGGAAATAGGTTTCGATATCGCCATGCGCATGGTGGAAATTGTCAGCAGCCGTTTGCGATATTACCGGGTGTTGCTGAAGACCTTCTAAAACCCTGGCAGAGAGAGATTGGGCGTCCGATGAAAATTACGAGGAAAATATTCGGCATATTAAAAATTATCCTGAGTCTGTTATGGATCGGAATAGCGGTCCTAACCCTGGTTTTTGGGCTTAAGGGCTTGATTTGGTTTGGAAACCAGGCAGAACGGACGATTGGCATTTCTTTGGAAAATATCTCAGGGGTTAAAACCATGATGACGGAGATTGCTGATGTCATGGATGCGGTGGATGAGTCCCTTTCCGTGGTGGAGACCAGCATGATCGATGGTGGTTTAGTTCTGAGAGAAAGCATTCCCATGGTGGATAAGACTTCTCAGCTTATTGTTGAATATGTCCCTCAAGCGATGGAAGATATCCATGATTCGATGCCTGCTGTGGTCGAAGCGGCGCGGACAATTGAACAGACGATGACCTTGCTATCAAGCTTCAAGGTTGCTATTCCCAACCCGTTTGGGAAGGATTTCCAGTTTGACCTGGGTTTGGATTACAGCCCGGAAGTATCTCTTGAGGACTCCCTGTCTGACCTGAACAGCAGCTTGGAGAATATACCCGGCCAGATGCGGACCATGGAAGGAGATTTTATTAGTGCGGATATTAGCATGAGCGTGATGAGTGAAAATTTGCTTGGTATCGCCCATAGTCTGGATAAAGTTCGGGAACAGCTTGCAGATATCAACCCGGAAATTGAGGGAATGGTCGCGAACATGGAACAGG
>CAZTJD010000146.1:0-10415 GCA_964613985.1 uncultured Anaerolineales bacterium
GGCAGTCAAGAGGAAGATACTCCATGACTACTCCAGTGGAGTCAAAGGGCGAACGTTTCCTATCATATTCGGCCCCACGATTACGAAGTGACAATGGCCAAAGGAGAAAGATTTAATAATTCAGGCTGAAATAGCAGGCTCATACTATGAACTAGATCTGAAATATGGGAGGATCGTAGCTGAGAACAAGTTAAACTAGTGGTGGATACAGCCAACTGAACCCAAGATAGCGCTTGTCAAGGCATGTGAGCGTGAGATCGCAGTCCACGCTCCAGGGTTACTCGAAAAAATCAGGGGAATCGCTGACGCGTGCGAGTGTGAATATAACCTGGTCCTTGCCAATATGACGGTGAGCTACTTTGAGATGTCTGCCTGTAATGTAATTGCCGTCTCTGGAAATCAATGTCGAAATAGTAAGACGATCTTTGCACGCAATCATGACTGGCTTGATGAGGATCAAAAGTACGTGACCTGTTTCAGAACGCATGCAAGTACCGGCCTACAGAATATCGGATTTGGATTCGCAGATCTGGGACGATATGGTGGCGTCAATAAAGAGGGGCTTGCGATCTCTAGCGCCTCGATTTCCTATTATCTGAACAAGCCAAAGCCTGGTCTGCGGTTTCACCTCGTTACACGCTGGGTACTGGATACATACTCAGACACACGGAACGAGGTAGACTATCTCAAGCGAATTCCACATCACGAGGCCATATCGTACCTGATTGCAGACAAGGAGGGGCGGATCGATCGAGTGGAGGTCGCGCCTGAAGGTGTAGATGTACTGGGGAGTGATCTCATTAATAGGGATATCTCCGCCGATGTGTTTTCCCTCAATTCGTTTCAAATAACGAAAGCTGACCGGCAAGATATTCCGCCTTGCATAGATGCCGCTGGTGTTTGCCGCTGGCAGTCTTCGACAGGGTACGCATCTTAATGAAGACGATATCGTGCACAGCCACCTCATGTTCTTCAGAAACTGCTTTTCGGATTGCCTTTTTGGCTTCCTCTACTGTATCTTTATATCGCTGTCTGAATTCGGAGACGATCACCAAGCGCTCGCTGCCTCCCTCATCGATGGAAAAGGCAACCGCGAAACCCTCTCGAATACCAGGGTGGCTTTTTTCGACGGTCAATTCGATGTCTTGTGGGTAGTGATTCAACCCATCGATGATGATTAAATCTTTCATGCGACCAGCAATATAGAGTTCATTATCTTTCATAAATCCCAGGTCCCCCGTGCGCATAAATGGACCCTTGCCAGTATCGGCAATATAAGCCTGGAAAGTTTCGCCGGTCGTTTTTGGGTTTTGCCAATACCCTTGGGCGATATTAGGACCGGAAACCCAAACCTCGCCAACTTTTCCTGGTTGACACTCCTGACGAGATTCGGGGTCTACAATGTTAATTTCTTGACCCAGCCAATTTACCCCACAGCTTACATAGTTGGCAACACTTTCACCCCCAGCATCGTACTTCTGATAGTCTTTCAGCAGTTCATGACGATTCATTTCAATAATCGTAGGGGCTGACTTTGATTGACCGCCGCTGACAAACAATGTGGCTTCCGCAAGCCCATAACACGGATAAAAGGTTTCTGGTTGGAACCCGCAATCAGCAAAGGTCTCGGAAAAATAATTTAGCGTCTCGGCTCGTACAGGTTCTGCTCCATTGTAAGCCAATCGCCATGAGCTTAAATCGAGAGACTCTCGTTGCGAGGATTTTACCCTTTTTAGACACCATTCATAACCAAAATTTGGGCTTCCGCTTACGGTAACCTTGTAATTAGAAATAGCGCGTAACCAACGAAAGGGTCGTTGGAGAAAATGAAGCGGGGACATAAGAATCCCCGTTGCCCCGATATATATTGGATGAATAATTCCTCCAATTAATCCCATATCGTGATAGGCAGGCAACCAGGAGAACGCCGTATCCTTGGAGCTGTTCTCAAAGGCTTCTTTGATCATTTGGGAATTGTATAGAACATTCTTATGTGAAACCATCACACCTTTTGGGGTTGAAGTTGCCCCGGAGGTATACTGGAGAAATGCCAGGGAATCGCTGATTATGTCCGGCATAACCCAGGATTCCGCCTGATCATCCAGGACTTGTCCAGTTGCCAACCAATCTAATTCGTTAACGATTTCTTGATTTTCAATAAGAGGTTTAAACAACCGGATTATTTCATTTGTCGATAAGACAGCCTTCGGATTGGCGTCCGCGATAATTGACAAGAATCTCGGCATCGTCCTGGTAATTTTGGTGAAATTTGGCGGATAGGTTGGTACTGCGATGATCCCGGCATAGAGACAACTGAAAAATGCCAGGACAAACTCCAGTCCAGCCGGGTAGAGCAAAATAGCCCTATCTCCAGGGGCATACCTGCTTTGCAATATTGCTGCTCTCGCCCTCACCTTTTCATCAAAATCGCGGTAGTTGATCCTGATTTCTTGGTCCTCTCCATCTTCCAAAAAAATGTAACAAGTTTTTTCAGGGTCGGCTTCTTTCCTGAACCTGGCCAGATCAACCAGGGTCGATATTTGATTGCTCAGGGCATTTTGATTTTCTGTCATATTTTCCACAACTCCATTCTCAATCAATCTCATTCATTTTTATACCATAACACGGCGAATCGATTGAATCCAATTTAAATATAAAAAATATACCAAGGCTCAGGTCGTGTCAATCATAGAACAATCACTCGTTGAGATTTCTTGGTTTCTGAATTAATAGATTGGGAAATCCTCGCTTATCCATGATTGTCTTTGTCATCGATCCATGTTCGACAACGTATTATACTAATTTCAGCCACCCACCTGGCGTGGTTTCATCGTAAATATATGCAATCCATATAAGTAGAAGCTAGGAGAGGGAGGGTTCTATCGAGGTCATTGAAACCTGACACTAAAGCACCTTGAGGCAAAAACACATCCTAGAAATCGAATTGTTATTACCCTGAAAGCTTGTTATAATGGCGCCACTTTTTGGAGAAAAAATGGAGAAGTGGAAATATGGAAATGAAATATAAAGTTGTAATTAACCATGAAGAACAATACTCCATTTGGCCCGTGGATAAAGAAAATGCACCTGGCTGGCAAGATGTCGGTAAAAGTGGGTCAAAAGAGGAATGCCTCGCTTATATCGAAGAAGTGTGGACGGATATGAGGCCTTTAAGCCTTCGTAAAGCGATGGACAAGGACGAATCGTAATCAAGTCCTCATGATGATGCGATCTATGGAATTTATGACTCGTTCAACTGTTGATAATAAAATTGGGATAACTGTTCATAAGCGCTGAGTACCCAACCGAAAAACGGCAACCAGACATCTGGTTCAGGTCATGTTACCGTTTTACATAACAAACAGAAGGGGAATTAATAAACAATTATGCTGGTAACGCTTCGAATCCCTGAAAATGATCAATATTTTTTAATCATCTGGTAAGGATGAAGTATGACCTCAAGTTATGATGAAAGCTCTCCTCAATTAGAAGATATTCGAAGCTGGTTAATTCAGCACATCGCTGATCATTTAAATGTTTCCTCAGCAGAAATCGATGTCAATGAACCATTCGAAAGCTTTGGATTATCCTCGAAAGAAATGGTGATGATCTCCGGTGACCTTGAGGAGTGGCTGGACAAGCGTTTAGAGCCCACGCTAGTCTGGCAGTATCCTACGATTGAATTAATTTCTCGTTATTTGGTTGGTGAAGAAGCCGAAGAAGAAGAAATTATTGAAATTTCGTCTTCAGAAAAAACTAAAGAACCCATCGCTGTCATCGGTATTGGATGCCGCTTTCCTGGGGGTGATGGTCCCAAAGCTTACTGGGATGTGTTGATTAATGGGGTTGATGCAATTTCAAAAAAACCTTTAGAGCGCTGGGATAACAACGAATTCTATGATCCAGAAACTTCCTTTCCTGGTAGTGAAGGTATACAATGGGGCGGTTTTTTGAAGGATGTAGACCTTTTTGATAACGAGTTTTTTAAAATCTCGCCTCGTGAAGCAGTGGGTATTGACCCCCAGCAGCGGCTGTTGTTGGAAGTGACGTGGGAAGCACTTGAGAATGCTGGTCTGGTTCCTGGTAAACTGGCGGGGATTTCCACTGGTATTTTTGTGGGGATCAGTACAAGTGATTACTCCATGCTCCAATTTTCGGACCCATCACTAATTGATGCATATGCAGGCACAGGTAATGCCCATAGTGTGGCAGCAAACCGTTTGTCCTATTTTTTCGATTTTCAAGGTCCAAGTATCGCAATTGACACAGCCTGTTCTTCCTCCCTGGTCTCCATCCATCTGGCAGCGCAGAGCTTAAAAAATGGGGAGTGTGATATCGCTTTGGCAGGAGGAGTGAGTCTGATTTTGTCTCCCGGGCTCACGCTTGCTTTTTCAAAAGCACAAATGCTGGCAGCAGATGGCCGTTGTAAGACATTTGACGCCAGTGCTGATGGATATGTACGCGGCGAAGGTTGTGGAATGGTGGTCCTCAAGCGCCTTTCAGATGCGGCAGCGGATCATGATCCTATTTTGGGTTTGATCCGAGGGTCAGCAATCAAC
The DNA here is from genome assembly GCA_964613985.1 of uncultured Anaerolineales bacterium. GTDB lineage: Bacteria > Chloroflexota > Anaerolineae > Anaerolineales > UBA11858 > CAZTJD01. The sequence goes on from CAZTJD010000146.1 coordinate 4,560, forward strand.
CATGATGGGAAGAGTAATGGTTTGACAGCACCTAATGGCTTATCCCAACAGGCAGTTATTCGAAAATCGTTGTCAAATGCCAACCTGGAACCAGATCAAATCAGCTACCTGGAAGCACACGGGACTGGCACACGTCTTGGAGACCCAATAGAATTTAACGCTCTGAAAGCAGTATTTAAAGGAAGTAATAATTCCAACAAGCACGTAGCACTTGGTTCTGTGAAGACAAATATTGGACATTTAGAAGCTGCTGCTGGGATCGCGTCATTTATTAAAGTGTTGTTAGCATTAAAGAACGAAGTCATTCCACCTCATCTACATTTAAAGGAAATAAATCCCCAAATCAATCTGGAAGATACGCCGTTTACCATTCCAACGAGTACCCAAGAATGGCCTGTTAACAACCAAAAAACAAGGTATGCTGGAATCAGTTCGTTTGGGTTTGGTGGGACAAACGCCCACGTGATTCTCGAAGGTTCTGAAGGGCTGAAAATTTATCCAGAAGATCATAAGCAGAAGGGAAAAACAATAGAACGCCCGTTAGATGTATTAACCCTTTCAGCAATGAATGAACCCGCCTTGCAGGAATTATCTGGCAGGTATGCCACTTTTCTCGAATCGAAAAGGAGTCAAGAAACCACTATTCCTGATATCTGCTATACCGCGAATACAGGTCGACAATTATTCGACTACCGAATCGCTTTCATCTCTGAGGATGTACCAGACCTTACGGATCAATTACGTTCCTTCTACGATAGTAAATCCACCAAAGGGTATATTTATAACAACATCAAAGGGAAAAAAATTCCTAAAACAGCATTTTTATTCACCGGACAGGGTTCCCAATATGTGGGAATGGCTCGCGAATTATATGAGACGGAACCGACTTTTCGAACTACACTTGAGATATGTAATGCAATCGCTAAATCCCAGTTGGAACCCTCATTACTTTCGGTTATTTTTTCTGAAGATGAAAATCAGAAGTTAATCCATGAGACTGCATATACTCAACCAGCTTTATATGCTTTGGAAATTGCGTTGGCAAACCTACTGCGAGATTGGGGCGTACAACCAAACCTGGTTTTAGGACATAGTATAGGAGAGTTTGCGGCAGCATGTTTTGCTGGAGCTTTTTCATTAGAAGATGGCTTTAAGCTTGTGTTAGAGCGTGGGCGCCTCATGCAGGACTTGCCCAGGAATGGCTCCATGGCAGTTGTTTTTACCGAATTAGAGGAGGTTGTTGAAAAGATAAGGGATTTCTCAGACAAGCTATCCATTGCGACGGTAAACGGACCTACGAACATCGTGGTATCTGGAAGCACCCACGAGGTTCAAAGAATTGTCCAGGAGTTTGAGAACCTGGGGATAGAGAGCAGGTCTCTAGAAGTATCACATGCCTTCCATTCTCCATTGATGGAACCAATCCTAGATGCCTTCAGGGATACTGCTGAAAAGATCCAATTCCAACCTTTAGTTTACCCGTTAGCCTCGAACTTGACTGGACAAATCATCCAGAAAGGAGAAATCCTTTCGGGGGATTACTGGGTTCAACATATCCGCAAACCGGTACTATTCGCATCGGGGATGGATGCTTTAGCAGAAAGTGGTGTTGAGATATTTATTGAAATTGGGCCCTCACCCGTCCTCCTCGGTATGGCAAAACGCCTGATCCATAGCCCAGAACACGAGTGGCTGCCAACCCTGCGAAAAGGAAAATCCGACTGGCGAATCTTACTCAATACGCTTGCAACACTGCATACAAGAGGGATTCCTGTTGATTGGGAAGCCTTTGACCGAAATTATGAGCGCCGAAGAATATCTTTACCAACGTACCCCTTCACTCGAAAGCGTTTTTGGTTTGGTACCGGTCCGCGGGAACAGCACTCCGTCAAGAAACCATCCATAAAAAGGCAGGATTCTTCCATAGATTGGCTCTATCAGCTTGCCTGGGAACAGGAAGACCGTCCATTGCAGCAAAGATCACAACCGGTAGAATCTGTACCAAATCTTATTTTTGCTGACGAAGGTGGTGTAGGGGTATTATTAGCTAAAAAAATCAACGACCAGGGGCAGCAATGCATACTAATTCATGCCGGGAAAGATTTTAAGGCAAAAGACGATACATATTCCATCAATCCAACCCGGAAGGAAGATTTCACTAAACTATTTAATGAGGTGATAACTGGTAACGAATACCGGATTATTCATCTTTGGAGTCTGAATTCCTCATTCCTGGCGTTTGGGACACAGGCAGCTTTGCAACAAGACCTTGATTTAGGCTGTGTTGCCAGCCTTAATATCATTCAGACGATAGAAGATCTCCGAAAATCAAAAAAAGTTGACTTTTCCATCTGGTTCATTACGCGTGGAAGCCAACAGGTTGGTATAAAACCCGAGAAGGTTAATGTTTCTCAGGCTCCTCTATGGGGTTTGGCACGAACCATTGCCTTAGAATATCCGGATATTTGGGGTGGGTTGATTGATTTAGATCCTAATGAAGTTGATGAGCAGATAAACCAAATATGGAATACGATCCATTGTTTATCTAAGGAAGACCAGATCGCATTCCGTTCGAGAAAACGTTTTGTAGCCCGACTTAAGCCAATCCGTGAATCTGAAATGGCAACCAGAACCTATGCTTGCGATCCGGAATTCGCTTACTTGATCACCGGAGGGACAGGTGCTTTGGGATTAAGTGTGGCAAAACGGCTCATTGAGCGGGACGCTCGTCATTTGATTTTAGCTTCCAGGACGGAATTTCCCCCACAATCAGATGAGGGATCCTCTGAAACGGATGAAGATTTGACAAGGAAATTATCAGCAATTAAAGCACTTGAGGAGTTAGGGGCAAATATATATCTTCTTTCTGTTGATGTCTCGAATGAAGACCAGATGACAACCCTATTCCGGGATAGGTTGAGGGAATATCCACCGATACGGGGGGTCATCCATATGGCAGGGGTTGTACTTCCACAGACAATACGCCAGATGAGCCCTGAAGAATTGATTCAGGTCTTACGTCCGAAGGTTTTTGGAACCTGGTTGTTGCACGAAATGGTAGCAGATATTGAACTGGATTTCTTCATCCTATTTTCTTCGGCTGCCTCCGTTATTAACAGTCCATTGCTGGGATCGTATGCAGCTGCAAATACCTTTTTAGATGCAATGGCACATTATCGCAGCGCCTTGAATAAAACTGCCTTAAGTATCAATTGGGGATTTTGGTCTGGCGGTGGGATGGCGCATCAATATCAGGAGTCGATGGGACGAACCATCGCACCAAAAGGGATGGTTCCCATCCCAACAGAAAAAGGATTGGATATCCTTGAAGGGCTATTAGGAAGTAGAAAACATCAAGTTGGAGTCTTGCCGACTGACTGGACGGTATGGAGCCAACACCAACCCAGAATAAAGAACTTGCCGATATTTTCAATTATTTTAAACCCCAGCATGCAAGAAACCTCTTTCGTGAGGTCTGAGATATCCTCTATCGAGGAAAGCACCACTATTGCTAAAAAAGTGGACACACATAAGCTCTTTCTTCTTCCTCCTGAAGAATGGGGTGATTATCTCGTTAATTATATTAAAAAATCAGTGGCGAATGCACTTTATATGAAGCCAGATGAGATCGATTCAGATCAAAATTTAATGGAGTTAGGGATAGACTCATTGATGGTCATGGAGCTCACGGGCAACCTGGAGCGAGATTTCCAGATTACCGTCTATCCAAGGGAAGTTTTTGAAAGACCTTCAATCCGATCTTTTGCTGAATATCTTGAAGGTGAAATCATTCGGCTGCATCCTGAAAAGATGGTGGATAAGAAAGATCTAATAAAAGAAATACCGATTACGAATTTTTCCTTGGATTCTGGGTATTTGGGTATACCTGCTGGTAACCGAGATTATCATCAACCTGAAAAGAAAAACCCAAAGGTTGCTTTCATTCTATCCAGCCCTCGGACGGGATCTACCCTTTTACGTGTTATGTTAGCTGGGCATCCAGATCTTTTTTGCCCACCCGAATTACATTTACTGCCCTTTGAGAATATGAAAGCTCGTAGTACGTTATTGGGAGAAAGCTATCTTGGTGAAGGTCTAATCCGGGCGATCATGGAGATTAATGATCTTGAGGTGGAATCAAGTAAAGCCCTGATTGACGATTGGATTGAAAAGGAAGTCCAAATTGAGGAAGTCTACGAATATCTGCAAAGGAAGGTGGAACCGCGACTGCTTGTTGACAAATCACCTTCCTATGCGATCAACATCGATGCGCTTGAACGCGCTGAGGATTTATTTGACACGCCCAGATACTTATTCTTGTCCAGGCACCCCTATGCCATGATGGAGTCATTTGTTCGCAACCGGATTGATAAACTGATCGGGATCGAGGCAGTTGATCCCTTCGATATCGCCGAACACATTTGGGCTGTTATGAATGCCAATATACTTGATTTCTTCAATGAGTTAGAGCCGTCAAGGTATCTTATCATCAAGTATGAGGACTTGGTAAAAGAATCAGAGCCGGAGATGAGAAAAGTAAGCCAATTCCTTGGTGTCGAATTTCATCAATCAATGTTAAATCCATACGTTGGGAATCGAATGACTGACGGGTTGTTTGATGAATCTCGTTCTATTGGCGACCCAAATTTTTTGAAACATGAGAAAATCGACCCGAAGCTGGGTGAAGTCTGGAACGAGATTCAACTACCGAGGCGACTGGGTGGCTTTGCTAAACGTGTTGCCAAAGAATTGCAGTATGAACTTCCAGCAGAAGACCGTAAATCTGTTTTGAGAAAGGTGTCTGGTCAGCCTCGAACACAAAAAAACCCGCGTTCAGAGATTACACGCCTTTCCAGGGACAAACACCGCATCAAGTCACCAGATCAAGGCAGTACCGAATTAAATGATTCGTTAGAAGATAAATTGCTCCGAAAGGATGGATGAATCCAGGCTGTGACTTCAGATAAATTTATTTTTTCTTTATCATATGCCCAGGAACGTTTGTGGTTTCTCGAACAGTTTGAACCCAATTCTTCCTTATATGTCATGGAAGATATGGGTGTTCAATTTAAAGGGATGCTTGATGTCGATGCATTACGCGAGAGCTTGCAGATCATCATCAACCGTCATGAGTCGCTGCGAACGAATTTTGACTCCATTGAAGGTCGTCCTGTACAGGTGGTAGATGAATATCGCGAGGTGAATATTCAATTTTATGACCTTTCACATTTGGAATCCGGTCAGAAAGAACCTGAGGCTTTGCGTATAGCAAATGTCGCGATCCAAACCCCTCTGGACCTTAAAAATGATCCTTTATTTAAACCATACTTGATACGGTTATCCAGAGACGAACACATTTTGTTCTTTGTAATGCATCATATTATTTCCGATGGATTGTCGATAGTCCTATTATTAAAAGAATTGGGAACCTTATATTCGGCTTTCGTCCAAGGTCTGACTCCAGAACTTCCTGCGCTCCCAATCCAATATGCAGATTATGCCGCCTGGCAAAAGGAATGGCTGAAAGGGGATGTCCTGGAAGAACAACTCAGGTATTGGAAAACCCAGTTAGATAATATCCCATCGGTATTAGAGTTACCAATAGATCGTGCAAGAAAAGCTGTTCCAGGATATCGCGGCAAACGTCACAGCTTTAACATTCCACAGGAAATCGTAAACCGTCTGGAAGCAGTCAGTCGTAGCTATGGGGGGACTCTCTTTATGACACTCCTGGCGGCTTTGCATATCCTCCTGTCTCGATATTCTGGACAAAAGGACATCCTGGTTGGCTCACCGGTTGCAGGTAGGAATCGACCTGAAACGAGAAACTTAATTGGCCTGTTTGTCAATACACTC
>CAZTJD010000147.1:0-10375 GCA_964613985.1 uncultured Anaerolineales bacterium
AAATGGTAAAAAGCGTTGAGTTCTATGAGGATGTACTTTTCCATCACGAATATGGTGACATGATAAACTCTGGGGAATTTAGTGGTACTCTTGGAGAAACAGCGGTTCAGAAAGTAATTGATTTTCTGGAGGAAAAGAACATAGGGAAAGGTGCAGTTAATTATAGATTACGTGACTGGTTAATTTCGCGCCAACGCTATTGGGGTGCCCCTATTCCCATGGTGTATTGTGAAAAATGCGGCTGGAATCCAGTTCCCGAAAGCCAGCTTCCGGTTGAATTACCAGAAGACGTCGAATGGCGTCCCACAGGGGAATCACCTTTAAAATTTCACCCTACCTGGTCGCATACTAGCTGTCCAGCATGTGGAGAAGCAGCGAAAAGAGAGATAGATACTATGGATACGTTCATGTGTTCTTCCTGGTATCATCTACGCTACTTGAGTCCTGACTATGAACTGGGGATGTTTGATCCCAAGGAATATGACTACTGGATGCCGGTTGATACTTATACCGGTGGGATCGAGCACGCCACAATGCACCTGATATATACCCGGTTCTTTCATAAGGCAGGACGAGATATGGGGATCATGGAAGGTACAGAACCGATGTTGCAACTGCGGAATCAGGGGATGGTGTTGGGGGAGGATGGTGAAAAAATGTCCAAAAGTCGCGGTAATGTGATCGCTCCAGATGAACTAGTTGCTGAATTTGGTGCTGACGTGGTCCGTTCTTATCTAATGTTCTTTGCCCGATGGGATCTCGGTGGTCCTTGGGACAGCCAGGGTGTCGGCGGGCCCAACCGCTGGTTGCGGCGAGTGTGGACCTTATACACAGAGCATCCTGAAACATCAATAACCGAGAAAGGTATCGAACGTTGGTTGAAGCGCAAACTGCATCAGACCCTGGATTCGGTCACTCATGATTTCGAAAATTTCGAATTTAACACGATCATTTCCTCCTTGATGGAACTGCTAAACAGCCTTTATGAGGCAAGAGAAAAAGGTGCTTATGGGACTGCAGCCTGGGATGAGGCCATGGATTTTTATTTACGGATGTTAGCACCTGTAGCTCCTCATATTGCAGAAGAGCTGTGGGTTGAGGTGTTGGGTAAAGAATACTCCATCCATAACCAATCTTGGCCGGATGTTGATCGTGATGCTGCAAAAGAGGATGAGATCATGTTGATTGTGCAAGTAAACGGCAAGGTACGAGATCGGATAATGGTTCCTGCGGATATTGCTGAGGAAGAAGCAAAATCGATCGCCTTAGCTAGCGAAGGTGCCCAGAAATTCAGCGAAGGGGGCGAGATCAAGAAAGTGATTTATATCCCTGGCAGGTTGGTGAATATCGTAGTGAAGGGATAAAAGAGGCGGATTGGTATGCGATTTGACGAATTGAATTGGTTTGATGTGGAATCCTACCTGGAGAGAGAGGATAGGATTATGATCATCTTGGGATCTTGTGAACAGCATGGGTATCTTAATTTGATGACAGATATGAAAATCCCAATGGCGATTGCTGATGCTGCTAGCCAATTAACGGGGGTATTGGTAGCCCCGCCGGTAAACTTTGGTAGCTCGTCCTATTTTCTAGCCTATCCAGGCACCATATCTTTGCGCATAGCCACACTTATGGACTTAATTGAGGATATTATTTTTTCATTACACCGTCAAGGATTTCATCGTTTCTTTATCCTCAATGGACATGGTGGGAACGAACCGGTTCGTGGCCGAATGTATGAACTAGCGAATAAACTTCTGGATATTAGAATAAAGTGGTATGCATGGTGGCAATCCCATAGCGTGGAAACGATTACAATGAAGTATGGGTTGAAGTCCTACCATGCTGGTTGGATTGAAGCGTTTCCTTTTACAAGAGTGACAGACCTCCCAAACGGGGAAAAAACACCCAAAAATGTACCCGGCCTGATTAACGCTGAGGAAGCGAAGATTATTTATGGTGATGGCGTATTTGGGGGTAAGTATCAGGTAAATGATAAGATCATGGATGAGATATTTAAGGAGATGGTGAAAGATGTGGTGGGCTTGTTGGAGTTTGAGGAAGAATAACCTTTCCGGTGATAATTGATGAAGAATATGAGATCAGTATACTAGTAAATAAGAAAAGCATTGGATCAGCAAACCAATACTTTAGAAGATTTTGTTTTGAGAAAGGTATAATTCTTGGGGGGAAGGGCATTTTAGTGGAACCGCTTGTAACTTAGACCTCCCTCCGGTACAATGGAGGAAATGTTGATGGATTCCAAAAAGAGGAGATGATTATGACTCGTTTGCTTTCGCGCTCAGATGTGATTAAAGTCCTGGATATGGGTGAGACAATTGATATTCTGGAAGCTGCTTTTGCTGACCTATCAAATGGGAAAGTGGTCATGCCTCAACGAACTACTATTCCTGCTTCAGATCATGGGGGTTTAGCCCTGTTCATGCCGGCATATTTAAAGGGGATGGGTGCATTAGGAGCCAAAGTGGTGACGGTTTATAAAGATAATCCTCAAAAGTATGACATGGCGACAGTACTTGGTACAATCATCCTCCTTGATGAAAAAACAGGAGCTCCGATAGCCATTATGGATGGAGGATTTATGACAGCGATGCGTACAGGTGGTGTAGCTGGTTTAGCAACCCGAGTCCTTGCCAGGAAAGATGCACAAGTACACACCATGTTTGGCACAGGAGGAATGGCAAAGACTCACGCCTGGGCAGTCTCAAACGCTAGGAATATAAAAAAGTTGAATTTGTACTCTATAGATCCAGTCGAAAAACGATCAGCATTTGCTGAGTCCTTGAAAGATGTCATTTCTTGTGAAATTGAGTTGGCAAGGGATGCGGAACATGCAATTCGGGAGGCTGACATCGTTACCTTAATCACCAGTGCAAAAGAACCGATCATCGATGGCAGCTGGATCAAACCGGGTACACACATCAATGGTGTGGGTTCCCATGCACCAGGTATGCGCGAGTTGGATACACTCACCTTGAAGAAATCGAAGGTGGTTTGTGACCTGGTTGACGCCTGTAAACCTGAAGCTGGTGATTTTATCATCCCAATCAAGGCTGGTGAATATAGTTGGGATGAAATCCATGGTTCCCTGGGTGATGTTATTACTGGGAAGATAAGTGGTAGAGAAAATCCTGGAGAGATTACATTATTCAAAAGTGTTGGGTTGGCGATCCAGGATATTTCCACTGCATCCCATGTGTATCGCAAAGCGGTAGAAGCGGGTGTGGGATTAGATTTTAAATTTTGAAAAAGGAAGAAATGGATCAAATCAAAAAAGAAGTAATCATCCCAAAGGGAGGGGCTAAACCTCTCGCACCATATTCTCCTGGTATTCGGGTTGGCAATCTGATTTATACCTCAGGACAAATAGGTCTCAACCCGAAGACAGGGAAATTAATGACAGGTGGCTTGAAAGCCGAAACGTATCAAGCGTTAGAGAATCTGTTAAAAATCCTGGATGCAGCGGGTTCGTCGCTATCTCAAGTGATTAAAGTAACAATTTACCTCGGGGATATTGAGAACTATGGAGTGGTAAACGAGATTTATGCTGAGTATTTCAAAGAAGATCCTCCAGCCAGGGCAGTCATCCAAGGAAAACTTCCTGCAGGAGCAGGTGTCGAGTTCGATGCAATTGCTTTCGTGGAATAGGTAGGTATCCTTCGATTAATCACACTATGACTGGAGAATTAATCCTGATCATCGATGATGAACCAAATATTGTGGCTCTAGCAAAGTTGTATTTGGAACGAGAGGGATACCGGGTTGAAGCGGTAGGAGACAGTGATAGCGCATTAGAAGCAGTGAAGACACTTAAACCTGCCCTAATGATCCTTGATATTATGCTGCCCAGCATGGACGGTTTAGAAGTTTGTCGAAACCTGAGGGCATCGAACGATCCAGTTTATATTCTGATGCTCACTGCAAAAGATGATGATATCGAAAAAATCTTAGGGTTGGAAATAAGGGCAGATGATTACATGACCAAGCCTTATAATCCACGTGAGTTGGTTGCACGCATCAAAGCCATCCTTCGCCGGGCAAACAGACGTGATTGGGAGGGGTTCGAAAAGTTATTTATAGGAGATTTAACCATCGATCCGGGTGGGAGAGAGATTATGATTGGGGATCGAACTGTAAAAACAAGGTTTCAAGAATTCGACCTACTTTTCACATTAGCAACTCATCGCGGCATCGTACTAAGCCGGGAGCAGTTACTCGACCTCGCCTGGGATTTTGAATATGCAGGTCAGACGCGTACAGTAGATGTCCATATCGGTCAACTTCGAAAAAAATTGTCAGGCAGCATGGTCAATATTGAAACTGTCACTGGCATTGGTTATAAATAAAACCTTGAAAAGTGAGAAGTTTTAGGTTGACTTTCTACTCCATCTCGTTTCAAAGCGATCTCACGTTCATGATCTTCTAGAGAAAAAAGGAATAAGTGTTTTATCATTCAGAATTCCCAATTCAAAAAACTACAACTATGCTCTACTAATTTGATTACGAAGATACTTTAGATAGAAAATCAATCATATCACTGGTATGCTATCTTCCCTGCGTTCACGTCTCTTGTTGACTTATACCTTACTCATCGGGGTGATATTGTCTGTGGTCGTGGTGGCATTAATCCTGTTCATTTTGCGAAATCCCATTGTAGATCGCCAGGTGTTCAACCGATTGGAAGGAATAGCAGACCTGATTAACCGCCAGGGATTCGTAATTCCCCAGACACAAGATCGTCTGGAAACATTAATAAATCGAATTGATCAACAGGCGGATGTGAGAGTAATGATCCTTTCTTCAAAAGGAGAAGTAATTCTTGATTCACAGGCTAACGAAGCTGCCCGATTAAATCCCGATATACATCAAACAGGACAATATCAACGTGGAATTACCCTGGATTCTGAACATAAAGCCTGGTACATAGTTTGGGAACCATTGGGAAATGGAAACCACCTTGTTTTGGCTACTCGACGGATTGGACGAGTTTCTTTGTTGTTTACTCAGCGATTGGGAGAACTACTCCGTGATGACTTGTTTCCACCTCTACTCCAGAGTGGTTTTATTGTATTAATCCTTGCCCTAATCTTATCTTTATTAATGACAAATTGGATCACCTCACCTTTGGGACGTATATCGGAAGCAACACACCAGGTAAGTATAGGAAAATATAGTGAAGTTCCTGTAGAAGGACCGAAGGAAGTAAGGATACTCGCACAGTCATTCAATGAAATGGTACACACGGTAGTCGCAAGTCAACAATCCCAAAAAGATTTTGTTGTTAATGTTTCCCATGAATTAAAGACACCGCTAACCTCAATTCAAGGGTTTGCACAAGCAGTAATTGATGGCACAATTGAGTCTCAAGCAGAGATCATAAATGCTGCTAATGTCATAATGACTGAAGCTGGCAGGATGCACCGGATGGTTGTAGATTTGCTAGATCTAGCTCGGTTGGAAGCAGGAACTATCCGTATGGATCGTTTATCTCTTGATATGGACTCACTACTTTCTGATGTTGTTGAGAAATTAAAACCGCAAGCAGCCAGCGGCAATGTGACATTAGAATATAAGAAAACTTTTTTTCCAAGGTTATTGGGGATAGCGATCGTTTGATGCAGGTGTTTACAAACATTGTTGATAATGCAATAAAATATGCACCCGTAGGTGGGAGTGTAGAGGTTAGAGGAGCTAGCAAGGGCGATCAAATTATCGTGGAGATTGAAGACACAGGAACTGGCATACATCCAGAGGAAATTTCAAGAATATTTGAACGGTTTTATCAAGTAGATAAGTCACGGTCTGGAGGTGGGCGCGGAACTGGATTGGGTTTGTCCATTGCTAACGAAATCATCCAAGCCCATGGAGGAAGCATCGATGTAAAAAGCCAAATGGGTATAGGAAGCTGTTTCAAGGTAAAAATACCTGTTGTGGAAATTGATGAGTTAACAGGATTGAATCACGAAAAAAGGAAGTCATCCTGATTTATGAGTGAAGTATCGATTATCATCCCTTGTTTTAATGAGGAAGAGACCATATATTTGCTCTTGGAAGCCATTTATGGGCAAACGTTTCCTCGCGACCAATTGGAGGTGATCATCGCAGATGGAATGTCAAGTGATATGACAAGGGAAAAGATTGACCAATTTCGAGTTGACCATCCAGATATTGAGGTTTTGGTTATCGATAACCATAAACGAAGCATTCCTTCAGGTTTAAACCGCGCTCTTGAAGCTGCTTGTGGACAATTTATTATTCGACTTGACGCTCATTCCATCCCAATTAATGAGTATGTCGATTTATGTGTTAAGGGATTAAGAGAAGGACTGGGAGATATTGTAGGAGGTGTCTGGGATATTAGACCTGGAGGTAACAATTGGGTATCGCGATCCATTGCTGTGTCAGCTTCCCATCCCTTTGGGGTAGGAGATGCTCGCTATCGTGTTGGTGGCAAGGCGCAGGTCGTCGATACGGTTCCCTTTGGTGCGTATCACCGTCAGTTAATTGATCTAATTGGAGTTTATGATGAGACTCTGCTTGCTAACGAGGATTATGAGTTCAATGCAAGAGCCCGGCAGGTTGGAAAAGTCATTTGGATGGACCCTAAAATCTCCTCCATTTATTTCGCAAGATCCAATTATAAAGCATTAGCTAAGCAATATTGGCGATATGGATATTGGAAATTACGAATGCTTCTTCGATATCCTGAAACATTTCGTTGGCGGCAGTTGGCTGGTGTATTCGTATTATCATGGCCAATCTTAGGTTTGTTTTGGTTCTGGTTTCCTCTTGCGGGATGGTTGTTATCCATTGAGGCTGTTATGTATGGTTTGTTATTAGTTTATTCGGGTTTCCAGTCGGCAATAATGAGAAATGACCTGTCTCTTCTTTTTGGTGTACCATTTGCAATTGCTACGATGCATTTTGCATGGGGCACAGGTTTTTTATTGAGTATAGTTGAATACCTTAGCTTATTATGCAAGAAATATTTTAGTAAATCTGGAGAATGAATGGCTGAAAATAAAAGTGAAGCATGGCGGTTGAATATTACTGAAAGGCGAACGCTCTTGATGCTGGGGGATTTTTTGGTTAGTGTTCTTGCCTTGATCCTTTCTTTATTAACCTGGGCAACGGTATCCAATGAGTGGTTGGGATTGTCATTGGCATTTTTCCAGGAAAGGGTAGCCCCTTGGTTTTATCTACTGCCCTTACTATGGATAATCATAATGATGGATATGTATAACATTCAACAGGCATCAAACTGGCGTAGAACAATCTATGGGGTGAGTTCAGGAGCAGGCTTAGGATTGCTTTTATACCTGATTATTTATTTCGCTTCGAGGAATCCGCTTCCTAGGGTATCTGTTGCGATATTTTTGGTGCTGACCTATTTATTTACATTGGTATGGCGATTTTTATATATACGAATATTCACAACCAAGAAATTCTTGCAGAGAGTGTTGCTGGTAGGTGCGGGTAAAGCAGGTGAAACGATTTTAGAAGAATTAAACCAGATGGAATCCAAGCCATTCAACATGATTGGTTTAATTGATGATGATCCTGAAAAATTAAATGCTGAAATAAAGGGATATCGGGTTTTAGCAAGCAGTGACAACCTACTTAGGATCGTTAAATCAGAAAACATAACGGATATCATCGTAGCAATCTCTGGGGAATTAAAAGGGACTACATTCCAGACATTATTAGATATGCAGCATCTAGGTGTTCAGATCTCCAGAATGCCTGTAGTTTATGAACAACTACTTGACCGAGTACCTATCAATGTATTGGAAGCAGATTGGTTGTTAAGATCATTTGTCGATCAATTTCAGTCGAATCGGTTTTATACTATTAGTAAAAGACTAATGGATATCCTTGGTGGTCTTGTTGGTGTCCTTCTTCTGGTCTTGATTCTGCCATTTATTTCGTTAGCTATCATCATTGAAGACGGTCTACCTATTTTTTACTCACAGGTCCGTCTTGGTGTCCGAGGAGAACCATTCAATATAATAAAATTCCGCACCATGCGAAAAGACGCAGAAGCAGATGGTGCTCCCGTTTTGGCTAGAGAAGATGATGAAAGGGCAACTCGCATAGGGATTTTCTTAAGAAAATCACATATAGATGAGATTCCTCAATTTCTAAATGTACTTAGAGGGGAGTTAAGTCTTGTTGGCCCGAGATCTGAACGACCAGAATTGGTCGAACACTACTTACGGAGAATCCCATTTTATCGCGCCAGGTTGCTGGTCAAACCAGGAATAACAGGATGGGCACAAGTGAATTACGGGTATGCTGGAGATATTGAAGAGACCAGAACCAAACTTGAGTATGATCTTTATTATATTAAACACAGAAATATTATTCTTGATATTCTTACGATTATAAAGACACCGGGGACAATGTTGGGGATGAGTGGCCAATAAATTGGGATGTTGTACAATGAATGATTATATTAATGCGGATTGGGTAGATTTTATAAGGGATCATCCAAACGCACATATTCTTCAAACAGGTTCCTGGGGTGAGGTTAAGGCGGATTTTGGTTGGGAGGTCACTCAAATAGTTTTGGAGGATTCTGGCGCACAAATCTTATTTAAACCCCTCCCTCTTGGGTTTTGCTGGGGATATATCCCAAGAGGTCCAGTTGGGGATCCAGATGAACACCTGTGGCGTTTGATTGAAACCGAATGTAAGAATCGTCGAGCAGTTTTCCTAAAAATTGAACCTGATTTGATAGAGGGAATGGATAATCCAGATTATTCATGGCCTTCATCCTTTAGGGTTAAGAGAAGTATCCATGCAATCCAACCCAGAAGGAGTTTGATAGTCAATTTAGAAGGCAGCGAAGATGATATTTTAGCCCGGATGAAACAGAAGACTCGTTATAACATCCGTTTGTCAGAACGAAAAGGAATTCGGGTTCATTCGAATCACGATATCGAACGATTTTATAAACTGCTACAGGTCACTGGTCAACGAGATGAATTCGGGATTCATTCAAAAGCATATTATCAGCATGTTTTTCACGTATTTTCTGTAGAAGATTCATGCGCCTTACTATGTGCAGATTATGAGGGGGAATTATTATCAACAGCAATGGTTTTTGCACATGGTGCACGATCCTGGTATTTTTATGGAGCTTCTTCTAATCAACATCGAAATCTAATGGCACCTTATGCTGTGCAATGGGAAGCAATACGCTGGGCACGATCCAAGGGATGCAGACATTATGATCTCTGGGGAGTACCTGATGAAAACAGAGAACGTCTGGAAGTTGAATTTATGAAACGGAATGATGGTTTATGGGGAGTATATCGATTTAAACGCGGATTCGGTGGGAGACTAATCCAGACAATTGGAGGGTGGGATGTGGTCTTTAATCCAATTTTGTATTATTTTTATCTGTCATATGTGAAAAAAAAGAAAATTAATATATAATCTACGCAACTCAGAGAAATAGTTTTATAACGATAATTTTTTAAACTGGAGGAAAGCATGATTGACTATGATAAAGATGCGATTTCCATTGATGTGGGAGGAAGATTAAGAGAATTAAGGCAAGGGATAGGGATGTCGATGAGGGCGCTAGCAAGAATGAGCAGTTTGTCTGCTAATGCTTTAAGCATGATTGAACGTGGAAAAACATCACCCTCAGTAAGCACACTTTATAAATTGTCAACTGCGATGGGAATCCCAATTACATCATTCTTCAGGGAACAACCGACTCAGAAAGATGTTGTTTTTTGTAAAGCTTCAGAACGGACCCGAGTTCAATTCATGAGAGGATTATGGGAGGGTCTAGGCGGTGAAATGTTTATTGGACGAGTAGAGCCATTTATGTTAACACTTGAGAGTGGTGCTTCTAGTGGTCCATTTGGTATTCAACACACAGGACATGAGTTTGTTTACTGCCTACGCGGTAATTTAACTTACATGGTTGAGAATCAACATTATTTACTTGAAGCTGGCGACAGCCTACTATTTGCGGCTGAACTGCGGCATAAATGGCGAAATCCTGGGAAAATTGTTACAAATGCATTGGTTGTTGTATCTGGATTCTCGAAAGATGAAAGTCCAAGTGAATATCATATTTCCTCTGGCTTGGCTGCAGAGGAAGAAATTCAAAGTGAATGATTCATAATTCAGTTGAAAATATGACCGGATTTTAAGATCTGCAAAACAAATGATTCAAAAATAGGAAGCATTAAGGATTTTAAAACCCGAGATAAGGAAGAAAATAGAGTAATACAAGATTTTGCGATAAGGTATCAAGAGAAGAGCGAGGGTTTAGAAGGAGTTAATAACTCCCCAATCCTGAAAACTCGTGCTATAATGATTACTGCTAATGTTG
>CAZTJD010000148.1:0-10201 GCA_964613985.1 uncultured Anaerolineales bacterium
GTTTTAGATTGACCTTATGTAAATTATTTCCCCATACCTAACTAATTCCTGTAGAAAGTTACTTGACAATCCTTTTCAGGTGTTATTTCCAGGGGAACCTTTGTGTAGGATACGTGATTGAAGAAGGCAGACCATCCTCCAATTTGTGATTATGAAGGATCAGATTACCAGAAATCATTTTGGGATGAGGGTGCGCGGGATTACGAAGACAGGGTCGAAGCTGTGGCATTACAGCGACTACTGCCATCAAATGGTGATTTGATGCTTGAAATTGGTGCCGGTGCAGGGCGAAATACCCCCAGATATCATGGATACAATAAGATCGTGGTATTGGATTATTCACTCAGCCAGATCCAACTGGCACAGGAACGCCTTGGGCGAAATGAAAGATATATTTTTGTCGCTGCGGACGTTTACCGACTTCCCTTTGTGAGTGGTCTTTTTGATAGTGCAACAATGATACGTGTCCTTCACCACCTCGCTGAACCGGTGAAGGCTTTGATCCAGGTTCGTCGGGTTTTACAACCTAGCGGGATTTTTATCCTGGAATTCGCGAACAAACAGAATTTAAAGGCGATCACTCGGTATGTTTTTGGACTACAGGATTGGAATCCCTTCACCCAGGACTCAGTAGAATTTGTCCATCTGAATTTCGACTTCCACCCCAGTGCTATAAGTCAGTGGCTGACAGAAACGAACTTCTTACTTCAACGACAACTTACTGTATCCCATTTTCGCATTGGCTGGTTAAAGAAGCTGGTACCGACTAAATTACTGGTTTGGTTTGATTCGATCGCCCAACTAACAGGGGATCTGTGGCAGTTGACACCCAGTGTTTTTACCAAATCGACCGCAATCGGGATGATTGGAAGTAAAAAGCCAGAAGGTGATAGCTTCTTCCGCTGTCCAATTTGTGAGTATGCGTTGCCCTCTCAAGCAGAAGGATCTTTAATTTGTGCTGAATGTGGGACGAGTTGGCCTTTTTTAGATGGTATCTATGACTTTCGGATTTTAGATCAATAAAAATTATTTATCGTTTTGCAATTATAACTGTGAAGCCCGTCCCCATTGCCATGAGTACGGGCTTCTTAGTTGGCTCTAGTGTTATTCCATGAGAATGTTAGGCAGCTTCCATTTACCTTCTTTTTAGGTTGCTATCAGAACCAGATGTTTTCTCTTTTCGATGAATAATTAACGCCTCGCACTCATTTTGTTTCAAAGCTGTTCTGCCTCTGCGGGAAAAACAAAGTAACCAACAATGATTACCAGGTAAATGATCGCCCAGGATCCACACCCAAGAGCCTTAAATGAGAGAGTCAACCCGGAGGGATCAGCAAAACAACCCAACTTACAGATAATATGGGAGGTAATCGCGCTCCGAAAAAACTTGGTTATCGCCATGGCAGTCCTTTTCTAGGTTGATTTTTAGACTCGTGGATACTTATTGACCGATCTATTTCGTGACGACCATTATGTTATTGATATGAGGATTTTTTGTTTCTGATTTTTTCAACAACCCAAAGGTGCGATAATCCCATTACTCTTAGGGCCGTTTTTTCCAGGAATTGAAGAAATCCTCTTAGCATTTTACCAAAGACCCTATACCGGGCGACGATATTATCATAAGCACCAAAAATGACTGTTCTTTCGATGATACGAACTGGTAACTCGGTAAACAATGAATGCATATCTTTAGAACTGTATATTCTGACATGCGGTGCTAGTTTATCTCGCCAGATGCGTGGCAGCCAGTTTACTATAGGGATATTGCCAAACCGGTACTTTCCACGCCAATAAATCCCATGGGTTTCAAAAGGATAACCGCGGTTCGGTGTAAAAATCACTGCCCGACCACCAGGTTTGAGGGTTCGTATTATTTCAACCACCGCTTTTCGGTCATCCCGGACGTGCTCGAGGACCTCGTGGCTTAAGATAAGATCAAAGCAGTGATCAGAGAAAGGTAACTCTTCCCCAACAGCGTTAAGGATATGGGTATTATTTTCGTGCGCCAGGATTGCACGCTCGAAGTCGTACTCCAAACCGATCACCTCATCGGCGTATGGGGTTATTTTATTGACATACATGCCGATACCGCACCCGTTTTCCAGTACTCTCCCTTTAATACGCCCTCCGGCTGCCTCAAGCACCATTTGCAGGCGGCGTTGCTGACCTTCTCGCCAGATATATGATGGTTCTCCACAAAAAGCAGCTTTATCCAGGTCCCGGTTCATTGCTTAATCAGGTTCCATTCTTCCTTGTATCCAAATTACCTGGTATTCCACGATGCGTATCCATTCTGATACCAGGACATCAATTGATTTCTAACAACAATGCCTTCCAAGTTTTTATCCTTGATCACTTGTTCAATCCTGTCCAGGATAGATATTCGTCATTCTCTATGCCTAACCTGGCGAGTATCCGACCAACCATGTTGTTTACTATATCATCGATAGTTTTTGGTCTGGTATAGAAAGCAGGTATGGGAGGGAAGATAGTTGCTCCCGCTTCCGCTGCTAAGCCCATTAAGCGGATATGACCACGATGAAGTGGAGCTTCTCTTAAGACAAGGATGAGGGGACGACCTTCTTTTAAAATGACATCAGCTGCACGTAGGAGTAAATCACTCGCAAATGCGTTGGCAACCGCTGATAGGGTCTTAATTGAACACGGAATTATAATCATACCCATCGTTTGGAAAGAACCAGAAGCAATCGAGGCACCGATATCATCATAATCGTGATGGATATCAGCCAAGGAAATTACATCGCTGATCCTCCAATCAGTTTCCTGGACAATGGTTATTTTTGCTGCCTGGGATAGGATCAGGTGTGTCTCAACACTTTGGATTTTTCGTAGAATTTCCAGGGCGCGGATGCCCATGATAACACCAGATGCACCGGTGATACCTATGACCAAGCGTTTGGTTGGTAATGAATCTTTGATACGGCTTAAATCCACAATTTTACTCATTTCTTTCCCCAAAGGATGGCGATAGTGCCAAAGTTGATTTGTTCATAACCTACCGTTTCAAATCCAGCTTCAATCAGTTTCGCTGTTAATTGCTCCGCTGAAAGAAATTTTTCAGAGGAATCAGGTAAATAAACATATGCATCTCTTTGACCAGAAATTATTTTTCCCAGTATTGGGATAATTTTATGCATATATAAACGAATAATGGGTCGTAGCAAATTTTCCTTGGGGCGGATGGTGTCGAGGGAGACGATTCGTCCACCAGTCTTGATCAGCCGATATTGCTCACGAAGGACCCGAGGCAGATCTATGACATTTCGCAAGAGAAAACCAGAGGTGATAGCATCGAAGGTTTTATCAGGAAAAGGAAGAGAGTGCGCGTCTGCCACAACCCAGGGGATTGTTTTTGCCCCAGCACGTTTTTGGCCTATCAACATCATCTCGATTGTGAAATCTGCTGCGATAGGAATTAATGCAGGATTCTGATGAAAAGATTCCCAGGCAAGATCGCCAGTACCTGTTCCCAAGTCTAGCAATCGTCCCTCACCTTGAGGTATTTTTGCTTTTTCGATTACACGTCTTCGCCAGTGACGATCCAGACCAAAAGTCATTAAATGGTTCATCAAGTCGTAACGTGAGGCAATCCTGGAGAACATATCTAGGATATACCTGGCGTGATCGTTTCCATTTAAACGAGTCATGTAAGTGTTATTAAATTGATAGATGTAAATTTACACTTTCTTGAGTCTAAAAGTATCTTAAGACTGAGATAATATGATTAATTCACCGGTATTTCTAATCATCTCATCGTGAGTTCTTATTCTAGCAAAGCCGCATCTTCTCTTCGAGCAGCGCGACGTCCTTCTTCAATATCAACTCGAGTGAGCAAATAACCTCCAACAATGAAGAAAATAATCAAGCTTAAGATTGCAGGTCTGCTTGAGTCGAATGTGGTTGCAGCCCAGGCAAAGACCAAAGGGCCGACAATTGCGGAGAATTTTTCCATAATACCGTAGAGGCCGAAGAACTCACCTGATTTCGCTGCAGGAGCCATGGAAGAGAACAGGCTGCGGCTGAGAGCCTGGCTACCTCCTTGGACTACTGCAACCATCCATGCCAGAAACCAAAATTCTATAACTGAATTGATAAAGTATCCCCATATAGCGACAATGGTATAGATTAATAATGCTATTAAGATGCTCCGGCGAGTATCGATTGTCTTAGCGAATCCACTGAATAAACGGTTACCAAGAGCGAATGACAAGACCAGAACAAAAGCCTGGACAGCAAAAATCAAACCGATAATAACGCCTAAATTACTGCTGCGAACAGGAGGAAGGACTTCGATTTTTGAAATCGCCATTCTGTTCCCCGCGCTCTCCGGATTCGAAATTTCAGCGTTCACCAAGATTAAAGTATGTTCTCCGGACTCCTCTGCTTCTATAGTCTCTGTGACTTCATATCGAATAGTCGAGTTATAACTATCAATAGACAGGATTTCGTCATCACTATCTAGCAATTGTTGACCATCCAGGAATACCAGCCAAATCCCACCATCCGGGAAGGTGGCATAGTTGAGAGTGACTTGTTTGCCAACGAAGCTCAAATGTATTTCAGAACTAGGTTGTGAAGTTATCAGGTAGTCAATGTCTTCTTCTGTTCCTAGTTCCCCGGAAGGTATGTTCTGAACTGACCAGGCACCGGTGGTTTCTAAGGAGGAATCTTTAGCAGAGTAGACACCTTGACCAACTGCAGTTTCTGTCGCTTCATAAGGGGCAGGTGGTGTACCTGCGATCTCAGGTGTTAATACTTTTGAACTTATAATTCCAACCAGTGGTAAAGCAATGATGTTGAAGAGTACAAAGGCGAGGAAAAAAGGGCGGCGTTTTTCTTGCTTGCTGGGTAAACGTCCAAATATCAAACTGTAAGGGATTCCAACAAATTGCACCAGGAGGAGGGCTGCAATCAGTTCAATACTGCCAAAACCCAACTCTGCTCCATAGATGACAGCCACGCCAATGATTGTTCCGATCCCGTCGATATAGATGAGAAAAGCAATCAGATATTTGAATAATTCTTTGTACTGGCGGATGTCTTTTATTGTTTCCCCAAGACGTTTAAAAGCCAACGAAACCACATTCTTGCCTGGGGTAAGGGTTTCAGTAGCGGCTGGGGGTTCAGGGATCCGTAGAAATATCGGGATGGAAAACAGCGCCCACCAAATCGCAACACTGAGAAATGAGAGCCTTGGACCCCATGTGCCAGGAAGGATCTGGATCATGACAATATTAACTGCCAGGAGGATTCCACCACCAAGATAACCCATAGCATAACCTCGGGTAGAGACTTCATCAACATCCTCCTCTTTAGCTACGTGGGGAAGTAGAGCATCATAAAATACATTAGCACCCGTGAACCCGATCCTTCCGAAGACAAACAGAATCGAAGCAAGCAGCCAATCTCCTGTATCGACAAGCACCAGGAGACCAGTACCCAGGATGCCTAATCCAAAGAAGATCGAGAGGAACTTCTTTTTTCCACGCATGACGTCAGAGATGGTTCCAAGGATGGGGGATAAGATCGCAACGATAAATAGGGAAATGGATAAACCAGTACTCCAATAGGCAGTAGCGATTGCGCTGCTGGGTAGAGTTGCTCCAGCAACCTGACTGTAATAAACCGGAAGAACGGCAGCCATGATTGTTGTGGCGAATGCCGAGTTTGCCCAGTCATACATTGTCCAGGCACGAATACGTCTTTTGTACTCATTTAGATCAATCTCCCTGTAGTTCTCAGCAGACATCTTGCTCTCCTTTGTTGGGGTAGGGTGAAATGAAGCCCGAATTCTTTATCCTTGTGCATCCTATACAGGCTGGACCGGAGTAAGTTCTATCCGGGTATACCAGGTTCATTATATTATAGATTGACAGACAGGATAAAAATACTTTTATGGGATTCTAATACTTTCTTGATTGACTACCGCCTAGCATCGTGCTATTATGGGATTGAATTTTTTATTACATTTTCTTACCACTAACTGCGAGTTACCCAATCCGGGGCTCTAAGTCACCAAAGCAATCATTACTTTTTTTCTTTCATTTTTTGATGGCTTTGGGTCTATAAATTTCACACGAAATACGTCGGATTTATTTTTCATTATCTAGCTAAAATTCGTTTGCTGAAATGCCCTTGGGTGGGGAAATTTCGATTTTGATTAATGATTTCTCGATTAATTGGGGAGCGCAGTTAGGTAGCGCTCTTTTTTTGGTCTTATTCAGGAGTTTTATATGAGTGCAGATTTTCTCGTTCGTTTAGTTGGCATGATTGTCTTTGCTGTTGCTGGGGCTATTTGGGGAAACAATATAACACCTGCTCCAGATTATCCACCTTCATTTTATGCCATTGTCTTAGGTTTGGTAGGCGCATTGACAGGATTGGTGTTGAGTCCATATTTAACTACCCGACCTACCCGTTCAATTCGGCGATTAATAGGGAGAATTGATGCTTATACCCTGTTTGCTGGACTTATCGGGCTGGTTATTGGGTTGTTGATCTCGGCTTTACTGGCTTTCCCGCTTTCTTTGCTTCCTTCACCTTTTGGAGAAGTACTTCCATTTATTGGGGTTATTGGGTTTAGTTATTTTGGCGTAGCGTTATTTATTATGCGTCAACGAGATCTTGTTAACGTGATAAGAGACCGCTTTCCTCGTCGGAACCTCTCAGCGGAATCTGAAGAATCGCGATTGAGTTCTCGGACCATTCTTATGGACACAAGTGTTATTATTGATGGTCGTATCTTAGATATTGCTCGAACAGGGTTTATGAGTGGTGTCTTGATGATTCCGCGATTTGTGCTGAACGAACTTCAAGCTATTGCCGATTCTGCAGATGGGCTCAGGCGTCAACGAGGTCGAAGGGGATTGGATATTTTAGCTCAGTTGCAAAAAGAATCTGGCATTCCTGTACAAATAAGCGACATGGATGTGGAAGGTGCCCGCGAGGTGGATGATAAACTGGTTATACTTGCTCGGCAGATGAAAAGTGCTATTCTTACAAACGATTATAATCTGAACCGAGTTGCAGAACTTCAGGGTGTTATTGTACTCAACGTAAATGAACTAGCGAACTCAGTAAAAGCGGTCTTATTGCCTGGGGAAACAATACTAGTAAATGTTATTCAGGAGGGAAAGGAGCCAGGACAAGGGGTTGGTTATCTGGATGACGGCACGATGGTGGTTGTGGAGGATGGTGTTAATTATTTGCACGCTGAGATTAAGGTGACAGTTACCAAGGTTCTACAAACAGCAGCGGGACGGATGATCTTTGCTCGACCGGAGGAGATTCAAGAATGATGATAAAAATCTACAATACCCTTACTCGGGCGAAAGAACCTTTTGAAACCATTGAACCAAATCGAGTACGGATGTATGTTTGTGGGCCAACAGTTTATGATAAGGCACATGTGGGCCATGCTATGTCTGTGCTGGTATTCGATATCATTCGTAGATATCTTGAATACCGTGGATACGAAGTTCAACAGGTGATGAATTATACCGATGTAGACGATAAAATCATTATGAAAGCGAATGAGTTGAACGAAGATCCACTTGAATTAGCAGAAAGATACATCCAAGAATTTAGAGAACATCTCGATGACTTGAATATCCTCCCCGCAACAGTTTATCCTCGTGCTACAGAAGAGATCAACCATATCATCCAAATGGTTCAGAAACTAATCGATAAAGGTTATGCATATCAGACAGATGGGGATGTTTATTTCTTTGTCAGCAGTGACCAAGACTATGGAAAGCTATCTGGTCGGAAATTGGAAGACATGCAATCAGGTAGTCGTATTGGGATTGATCAACGTAAAGAAACACCGATGGATTTTGCTTTGTGGAAAGCATCAAAACCTGGCGAACCCTCCTGGGAAAGTCCTTGGGGTCCTGGTCGTCCAGGCTGGCATATTGAATGCTCGGCGATGTGTCTCCATCATCTGGGCGAACAGATCGACATCCACGGGGGAGGAAACGATCTGGTTTTCCCTCATCACGAGAATGAGATCGCCCAAACCGAATCTCTCACAGGAAAACCATTTGCTCGCTATTGGGTGCATAATGGTATGCTTCAATTAGCTGGAGAGAAAATGTCTAAATCTCTTGGGAACTTGATAACCATTGATGAATTCCTATCGCACCATGAAGCAGACGCACTTCGATTGTTAATCCTAAATTCCAGCTACCGTAGCCCTCTTACCTTTAGTGAAGAAGCCGTTGGTCACGCGGAAAGAGCGCTTGAGCGTCTACGTTCTGCTCTGCGCTCGGCTTATCCAGACGCGAGTCGTAATCAGCCCTATGACATGTTAGTACAGCAAATGGAAATTACAAAGGAAAATTTCATCAAAGCGATGGATGACGACTTCAATTCTGCAGGCGCATTAGGTCATCTTTTCGACCTGGTTCGAACGATCAACCAGGCAAGAGATCTTGAATTAACCGATGAAGGGTTGAAACCAGCCCAATCCTTATTAATCGAATTGACTCAAGTGGTAGGTCTACAAATCGATCGACAGTTAGAATCAGCGGGGGAAGAAGTTGACCCTTTTATTGAGCTTTTAGTAGATATTCGCAACGAACTCCGAAATCAAAAGCAGTGGGTATTGTCGGACCAGATCCGTGAACGCCTGTCAGAGTTAAAAGTTGTTCTAGAAGATAGTAAATCTGGTACAACCTGGAATTGGAAATAGACCAAAGGGATATTGGATAGATAATATTATGCGGGAGTGGATTGTCGGACGTAACCCAGTCTATGAGGTTTTACGCGCAGAACGCCGGCAGGTATTCAAGATAAAAATCTTATCTGGAGCTAAGGAAAAAGGCCGGCTTTCAGAGATTATCAACCTTTGTGAAAAGAAGAAAATACACATTTCAAAAGTGCCTCTGAGCGAGCTCAACTTAATCAGTTCAAATCACCAGGGGGTAGCGCTTGAAGTCAGTGGTTATCCTTACCACACACTCTTTGACATCTTAGAAAACGCTGATCAAAAGGGTGAAGTCCCCTTTCTTTTATTTTTAGATACCCTGAAAGATCCACAGAACCTGGGAACATTACTCCGTACTGCGGAAATTGTTGGGGTGCATGGTGTTTTTCTTCCTTATCGACGCACTGCTACCATAACACCAGCAGTGGTGAATGCGTCATCTGGCGCAAGTGAACATATGATGGTTTCACAGGTCAATTTGTCTCAATCAATTGCCCTATTAAAGGAAAAAGGAATATGGTTCATCGGACTTGATACAACTGATGAGGCCAAGGCACTATCCCAAATCCAATTTGATGGTCCATTAGCATTGGTTGTGGGCTCCGAAGGGATGGGTATGCGTTCGTTGGTAAAAAAATCTTGTGACCATTTGCTGAAACTCCCAATGCGAGGAAAAATCGAATCTCTGAATGCTGCTGTAGCTGGCTCTGTTGCTTTGTATCTGGCTTGGCAGGCACGTGGTTTTGCGGGGATCTTGCAGGAAAATATTGACGTTTCTTAAGAATCCTGATAGACTCCTGCCCTTCGCCAGGTTTCCACAGATGTTATCGTTAGATGTTATCGTTGACATCTATGTATGGAATATACAAACACGAATTTAAATAATAACCGGACATTCATTACCAGCAGCCTTGTCGCTGAAGTGGCACTCTGGTATAATGCTTCCGCTTAAATAAAGGTACATTTCCAATTTATTGCCGACGTAGCTCAAACGGAAGAGCAGCCGCCTTGTAAGCGGCAGGTTACGGGTTCAATTCCCGTCGTCGGCTCCTTGAGTGGTCAAGTAGT
Organism: uncultured Anaerolineales bacterium; assembly: GCA_964613985.1. Lineage (GTDB taxonomy): Bacteria > Chloroflexota > Anaerolineae > Anaerolineales > UBA11858 > CAZTJD01. The sequence goes on from CAZTJD010000148.1 coordinate 9,800, forward strand.
CCATTAGTCGGTTAGTCTCGTCGCTTGCATCGCGAGGGGACTAAGCGACAAGTTGACTAAATGACTCACGCGGGCGGATACCCAAGTGGCCAACGGGGGCTGACTGTAAATCAGCTGTCATACGACTTCGGCGGTTCGAATCCGTCTCCGCCCACCATCTACTCGCTGATGGGGAATAATTCCCTATCAGCGGGTAGTAATGTAAGCGAAAGCCCTCATAGCTCAGCTGGTAGAGCACATTCTTGGTAAGAATGAGGTCACGGGTTCAAATCCCGTTGAGGGCTCCTATCGCAGAGAACATGATTGTTCATTTTGGTAGTTTTGAGTTTTACCAAGGAGAAAAAGTAAATGGCGAAAGAGAAATTTGTACGGAATAAGCCGCATTTAAACGTAGGGACGATG
>CAZTJD010000149.1:0-10122 GCA_964613985.1 uncultured Anaerolineales bacterium
CGACTCCCGGGAGTTTCATCAACGCGCAACCTTTGGTTTCCGGTGAGTCACTTACCATCACCGAGGTCCGGATGGTTGATCTTAAGCTTGGCTGGGGCTTGGGCTACCAGGGTAACAGCGGCGATCACATCCTCTACACAGAGGATGGCGGTTATACCTGGGATGACCGTACACCCCCTGACCCATTAGCAAATCAACCGGATGAGACTGGTTCGGCCTTGGCCCATTTCCTGGATCCAAACCATTCCTGGGTCATTTACGCTTCTAAAAAGGTACCACCTGCGCTACAGGAGAAGCTCATCTGGCGAACAACAGACGCAGGTCTGACCTGGAATGCCAGTGACGCTTTAGAGTCAGATGGGATGGAGGACGCCTTCATCCCAGGAGCTTTTACTTCGGTGGGTGTGAACGACGGCTGGCTGTTGGTACATGTGGGGGCCGGGATGAGCCACGATTATAGCTACCTCTACCACACCGGTGATGGAGGCAGCTCCTGGGAGCGGATTGTTGATCCTTCTCATGGTGGCATCCAGGGATTACACAACACCGGGATGGCCTTCGCTGATGTTGATTACGGCTGGGTGTCGAAAGACAACCTGGGCGTCATGCCAGGGGCTTTCTTCGAACAATCGAACGATGGAGGCAACACCTGGGAGCAGGTATTTCTACCACAACCTCCCGAGCTGGATTGGTTCAATGACTCTAGCCTGTGCGAAACTTCCCAAGCGACATTTACCAGCGACCAGCACGGGATGCTGATTGTCAAGTGCAGGCTGCCTGGTGACTATGAGAAAAATATCGAATGGTCCCTGACCTACATCTACAGAACCGATGACCGTAGTCAGAACTGGCAATATTCCAGGCTGCAAACAGCAGTTGATCAACTTGTTTTCCTTTCAGAAGATCTCGGCTGGGCGTTTGGTCGCGACCTTTACCGGACGACAGACGGTGGGGTTACCTGGGAAATGTTTAAGAGTGTTAATTGGGACGGGGGATTCACTTTCGTCGATCCCAACTACGGCTGGGCAGTTGCCCAGAACGAGGGGGAAATTGCCCTGGTAATGACAGAGGATGGAGGCAAGACCTGGCAGATTATCGAGCCTAAGCTCCGCTGATACGAAACACCACGAATTTTCCATGTCGAAAACCTGGCTCGAACCAGAAGAAATCACACCACCTCCGGACCTGGTGCAGGCTGTCGATGGCCATCCCCTGGTTGCTAAGACCTTAGCCAGGCGCGGCATTACCGATCCTGATGCTGCCCGCGCTTTCCTTGACCCTGATTATTACCGCCCAAGCCCACCGGATGATCTCCCCGGTCTTCTCCGCGCTGTTGAACGCATCAATCGCGCCATCGAGGCTCAGGAGACGATCCTGGTCTGGGGTGATTTTGATGTCGATGGGCAGACCTCGACCACCCTGCTGGTCGAAGCCCTGTACAACATCGGCGCGCAGGTGGTCTACCATATCCCGGTTCGTGAGACTGAGGGGCACGGCATCCAGCCTGAAGTCCTGGAAGCCCTCATCGTTCCAGGCCCTCCTCACCCTAATCCCTTCCCACCTGTCCGCACTGTCGCCGCTTCCAACTCAGTGCCCATACCCCCTGCCCCTGCTCTTCTCCTCACCTGCGACACCGGGATTGCCGAACACAGTGCCGTAGAACTCGCCCATAGCCTCGGTCTTGACGTGATCATCACCGACCACCATGAACTACCTGCGCAACTGCCCCCTGCAGAAGCCATATTGAACCCGCACTTGCTTCCCGCAGGTCACCAGCTCAGCAGCCTGCCAGGGGTGGGAGTCGCATATGTGCTTGTGGAAGGCCTCTACCAGAGCAGAGGACTGGGCGAAGAGGTCAAACAATATCTCGACCTGGTCGCCCTGGGCATCGTAGCGGATGTGGCTGAACAGGTCGGGGATACCCGTTATCTACTCCAACGAGGGCTGCGGATATTACGAGAGAATAATCGACCTGGACTGGCTGCCCTGCTTCAGATCGCCAAAATACCGCCATTGAATCTGGATGAATCACACATCGGTTTCAGCATCGGGCCGAGCTTGAATGCGCTTGGAAGGCTGGGGGATGCCAACCAGGCGCTGGAATTCTTCACCACCCAGGAATCCCAGAGGGCGGAATACCTGGCGATGAAACTGGACAACCTCAACCTGGAGCGGCGCATGCACACTGAACGGGTCTACCGCGGCGTAATGGACCTGATCCGCTTTGAACCGGGTCTGCAGGACTACAGTGCTCTCGTATTGGCTCAACCAGGTTGGCCTACGGGCGTCATCGGCATCGTTGCCAGCCGCCTGGTAGAACGATTTGGAAAACCAACTGTATTGTTGAATATCGACGAAGATGGGATTGCTCGCGGTTCTGCCCGTTCCGTGGAAGGCGTGAACCTGGTGAAAGCAATTGAAGCCCAGGCGGACCTGCTGATTCATTATGGCGGTCATGCCGGTGCGGCTGGCTTGAGCCTGGAAGAAGCAAACCTCCCTGAATTCCGATCCAGGCTCTCCCGCACCGTCAAATCCATGACAGCTCACCTCGACCTGATACCGACCGTGACGCTAGACGCCATTCTCCCCCTGGCCGAGGTCGACCTTGACCTCGTAGATGACCTGCGCCGGTTGGGACCTTTCGGCGCCGGCAACCCTCAACCGGTGCTGGCAAGCTGCGGTTTAAAACTGGTTAGTGAGACCAGGGTCGGTCGTGAGTCTGAACACCTGCGCCTGGTCGTAGAGGACCACGAGGGGAATGCCCAGGAACTGCTCTGGTGGCGAGGTGCCGGAGAACCGAAACCAGGAAGAGAGGACATTTTTGACCTGGTTTACCATGCCAGCAGCACCACTTTCCAAGGCGTGCGACAGTTACAGCTGGAATGGGTCGACTACCGGCTCAGGGAAGAACTCCTAAAAGAATCCCGTAGTGCCCGACCCAAGATCGATTTGATCGATTATCGCGACTATCCTGACCCGTTGCGCTTGTTGAAAGCACTCAGCAGCAGGGAAAAGGTCCAGGTTTGGGCGGAAGGTGCCGGCAGGAAGGAGATCTACGGGCAGGACCGGGACCAGCTCCAGGAAGCCGATTCACTGGTGATCTGGACCACACCCCCAAACCACCCCATCCTCTTAGAGGTGCTCCAGCGGGTCGATCCAAAAGCAATTTACATATTTGCCCTCCATCCGCAGGTGGATGGCTTGGGGACCTTCCTTAAGCGCCTGCTTGGTTTGGTAAAAACCGTCATCAACCGCCAGGGAGGAGAAATCACGCTCCGGAAATTGGCAGCTGCGATGGCTCACTCTGAAGACACCGTGAAAATCGGCTTGAGGACGCTGCAAGCAAAGGGGTTGATTCAGCTCGCGATCGTATCAAGTTCAGCGGATGTGGAAGGAGATCAAGAAACTGCAAAGGTCTCCTGGAGAGAGCAGAAAATCGAGCAGGAGGATGGCGAGCTTGACCAGATCTTGATTTCGATTCTGGCAGAGACCGCTGCTTTCAGGGAGTATTTCCGACATGCCGATCTGGATGCCCTGTTCGACTTTAAGTTTTGATCCCTTTTCCCTGAGTAGGGTTTCTCGCTAGCACACCCAGGTCATGATTTAGGTGGATTTTTCCACGGACTCGATCAAGCAGTTTTTTTGCCTTTTAATTACCTTAAAACTCAATAGGTGAATATGATGATCAACGAGACAGTTTTTAGAGTAATATTCATACTCGCAACAATTGCGATGATAGCTATTCGTTTCTATTACCAATCACAAGTATTACGCGATAAGAGGGAGGTTGAGATCAAAGAAAATCGTTTCAGCCTCTTCTGCGGAAGTGTTGCAGCACTGACCACGATCGTGTTTGGTATCGAATACATCTTTTTTCAGGGTTATTTCTCGTTCGCCTATGTTTTGGCCTTTCCGAATTGGATAAGATGGTTTGGAGGCATCGTTTTGATAAGCGGAATAGTTTTGCTAGGTGTTTCCCATCATCATCTCGGCAAGAGCTTCCATTCGTTGGTGGTATCGAAAGAGAATCAGGTACTGGTTGATTCGGGGCCGTACCGATGGATTCGGCACCCGATCTACACGGCGTATTTGCTGTCCTATGTGGGAGGTGGGTTGGTAGCAAGCAATGTGGTGCTGACAATCGTGCCAGTGACAATGGATGCAATCATGATAGCAATTCGGATGGAGAAAGAAGAAGCTGTCATGGAAAAATTGTTTGGGCAGAAATACATCGAATATGAGAAACAAACCGGAAGATTGGCACCCCGGATCAAAAGGAAACGATAAAAAAACAAACACATCCAGCAGCATGCCGGCGAACTCTATGAGCGGTTGGGGACACGGATGGACATCAAACTCGCCTGGGCAGAACACAGGCATGGCCGGAGGAGCGCCAAACCGGTCGCCTGAAACCCGCATATACCGCCAAATTGCCAGGTATGAAATTGCTGATAAACATCACAACTGTGGTTCGAACATGATATGGAAAGTGGCGATTTGACCTTTAATTGAATTGAAGCGCAATAAATTTTGGGGCATATTTATTCATGAGGCATTTATATCCCTTCAAAAGAACAAGAGATATCTGGGTACTTGATTCATATAGTCTTGGTAAGTTTCACCATACTTCTCCAGACACGCATTTTCTTCTGCCAAAACTCGGGAATGAAGAAAGATCGAGGATAACAACTGAATGAGTAACACGATCCACGAGCTAACCGCAATACTGATTCCAATGAACGTGACAAAGAACATCAGTTGTTGGGGGTGGCGTGATATTCGATATAGTCCATCGGTAGCTGGTTTGTTCAAAGGAGTATTTTTAAAATTGAATAGCGCAACAACAAACCCTACCAAACCAAGAATAAATATGATCAGACCTGGCACGAAAATCACAGAACCAATTCTCAACGGTGAAAATATTACCAGACTAAAATAAACAAATGCCAAAAAACTCCCGATGAGGATATGAATTTTACGTTTTTTACTTCGCCCAATCCTGTTGTATAATCGTGCCACCACGTCCTTTGGGAAAACCTTGAGTAAGATGCTGTAAGTCAAGTACAACAAGGCAATCAGCAGCCAACCGTTGAGCCACCCTATTTTTAGTACAGGAAAGAGTAACATCTTATCTGTCTAAATGATCCATATCCGAGAAGATACGCCATTCAATTACCAGGTTGTCTTCTATCTTTGCAATCCAGATCACCGTCTCTTTGGCTTCAATTTCAGGCGCGATATGAGAACCAGTCGTCTTACCGATAATTGCGATATCATCCCTTGAACGTGCGACTTTTGAGACATGGATTTTATATTCAGGAAAATCCAAAAAATAACCCTGGAACCCTTCCTTAATGAGTTTACGCCCTGTTTCTATTTTCCCTTCATACCCAATCATAGTCACCCCTTTACTCAACAATGAAACCAGACCGTCGATATCCTGTTTATTGATGTAATCAACAAATTTCAATGCAATTTTTTCTTCATTTGTTGTACTCATAGTTTGCTCCAGCTATAAAAAAAATTGGTTAGTTAAGATTTTACTGTTAATTGAGAATATAATCAAACAGGATTGATATATGATCTGAAAATTGCTGACAATGAAAGAGGAACACATGAAAAGGTACTCATTTCGTGGTGGTACAATGATAAGGGTAAACCCTGTTTAGCATTTTTGGTAAGCTAGAATGTGGAAAGATTGTAAAGCACTTCCTGTAATTGGATTTCTGATACTTTTCCTGTGTCAGGCAGGGTGTGCGTCCGAACCATCGTGGCAAACACAGTGGCAAGAGAATCTGGGAGATGGATTAGCTCGTATTCAAGAAGTAATACCTGCCATTATGAATCAAGGCCTTACCAGCGAAGATGAATATATCGATGGGGGATGGGTGATTCTCAATGAGCCTGACCTTTCGCTTGCCAGAGAATGTGAACTTGTCGAAGGGGATGAACGACCTGCAAAGGCATCAGAAATTGCTTATGTTGTCGTTATCAGCCCCGCCATCAAAAAAAGCGTAGGCGATTACCAATACCAGGGTAGCTCCGGCAGTGTAGAAAAGTTTGTGAGTCGATATGAAATCAAAGTAATCGATTGGCAGAAAAAACACCTGGTCGACATCGAAACCGTGGAAAGCCCGTTGAATCCCGGGGGAATTGGGATGTTGGGAGAATGGGAGGAAGACCAGGATAAAATAAGGCCATCCATCGCAGCATGGCTGGCTTATCGAGGTGTTGTCAACCAGAATCAAACCGGGAGGAATCCGGATTTTCCAGGAACAGCGATCCAAATGGCATCAAGAAATGGTGATTTGCGTCTCGTTGAATATTTAATTCGTAAAGGCTTCGATGTCAATAAAGGATATAAAGGGACTCCAATTCATGATGCCCTTGAACAGGGTCAAACGGAAATAGCTGCACTGCTCATCCAGAATGGCGCTGATACTGATTTCCTTGTTTTCGCAGGTGTAGGGGATCTGGAAAACGTGAAACGCATGCTTTCTTCGGATGAAAGCGTTTTGGATATCGTATCGGATACTGGAAATACGCCTTTGCATTATGCAGCTGCGAATGGACAGACGGAAGTCGTGTCTGTGTTATTATCGGCGGGTCATGTTGTAAACTGCAAAGCCTTTTGGGACCATGAGTTTGGCGACATGACCCCACTGCACAAGGCTGCTAGGTATGGGTATCTGGACATCGTCAAGATACTGCTGGAAAATGACGCCATCGTAGATTCGAAGACATCCGGTTCACAGTCGGGTTACACACCCTATGATCTGGCAGCCAGATATGGCCACACAGAAGTGGTAGAATTTCTCCGAAAATTTGCCGGGGAATAAAGACCCGGTCTCATTCGAATTGCGAAACATTCAAACCGTAACCCCAGCCTGGTCGACGAATTCTTTTATCGTTTATGACCTCGTATCATCTCATCGGTGTGAATCCTGCACCTTAACCCTACGTCAAGTTTAAAGGCGTATACCTTTTTCATCCCTGGCTACCACGCTCTGCCTCCCTGGCTTCCACGCTCCACGTGTCTCTGGCTACCACGCTCTGCGTCCCTGGTTGCCACGCTCTGCGTTGTAGCCTTAACTCAACGCTCCGCGTTCAATAAATCTCGCCATTTTCACACATCTGGACCAGGTTGTTTCAAATTTGCAAGCTAAATAAGGAAATTAAACATTCAAAAATGTTGCCTGTGTTAAAATCAGTCATGTCAAGTTTGCCCATGATGTCATTTCAACCCTTAACGGACCATTCCCATGACCAAAGGAGGTCAAACGATGAAGCAAATACTTATTACCTTGTTCCTTGGTTTGCTCGTACTCACCTCATGCGGTGCCCCTGAACCGGGTCTACCTGAACCAACCAACACAGCTCTTCCGCCGCCGACCAATACGCCACTGCCAACCGATACACCACCACCGCCAACCGCCACCCTCGACCCGATCCTCTTCTTTGATGATTTCAATGGCGCTGTCGATGGGGCATGGACCTGGCTAAACGAAGACCCCGAGCGCTGGATGGTCGCGGAGGGTGGATGGCTTGCGATCACGGCCGATAATCCCAGTGTGCTGGCAAGCGGACCTGAAATCGAGCAGGTGAACCTGCTGACCCAATCTGCCCCAGAGGGGGATTTTGTCATCACAACCCGGTTGGTCGCCAATCCTGATGAGAATTTCCAGCAAGCCGGCATTTTCCTGATCCTGGACGGGGTGAATTATGTCTCCATCCTGGATGGTATCTGCACCTTCTGCCTACCTGACGATGGTGGTTACGGGGTGTTCATGGAAGGTTTTAAGGACAATGAACCGATTGCCCAGGGACGCGTTTCCCCGCGCGCGCCTGGAGAGACCGATCTTTTCCTGCGGTTGGTATATTCTGCCAGTCAGAATACCGTGGAAGGATATTTTGCCGTCACACCGGACAGCTGGCAGCCGGTTGGCGTGGTTGAGGGTGTCCCCGCCTTCAAGTCCGTTGGATTAGGTGCCGCAAACGCGCCGGGTCCCGAAGGCAGCCAGGAAGACCTGACGGCCTTGTTCGATTATTTCGAGATTTCCCGGGAGGGTACGCCCTGCCGTGAAGGATCGCCACCACCCCAACCAACCCCAACCCTGGAACCGACGCCTGTCCCATCGCCAACCCCGCTGCCTGAAGGGACGCTCTTCCGCGACGATTTCGAAGGATCCCTGCAGCCCGGCTGGACCTGGTTGAATGAAGACCCTGAACGCTGGTCCTACACGGGTGACGGCTGGTTGCAGATCATCGGCAGCAACCCTTCTTTCTTCCAGGAAGGAGATCAGATTGGATTGGTCAACTTCTTGACCCGTGATCTGCCGGAAGGGGAGTTTATGATCACTGCACACATAAAAGCCGATCCCAACGAGGACTTCCAACAGGCGACCATCTTCATCTACCAGGACCGCAGTAATTACATCGCCCTGAACACTGGATTCTGCAGCATGTGTCCCACCGGCGGAGCGGGATTCTACATGGAGACATTCATCGACAACAATCCCTTTGGTAATGCTTACCATATCCCTAGAGATCCCGAAGATAAAGATGTGTATTTGAGGCTGGTAAACGAGGGCGGCAGCATCACCGGTTACTATGCCACCTCCCCGGGTGAGTGGCAGAGGGCTGGCGCTTTTGGTGACTACTTTGACTTTAACCTGGTTGGTTTGAGCGCCACAAATTCAAGACCATGGGAGGGGAACGATATCATCGCCCTGTTCGATTATTTTGAAATTTCCATCCCTGAACCCATGCCCAATCCTTAAGCTTCATCCTGTGCACTGTTCAAAAAACCCCCTGGAAACTGAAACAAATCCCGGGGGGTTTTTTTGTAAATACGGATAAAGCAGACCTCATCAACCCTTTTCTCTCCATTTTTCACAGATGCTCCACACTCCCTAAATCCCTTTCAGATTGGCATTCATCATCAGCAATTCAGCCATGCAGAATGGTGGTTTTCCATTCGGTCTTCGGCCAACTGTCGTAAGCTAAGTGACACTCTTCAATCCTTAATCTCCAATCCCCAATCCTCACGAAACTTTCCCCGCTACCTGCCCACCACAATCATGCTTTCTCTTCCTTCCAAAATCCCTTGTGTAGCCCACGAAGGGTTCTTTCACTTTCATATAGCTCTATTTTGTATCCGCTTGGATATTTTATATACACCTCTGATTTTAGCACAATAAGTTTTCCAGATAGGCCGTCGCAACTTCGATGAATTCGGCGGCCCAGGAAATTGCTTCTCTCGCTTTTGTTTGAGATACACCAGGATGATAGCTATAATCACCTTGACTTCTCAGGTCCTGAACTGCAATGAGATACTTGTGAAACTTGCGGTCCATTTCACCAGTCTTTGAATATTCTTTCCCGAAGTTGGCAATGACTGCTGCATGGCTAGAGAAAGATAACCCTCGCACAAGCAACAGCGCCTCAGCCGTATAGTACATCGCATAATAGGTGCGTGAAGCCGCAAAATCAAAATAACCCTGATCCACTAATAAGCTGGCTGCCTCAAGACTTTCGTGAGCTTTGTCTAAAATCGCCTGATACGGGTCTTTCATATAGGCACAGCCTCTCGACGAACATTCATATAGAAGGGGCTCATTTCATGCTTGTAGCGTTCTCTTGAGACAAAAACCCGAGATATGACCACATCAAATTCAAGGGAAAGATCAGCGACTAGATCAATTGTTTGATCAAGCATTTCGCTGTAGTCAAAATCCCCTTCCAGAATGATGATGACATCGATATCTGAACCAGTTCGGGCTTCTCCACGAGCTTGAGATCCGTAAAGGTATACATTTTCCAGGCGGTCGGTAAGAATTTCTGAAAGCCCGGTTTTTAACCTATTCATTACAATTTGAAGTTTCTCAGTCTCCATAATCAAATTATACAATGGATATTGACTATTAACCAAGACGGGGTCGAGAGCGTTGCAGAGAAGCTATCATGCCGTATATTATAAAAACCTCGTCCTGATCATTTTGTTCTCGAAGATTGACAATCGTCAATAATTACCAATCTTTGTTAGAATGAACTCCAAATCTCACTTCGGGATCCCCTCTTTGGATGCCTTTTTAGTGATGTCTGGTATCCACGCCAAGACCC
>CAZTJD010000150.1:0-10022 GCA_964613985.1 uncultured Anaerolineales bacterium
TATCCTGGCGGTTTTGGTTGGTTTAGGTGTTGCTGTGGATGGAATTTCTGTTGTGGTGGGGGATGAAGGAGGGGTATCTGTTATGATTGGGGTGTTGGTGTGGCAGGCATCCACCGGGAGAGAGGTATTATTGACCTGAATGGTACCTGTTTGAGATTTTGCTTGACAGGCGAAAAGAAATACCAGCAAGGGGACCAATGAACGAAGTATCCTGGGGAAATTCATTGTTTGTAGTTATATTTTAAATAGGAAAAACGAGTTAAATTACTTCATTGTCAGCGATTTTTATTTTGTCTGATCGCTAGATTATAGCATCAGGGACGAAATATTGCGGTTCGCATAGCGTGGAAGAATGCAAATTCGTATATGGCACATCACCAGCAAATAGAGGACTTTATCCACATAGAGGATGGGTTATGGATTATGGTAAGATAGAGCGTCTTGAAGAAAAACCTAACCCAAGCAACCACCACGAAAGGCACCATCATGAAAGCATCGAAATATACAGCGATTTGCTTGTTCCTGTTCTTACTCTTAATTCCTTCCCTTAGAACAACTGCTTCTTCCTCACAGCGATCCGATCAAAAATCCAGGTCGAACCGAATGATGGCGGATGAGGACCTGCTGTTGCAGCTCTTTGTAGAGAAAGCAACGTACAACACTGGGGAGGATGTTTTCTTCACCGGACTGCTCTCCATGAATAGTTATCCCATTGTGAACGCACAGATATGCGTTGGCTTACAAAATGGCTCAGGGGGACAGCTATGGGGTGCCTGTGGATATACGGATGAGGAAGGGTATTATTCCGAGACCCTGAGCTATGGGTCTGCCATTCCAACGGGGTATGTAGGGTATTTGATCCTTACAGCTACCGGGGTTTACGACGAACAGGATGCTTACAGCGAGATGTTCATCCCTTATGGGGTGGACCTGGATGATGAAGAAGAGGATGGGGAGCTATCTATCACGGTTACCCCACTGGATAAGCTGGAATTTATCCAGGGAGATAACGTCACAGTTGCGATTGATGCAGCCTTGGATGGGGTGGGGCTGGCAGGGGCGGACATCTATGCGGAAGTAAGGTTGGATGACGGTACCCTGATCGCTTTGGTTGATGATTTTACGGATGGCGATGGGCATTATGAAATCTACCTGGAATACGGCAGCACAATCCCCATGGGGTACAGTGGGACATTATCCGTCTGGGCGAAGGTATTTTATTACGACCTCAACGTGGACCAGACCATCCAAATTCCATACCAGGCTGCTGCAAACCTGCCCCTGAAGCTAGAGCCTTGGGGACCAGCAATCCCGGTCCAGATCGGCGGTTGGGAGGTTATCCAGATCGGAGGGACTGTTACCAGCCAGGGGGCGCTGGTGGACGGCGCCACCGTGGTGATCCAGGTTTATGGCAGCACCTACCAGACAACCACCGGCAGTTCGGGCGAACCGGGGAAGTTCTACTATGGTTGGAGCAATGACACCTTTCCTGCCGGGCAGTACCCGGTGCAAATCATCGTTTCAAAACCAGGTTATGAAACCGTTGTTGGCGCTGTTACTTTCACTGTTTTCGGTCAGGGATACGATTTCGCGGCGGTATTTACCGGCATCAAAGCCAGCTATGACCCGAATACAAATGTCCCCTTTCCCGGGCTGCTCACCCTGGGAGGGACGCCAATCTCGGATTGGATCGATACAGAGGTGACTTATCCGGATGGCACTGTCGAGACCTTTGTTAATTTGACTGAAGCGGACGGAAGCTTCATGGTCACTATCCCGAACTTGACCCAGGCCGGCACGTACCAGATGGTGGTCTTCTACCAGGGAGACCGGAAACAGATCAGCCAGGTATATTCTTTCGATGTTGGCAAAGGCCAGGGAACACAAGGATCGTCACAAGGGGAAATCCCATCAGACGATAGCAAAGGTTGGTACTTCATTAATGTCAACTACCCCAAAGTAGTGACCCTGGGTGAAACCATCACCCTTACAGGGACGTTGGTAACGGGTGAGGATGAGAACCAGGTCCCGCTGCCCGACATCCCGATCCAGCTTGGGGTCGGGGAAGCGGGTTGGGGGCTTGATGAGACCTGGGATACGGTCACCAATGACGATGGGACCTTCAGCTTTTCCTTCACGCTGACATCCATCCTCTATAATGAATTAAACCTGATCGCAAAGGATGAGGAAGGCAAGGCAGGAGCGGTTTATTTTGGTGCGATAGAGACCATTATGAATCTCATCCTATCAGTCAGCACGAATCAAGGCAGCTACCAGACCGGGGAAAAAGTCACCGGGATCGTCGATCTGATCCCTGAATTCGATGCCGCACCGAGTTGGGATGACTCGCTCGAAATCCTAATCCAGATTACAGGTCCTACCGGGACGAACGAAACTACTTATACCCTGGGTTTCAAATTCACCCAGACAGATGAATCAGGGTTCTTGAAGTATGGCAATCAAGTTGATTTCTGGTGGGTGGTCCCCGAAACTGCCGAATCAGGCACCTACCGGGTGGATGTGGTGATCACTGGAAAGGAAATCAGCAGGGCAGAAGGGAGTACGACCTTTTCCATTGAGGTAGCCAATACGATTAATTTCGAGGCGGATTTCTCAGCCCAACCAGCGGGGTATGATTTTTATGAAACCGCTTACGATCCTTATTATCCCGGAAGGGTCTTCGGGCAGTATATGGACCATGAGGGGTATGCCATCGATCATGCAGATGTACGTATCATTGCTGTTAATACGGATATACGCTCGCAGACGCTGGAGCTGAAGACCACCACCGACCAGGCTGGCGAATTCAACCAGACCCTGGAGGCGCTTAACTGCCTTGTGGGGAATCAAAGGACCACCTGGGAGCTGACCGTCTACGCAGACAAGGAAGGCTATTCAACGGGGGCTGAGGTAATCTTCGTCGAAACACCAATCGCAAAGCCGCGCATGGAGATCATCGAAGCGGACCCTCTGACCAATGACCTGGAACTACAATCCTACAGTGGGAATATTAACTATACCCAGGAAAAACCCTACAACATCCGACTCAAGGTGAAATATACGACTTGTGAAAGCGGGACAGGTCTATGGGTGAATACCAAGGGTGATTGGGCTTTAAAACCAGACCAGCTCACATTTGTGAATTCCAACCAGATCGATTGTGAAAACTGCACCTGGAACCAGTCTGTGAGTATCAACGGTGACCTGGCTGGGTCACTTGGTTTTCATGACTTGTGGGATTCCTCACCATGGACAAATGCCTCCTGGACCGCGGATATCTGGCTGGGTGCCCACCATGATTCGTTAATCTCGCTGGAACAAGGAATCGGGAAAGAGGTGGAGGTTACGCTATCGGGTGGACTGTTCAACTTCACTCGCCTGGATGATGAACCAGGTAATGATCCAGCAAGCTGTGTGATTGCGATGCCAAAAGAAGGTCCAGCAACAATACCACCGTACTATGGAACCCGGGTGAATCTTGGCAAGCGGGGCGTTGTGATTGACCTGGCGATGGTCACCCCAGATGAGGTGCTGCTGCTTGGAGCGGAGCAAGTAGACCCCAACTTGTTTTCTTTCAAGACTGGGATAGCCTATCCAATTTCTGACCTTGGCTTGGGGCAGATGTATGTGAATGGAACTGCCTGGGTGGGGACCGCGGGAGGCAATTTAAAGGCTACGATCGGGCATGGGGGGAATGCTGTCCTACCTAAATACACCGTCCAGTTACAGCCGATGGTCTGGGAAAACGATCCGAATACACCTGAACCTTACGAACCTACGGACCTGATAAAAGTTCAACCCAGCGTCATAACGGATGAGAATGGATATTTCAGCCTTCCCTTAGAGTTTGTGGGCGATCCCTGTGATTACAAGGATAAAACCTTTCAGATCAAGGTCTCTGCAGAAGGATTCAAAACGGACCTGTATGATACGATCCCTGTAACACTGAGATGTGTGGAGAACATGGCTTTTAAATTAGTACCAGGAGCAATCCATGTTGTCCAGGCGCCAGACCTCACCCAGGAAGAAGCGATCCAACTGGCTTCTGGTAAGGAGACGGGGGTACGGGCTTACATTGCGGTGGACGGGGATTTTATGCAGCCTGTGCAAAATCCAATTCGATTCAATGTCAAGTTCGAACTGGTTCCAGATGGCAGCAGTGTCCCGGTTTACACTCAACTAAAGACGGTATCCTTAACAGAGACGGGTGCCAGGGTCGGTTGGGCTCCGGGTCAAAGCGTTGTGAACCAGACCGCGATTGGATATACTGCCAGGTGGGAAAATGATACCGGCAAGACGCTGGGATCTAAAGTCGTCCCGGTGGATTTTGTCTTCACCCCTTACGCTTTTGGCGGTAACCAGACCAGCTATACCATCCGCATTACGGTTGATCCAGGTGAGGTCTATGGGAAGAAAGTGGAAGCGGAAAAAGAACCCATCGCCGTCAAGGTGATGAAGAGACTCCGGATTCTGTTCGTCCCTGTTCAGCGCCCTTACACGATCTTCAATATGGATTACAAGATCCTTAATAAACAACTCAAATTCCTGGCTTCTACATACCCCCTGGCTCCTGGTGATATCGGTTGGTCGGTAGCCCCGAACTTTGAATGGGATGATGCCGTTACGCTCCTGGGCGGTGCGGATAAGTACACTTATTTAGGCCGTCTGGCACTCGCATTAGGAGATAAGTACGGCGGTGGTAGTACCAATTACGAATACCGGGTGGTTGGGATTGTGGATGAGAGTGTCTGGTTGCAGGACACGTTCGGAGTGAGCAATGAGGCATCCGGGGCGCAGTTTGGTAACGGGGTCACCCTGGTGCGCTACCCCAAAGCGCCCTACAACACCTTAGCGCATGAGATCGGGCATACTTTAGGATTGTATTACACAACCTGGCTGGATAAGGTCCGGGGTATAAGTAAAGAACAGTATGTACAATATCCCAGTGATGGGATTAAGGTCACCGGTTTGATCTTCCGCAATGGGTCGATTTATGATTTGGATGGGGATAAAAGCAAGACTGCGGAGTGGCGGGAGGCATTTGAAAACGCAGACAGTGTGGATGTCTTTGATCTCATGGGCAGTCCGGAACGCTATGGGAATTATTACCAGGCACCCTGGGTGATTCCCTCCACGTACACGGATCTGTTCGATGCTTTAAAGGACCCTCCAGGTGAGTCTATCTTGAAGATAAGGGGTGGTGTGGATGATCAGGATCGGATGGTGCTGGAGGTGCTGTCCGTTTCTACCGGTCATCCTGATCCTGTGGCTAAAGAAGGTTATTACCAGTTGAAAATCCTGGATGTGGACGGCGCTCAACTATACCAGACATTTTTTGATGTTAAGTATGGGGAGCCCGGGAGTGTTCCCATATTCAGTCTCAAGTTGCCATCAGTGCCGGGGATGGCAAGGGTGGTTGTAGAGCGGGAGGGTCAGGCGCAAGCAGAAGTTTTCCGCAGTGCCAACGTTCCAACGGTTAGCATCCTGCAGCAACCTCAGAGCAATACAGACGAGATCAGCCTCTCCTGGCAGGGGGATGACCTGGATGGAGATTCTCTACGTTATGAACTGAGTTACCAATGCGGAAAAGATGACTTCTGGCAGCCACTCGACACTTTAGCAGGAGATACCCAATATACTTTCAACACCACCTGGCTGGCAGGAGGGGATGCATGCCGGATCAAGGTGACGGTATCCGATGGGTTCAATACAGGCAAGGCAGTAACTGATCCCTTCTCTATCACGACCAAAGCGCCGTTGGTGGAAATTTATAACGAAGAAGGTGCGGTCTATCCTGCAGAGGAGGCTGTTATCCTGAAAGGGTTCGCCATGGATCTCGAAGATGGTACGATCTCCGAGGAGGGTTTATTTTGGAGTTCAAATCCGGATGGCGATCTCGGTTATGGCAGTGACCTGCCGGTGATACTTTCCCCTGGGACTCACCTAATCACGTTAACAATCCATGATACGGATGGTTTCGTGTCACGGGCTGAGGTGACCATCACGGTTGATGCTTCAATCACCAACGATCTTGATGATGATGGGGATGCGAATATTGTTGAAGAGATAAACCAAGAAGAGGAAGTGAGCAAGGATGTTAAACGCATGCTCCTGATCATTGGTTTGATCGTCTTAGCGCTCATGATGCTGGGTGCTGCAGGCGGTCTGCTATGGTTTGCCCTTCGTAAGAAAAAACCTGCTGCTGCCAGCTTAAGGAACCAGCAAGGAGGGGATCGTCAACCTGGTGCCGTTCAAAAGAATATGGTTCAGGATACCCTGGGAGGCTGGTGGTACCAAGACCCGGGTACTGGTGCCTGGTCTTCCTGGAACGGTACAGCCTGGCTGCGAAATACCCATGGGCCTAAGCTTCAATCTGCACCTTCCATTCCGCAAAGATCGGTTCCCCCTCAAGGAACCGTAAAATCCAATCGGGGAAGGTCTTGTATATTCACGATGGTCACAACAATTCTCATCGGAGTATTGGTGCTGGGGGGAATATCGCTGGTAGCGTTCAATATCCTACATGTTGGGACAATCCACCCAGGGGATGGAGAGCTTATCAGTATCTTGAAGAATGGGGGAAGTGGTTTTCTGGTGACATTATTAGGTGGTCTCCTGATAAATGGTGGTTTTAAAGCGATCATCACCCAGCGGACGATGGTAGCGGATGAGTGGGGTCGTAAGCGGGAGAAGCGCGGAGGTCGTGCGGTTCTAAACGGCCTGGGAGGTCTTGTCGTTGGTCTCCTGCTCATGGCTGCCGGTTTGAGTTTGACGGGGCTTACTTTCTTCAAGGATGTGCTTCCTTTTTTGGGATTTTAAGTTCATGCTTTCTCGTAGATTATCCAAAATGAGCAGGACATTATTTCAGCAATGAATAAAATCACATCCGCTCCTGTTTATAAGTACACGATCACTGTCTCTGAGGATGCACTCGATCAGAACGGGCATGTGAATAATGTACAGTATGTGGCCTGGATGCAGGAGGCAGCAGTTCGCCATTATGAGCAGATGGGGGGTGTGGAGGTCGATGAAGCGCTCGGTGCCACCTGGTGGGTTCACTCTCATAAGGTGATTTACCATGCACCTGCCTACGCCGGCGACGAAATTGAAGTGCAGACCTGGGTGGCAAACCTGCGGCGGGTACGCTCCTTGAGGCGCTACAGGTTTACCCGTACCCGCGATAACAAGCTGCTGGTGAGTGGGGAGACCGACTGGTTTTTCGTCGACATTAAGACTGGAAAACCAAAAGCCATTCCCAGTGAAGTGGCGAAAGTCTTAACTATCGAAAAGGATTGATCAGGATTAGCAGATAAATAGTTATGCAGTGAAGACAATTTTGTGATATGATTTTTTAATGAGAACCCAGTTAGCGACCTCAAAGAAACTCGTATGAAGTGATCTCAGTAAAAAGGGTACATAAAATAACTATCTGTGGTTTATTTGGAGGTGAACGATGGCAACCCGATGTCCGAATTGTGATCAACCCCTCCGGGACGGGGCAAAATTCTGCACTTCTTGTGGTTACCGGTTAGCTGTTCCCAAACCTACCCCCGCGTTTCCAATTACACCTCCACCGATTGATTCATCACAGGAGCCTAAGTCTAAGCCTCAGCCTGAGCCTAAGGCTCAGCAGGCAATTCCCTTAGCAGAGATAAAGGATGAACCTGGTGCAGGTCGTGTAACTTGTCCGCATTGTGGAAAACCCAATCGACTGGGCGTTAAATTCTGCCGTTATTGCGGGGGAAGTATTACAAAGGTAGCTGAAGCACCACAACGAAGCCGTGCTCGAATCATTACGCTTGGTTTCCTCGTTCTGGTGATTTTGATGGTTTGCGTCTCCCTAGTGGGGATTGCCTGGGGGCTTGGGATCGACCAGTGGCTTTTCCCGACTGCAACACCTAATTCAGGAGTAAATACCCTTCCTTCTTTTTGGATTTGACGAGTTCAACTCCAATCGGATGGGTCTAAATGTCCGAATTCCTGCTGTTCCCACTCCTTGACATTCTTTAAGGCTTCTTTATATTCTTCAATCGTAAAAGGCTGCACTCCAGGCTGACTTGATTGGGCTGTTTTTGGGGAAACAGGATACTGCCCGATGATTTCCATGAGGATTTTTATCGAGCGAAAATCCCCTTCGAGTGCTTTTTGGACCAGGACATGGTAGGCTAGTCCTTTCTGCAAGTCCATTCTATGGTGGATTTCCTGGTCAAGCGCCTGTTGGAATTCAGGTTGGTTAAACCAACGTCTGAGGGTGGAGAGTCGGCATTTTAGCATAGATGCCAGTTCTTCTTCAGTTTGGGGTTGTCGTTCGTCTAACGGGGTCAGGAGCCATTGGATGTATTTTCTTTGTTTTGTGTTCATAGGTGATTACATTGGGGGATAGGGGTATCAGGATGGGAGGTTTCAGGAAGGAGGCGAGGGTTCTACCAGGGATAGCTTGTCTTGTATCTTTCCCGTCATTCGTAAACCTTCCTTTTCAAGTTTGAGAGGGTGTCCAGGGGCAGGTTATTATTTTCTACCCCTGGATCGGTTTCCCTGTCCTGATCAGCCTGGTCTCCGGTATGCACTCCTCAGCGAAGGATGGTGTTTGGAAAGCAGGCAGAGACAATCTTGAGGTGGGTGCTGGGGGAAGGGAGGTGTTGGACAGCCGTTCCTCGAAGGAGAGTCCTGGGACAGGTTGAGGGGATTGTATATCGGGATGGCGTAAATGGGGAATATTGGGGGATAAATCCACCCTGGAATGACCAGGAGTAGTCTTAAGGATGGCGGTAACGTAGGAGCATTTGGGTAGAGTCGCTACATGGACAGACTGGGAACCCTGCGACTAGGGAGGAATTGCGATCGGTGGGTGAGTAGGGAGTGTGTGGCCCAGGGAGGGCGGCTGGGGAGTGTGGTGAGGGGGATGGGGCGATGGGAAGACCGAGGGCTTGTGTGAGCCTAAATTGGGAATTGCGGTCTCTACTCTCTGCTCTCTAATTGTTATTCTTGATTCATTAATTTTCCTTCTTCAACCTTTGTTCCCAAACTGGCTGGAAACAAAGCCATTGGCTTGGATGGCGGCGAATAAATTCTTCGGCCACGGTGAGGACTTTTTCAGCGTTGTATTGAAGCTGATCTTCTTTATCCGGATAGGAGTCCATCTCAATCAATGGGGAGGCAGAGAGATAATAATGACCGTCTGATTCAAGATGGCTGGCAGCGACCACCACCGGGCAGTTGGTTTTCAATGCCAGGAAGATATGGTGGCTGGGTAAGGCAGCAGGTATGCCGAAGAAGTTAGGTTGAGGAGTATAGATCTCGTTGGGACGGTCGATGCCTGTGACCACTATACCGCCTTGTTGTAAGAATCGGATTGCTTTTCGAATTCCTTCGAAAGAACCAGGAACGAGCTGGATGCCAAGCTCTACTCTTCTTTGAAATTCCAAGGCACGCCCTCCCTCAGAGTTTGGAAGGGTCAGCGCTAAAGGTTTGAGAAAGTCTGGGCACAACCACTGAAGAGCCAGGTCAAATCCCGCCATGTGGAGCCCTGCGATGACCAGGCCGCGATTGTCGACCTGGGGACGGTTGATCAGTCGTTGGAAGGAGGGCTCAATGACGAACAAATGCCTGGCTGAGTGCAGGTTATTGAGATGATGATAGAGGTCATAAAAAGCACTGGCAGAGTTAAAGAGGACCTCAAATACGGTTTGATCAAGTGTTTTTGAGTCGAGGTGATCATTGCTAACCATCTGCTGGTTCAGGCGAATATTTTGAACAAGGTCAGAGTCCTTCCGGGAGGCGAGGATATAGGCTACCAAGCGAGCAATGGCATATCCCACCCTTGGCGGTGTAGTGCTGGCAATAGCAAGACCAATTTTCAGTCCAAGTTTCGAGTTTAAGATGGCATCCATGGTGAGATGAGAGAGGTTTGATGGATAAAGATTAAAGTAATTGCTCAGCCCTCTCGGTAGAAGTGGGCGGGGGTGTGGTTTTTGGGGGTGGTTCCACCCCAAAAAACCACACCCCCACTACCCTAGGGCTGA
>CAZTJD010000151.1:0-9809 GCA_964613985.1 uncultured Anaerolineales bacterium
AAGCTAAATAACATTGGAATCGAAGTAATTGGCGAGATCCCAAGAAGCCTGCCACCTTTTGTTAAGTTACCAGTTCTTAACCTGGGACTGATTGGTGAGCTCTCTACGGGTGCATTAGCTGTTGGAGCTATCAGCCTGGTGGAAGCAATCTCTATCTCCCGGACAGTTGCAAGTAAATCTGGTCAGTATTTGAACAGCAACCAGGAATTTATCGGACAGGGATTAGCAAATATCGTCACTGGCTTCTTCTCCGGATATGCAGTCTCAGGTTCTTTTTCACGCACAATTGTTAATTATGAAGCTGGGGCGAAAACCTCCCTGGCGTCAATTATCTCCGGGATTTTTATCCTTCTTTCGATGTTCGTGATTGCTCCGTTGGCCGCTTTTCTACCACGAGCCGCTTTAGCAAGCGTGCTTCTAGTCACAGCCTATGGCATGGTTGAACGAAAAGAGATCGTCCGAATCTGGCGAGGAGCACACGGAGATGCAGCGATCATGGTGATCACTTTTTTTGCCACCTTATTCCTTCCACTACAGTTTGCTGTCCTGACTGGTATCTTAATTTCTTTTGCAGTCTATATCTTAGGCACCAGCGTTCCGAGGGTGGTACCTGTCTTACCAATTAGCGATTTCAGCCATTTTGGCCCAGCAACTCAAGGCTCCTCTTGCACCCAGCTTGGGATACTGGACATATTTGGTGACCTTTATTTTGGAGCTTCAAGTCATATCGAAGAGGCAGTCCATGACCATTTAGAAGCCAATCCCAGCCACCGATACTTACTTTTACGAATGTTCAGTGTCAACCAGATTGATATCAGCGGTGTCCATTCCTTAGAGAGTATTGTCAGATCTCTGCGAGAACAGGGTGGAGATGTGTACATAATGCGCACCCAAGAACCAGTGAAGGAGATCTTTAAGACCACTGGGTTTTACGATTATTTAGGTGAGGATCATTTTCTTGCTTATCGTAATGCCATCGAGTACCTGTTTTATCATGTCCTCGATCCTGTAATCTGTATTTATGAATGTGAAACCAGGGTATTTCAGGAATGCCTCAACCTGCCCAGGCCACTGAGAGAAAAAGTGGAAGGTGTTGTGACTTTAGGGGCCCTGACTGAAGTTGCGGAAAGCGTGACAGCAAAGGATTTATGGGAGGAGTTACACCAGAGGATACCCCCGATTGTGGTAGATATTCGCGAACCTAGAGAATATCACCATGGTCATATTCTACAGGCTGTCTCGATGCCTCTATTTAAATTATTAGCTGATCCTTCCCAGCTTCATCAGATCAGACCTGTGGTGTTGGTTTGTAGAAGTGGTCGACGAAGTGCCCGGGCACTAGCTGTTTTGAAAGAGAAAGGGTTTGAAAATTTAAGAATTTTAGGGGGTGGGATGGTGGCGTGGGAGAATACCGGTCTGTTAGAAGCGGTAGATCGATAGAGTTAAATTAATAAACTGTAGCTTCAAGCAGGATGCCTGATCTACTTGAGGAAAAGATAATGATAGATAGAATCTCACCAAACCTTAGCCTTGACCTGGTACGGGTCACGGAGGCAGCGGCGCTGACTGCCGGGCAATGGATGGGCTTGGGAAAGCCGGATATACTTAACCAGCAGGCAGCGCAGGCGATGGCAAATGCATTTAACACCCTGAATATCCAGGGACATATAGTCGTTGGTGAGGAGGGCAAACTGGGCATGCATACCAACCTGGACACTGGTACACAGGTTGGAACAGGGGCCGGTCCTGACTTGGATGTGGTTGCTGATCCGATTGATGGAGCGGTCTTACTTTCCGAGGGACGAACGAATGCGATTGCGGTGGCTGGATTAGCACGGCGAGGCTCGATGTGGTCGCCGACCTCAGCAGTTTACATGGAAAAGATCATCGTTGACCAGGAAGCAGCTGACTCACTGGTTTTGGAATGTATGGATGCGCCAGCCGCCTGGATCCTCGCCCTTGTAGCTCGGGTTAAGAAAAAAAGAGTCAGCGACCTGGTCGTCTTTGTGCTCAACCGGACCCGACATCAGGACCTGATTGAGGAGATTCGCACCGCAGGAGCTCGTATCATGTTGCATGACCAGGGGGATGTCTCAGGGGCGCTGATGGCTGCCAGCAGAGATGTAAATGTCGATCTGTTGATGGGAGTAGGTGGCATCAATGAAGGAGTGATTGCAGCTTGTGCGGTGAAATCTTTGGGGGGTGCCATGTTGGGAAGGCTGGCACCACAAACTCCAGAGGAATGGGACGCGGTCGAGGCAGCGGGATTGGATACACGTCAGGTCTTGACCTGCGAGGACCTTGTTGCCGGCGATGATATCTATTTCGCTGCTACCGGAATAACCGATGGGGTGATGTTATCCGGGATCCGCTATCAAGGCAAGATCGCAGAGACAGATTCCCTGGTAATACGTTGCAAGACCGGGACAAGGCGACGAATCAAGGCGGAGCATCTTATTGAAGAAAGAGAGAAGATTATCGAAAATCCGCCATCCTGACCGTTTTATTCCTTAACCTGGCCTCTTCCGCAGCAAAAGCCATCAGGTGGCTTTCCAGGGAGGTTCTAGCGGTGGTCAGAGCAACTCCTGGGTCATCTTCTCGTAGGGCTTTCAGGAACCCTGCCATTAAGTAATAATCTCCTCCGCCATGGCCTGACGTGGCGGAAGTAGTGGTATTGTAGCGGGTTCGACGGTCGCTGTGGTGTTCGTTCACCTCAATCCAGGAACCGCCAAAGGAAAATACCGAGGTGAGGGTGGCGTTTGAAGCCTCGATACGGGTCATACGCCCCTCAAGGTGTGAGTGACCGTGCATGGTTAGAGTGACCGATGTCCCCTGTTCGAATGCCATGCTGACAACCTGGTGGTCAACCACATCGTTGTCGCAGTGATAGACGCAGCGTCCATAGGGTCCCTCCTTCAAAGCCTTAAGCAGGTTTTCAGGAGTTGGGTCCAGGCTCACAGAGGAACTGGGCCAACCGCGATATTCACTCAGCATCTTGAGGTCAGGAATGAACCTGCTCAGGAAGCGAATCAATCCCGGGTTCTTTAGGTAGGTGCGTGTCGCCCACCTGGTAAAGCCTTGTTCAGTATCGGTAACGGCGTAAAAGAGTGGGGTATGCTCGATATAGATAAAAGGTGCGTAATAGCGGCATTCAGCTGCAATGGGGCAACCGTCCAGGCAGCGTTTGGTGGCACCCGGAGGCGCGTTTTCTGGGCGGTAATATTGCAGATTGCCAACACTGCTTAGAGTTTCCGCACGATCCTCCAACAACCAGATCAGGATATCCAGGTCATGGCAGCATTTAGCCAGGATCATTGGAGCGCTTTCGGCATTATTCCGCCAGTTACCACGTACATAACTGTGCGCCATGTGCCACCAGGCCACGTTCTCACGGTGAGAGACGTTGACAATTTTCCCTAAAACCCCCGAATTGATGACCTCCTTCAACTGTCGGAAGTGTTCGGTGTAGCGCAGGACATGACAGATATGCAGTTGCCTGCCAGCTTTTTCTGCCATATCTACCAGGAGTTGGCATTCCCATTGGGTAGGTGCAATGGGTTTTTCCAACAAAATGTGGTAACCGGCTTTTAAGGCAGCGAGTGTAGGTTCTGTGTGCATCTGGTCCTGGGTGCAAATCACAGCAGCCTGTCCTAAGCAAGGGTGTTCAAGCAACTTTTCCCAGCTTTCAAACTGCATTTCTTTAGTAATGTTGTGTTGGGTTGAAAATTTTGTGCGGCGATTTGGGTTTGGTTCAGCAACGGCGATAAAGTTGAGTTCTTCTGGGTGTTGCAAGGCATAAAGCCCATAAGCTTCCATTCCTCGTTGACCAGCTCCAATGAGGACAGCTTGGATTTGTTGATTCATAAGTTTACTCCCGTAGCTTGGCAACAGTGACCCCGTCACCGCCTTCTTCACGTTTCCCAGCTTCAAAGGAAGCAACGTGAGGATTACGTTCCATGGCACTGCGCACAACGTTGCGCAGCTTCCCCGTCCCTTTTCCATGAATGATGCGAACCCAAGGCAGCTTGGCAAGATAAGCTCGTTCGAGATAACCTTCGAGGGTATCAAGAGCATCTTCAGCGCGCTGACCTCGCAGGTCAATCTCAATCCCAGGGGATTGGTGGCGTCTGGTTACCGGGGATTGTTCAGCAAGGATGGTTGGTGCTTCATCTCCTGTATCTTGTGGCATCCCTTTTAAAACCAATTCTGAAAGTTTGGCGCGAATGCGAAGAACCCCAATCTGTACTTCAGCCTCCTCTTCCCCCAGAGCAGAGACCACACCTTCGTTTCCCAACGTGCGTAACCACACCCTGGAGCCAAGGCGTATCGGCCCCTTGATGGGTGTCACATCAGGTTGACGTCGTTCAATGGGGGCTTCGACTTGTTGTTCCAATTCATCGACTTTTTCCTCGAAATTTTCCAACACCTGGATAGGCTGACGGTATTTCTTCATCTCATTTCGAAGGTTTTTGAGCTCCTTGCGAACAGCTTTTACTTTTGTTTCCGCTTCAACTCGTGCTTCTTCTAAAAGTTCATGTCGTTCATCTTCCACCTGGTCCAGGCGCGAAGCTAGCTCATGACGAATACTTTCTGCATCGTCTCGTGCTTCCTCTGTTGCGTTTCTGGCAGCGCGCGCCAGATCGCGTTGGCGATGGATCTCTTCTAGCAAATCCTCAGCGCGTAAGTCTGTGGGGTTGATCTCGGCACGAGCGTTCCTGACGATTTCATCGGGAAGTCCCAAACGTTCGGCAATCGCTAGTGCATTAGATCGTCCAGGAAGACCGATAGTCAAGTGGAAAGTGGGCTGTAGAGATTCCAGGTTGAACTCCACGCAGGCATTGACTACACCAGGGGTAGAATGGGCGAAAGCTTTCAATTCCGGATGGTGGGTGGTCACAAAAGTGGTGATGGAACGTCCCAGCAGGTGGGTCAGCAAAGCTCGTGCTAGGGCAGCGCCTTCCTGTGGGTCAGTTCCGGCTCCTAATTCATCCAGGATGACCAAGGAGTGATTGTCTGCCTCCTCCAGGATATGGATGATATTGGTGATATGCCCGGAAAACGTCGATAGGGATTGTTCAATTGACTGTTCGTCACCGATATCTGCAAATATATTGTCGAATATACTGATTTGTGAGCCACTTTTGGCGGGGATGTGCAGACCTGATTGAGCCATTAAAGCAAGTAAGCCAACAGTTTTCAAGGTGACTGTCTTGCCACCTGTATTGGGTCCTGTGATGATTAGGGCAAAGGTTTGGGGATCCAACTCAACATCAACCGGGACGATATCATCCTGATCCAACAGCGGGTGGCGTGCCTCTATAAGCTTGACTGTCACACCGGGATGGAGAGGAAATCCTTCTTGTCCCTTATCACGTTGTTTATTAAAGGGAAGCAGATTTGGTTCGAAGGCATGCAAGTCCTCTGCATATTTTGCACAGGAAAATACTAGATCTAGTTCTGCGATTACCTCAACCATGTCAATCAAAACAGAAGCGTATTCGGCGACATGTTGGCATAACTCAGCCAATACCCGGCGTATTTCATCCCGTTCTTCCAATTGGAGCTCACGGTACTTGTTATTTTGATCGACTACACTGAGTGGTTCGACGAAGAGGGTGGCTCCTGAGGAAGATGAATCGTGGACGACAGCTTGCACCTTGCCCTTGAAGTCCGCCCGTAGAGGCAAGACATAGCGCCCATCACGCTGTGTAACCAGGTTGTCTTGTAGATAAGGGGCGATATCCGGATTGGTGAGCATATTTTGCATGCGGCTGAGTAAACGATCATGTTGGATGCGTAATTCACGGCGGATTTTGGCAAGTTTATCCGAGGCGTTGTCGAGTACTTCACCACGTTCTGAAAGAACACGTGAGATGGCATCCACCAATCCCAAGGGAGGTGGTAGTCTTAAAGCGATCTCATTGATCTCATTGAAGTCATCTCCCAACCTTTCGAAAACCCGGCGTAGATTACGAGCTGCGATCATGGTGTATTTGATGTCCAGCAGCTGGTTGGGTTCAAGCAAAACGTTACGGGCAGCAGCTTCTGCATATTCACGAATATCACTTGCACCACCGATGGTTGTATCAGGCCTGGTGCTGAGTAATTTCATCGCCTGGGCTGTGATTGCCTGCCTTTTTTTAGCCTGGTAGAGATCATTGGTTGGTTGCAAGGCGAGTGCTTTTTCTGCGGAGGCGGAGAAGGCGCAATAATTTGCCAGGCGTGCTAATACTTTAGGGTATTCCAGGGTTTGAAGGGTTTTTTTATCCATTTCTATCTCACGCTTTTCCATAGTCACTAACCTAACTTATTGCATAGGTCTTTGCTATGTAAAGGGGCAAAGTTGAAAATTAATAAATTCTTTGTAAGCATTCGTTTTTTTGGATCATTTCCTAAACGAAAATTTAATGGTTTCTAAACGCGATTTCAGACTATTTTATCTGGTAAGGAAAAGGCAAACCATTTTGTATTGTATCTTATTTGTTGGGCTTAATCACAACGGCACAATACATAGAAAAAATGCCGCCCGGTTCGGAGTTCAGGTTGCCGCAGGGCGAATTATAAGCAAGGTGGCGTTTATCACAAGGTCTAGAAGGAAGATAGCGATGTTTGCTATTTGTATCGGGGGATTGGGGATAGTATAGATAAAGACCTTTGGTGGGAAGGTATTGTGGTGTCGTAAGCAGATTTAGTGGGAGAACCTACCAGATCTTACTGTGAAACCGAAACAACTCCACCAAAAGAGTTGATTTCCAAATCCCAGCGAGTTCCGGGTTGGAATTCTTGGAAAGTCTGGAAGTCACTCAAGCTATATTGAACTTCACCATTATCCGTGTCAAAGTAGACAATATAAGTCTCATTTGGTTCTCCCAGCCGTTGGTCAGTTGCTAGGAGAGTTTCAGGCCACTCAGGGTTAAAATCGGTACCTGTTTCACTGATAGTTTCAACAACTGTCCATTCTAGAATAGTGAAAGTGCAGTAATCGTCATAAACGTGGTACTCACAATCTTGAACCACTTCGGCATATCCACTGCCAGTGTCAACACTGTAGGGTGTCCCACAAACTTCCCGCGCATTGGGTTGAGGTTCTTGTTCGATAAAACGTAGTTCCTGTTGGCAGCCCAGGATTTCTCCATCCACCGGTATGTTATCCTGCCAGTCCTGGTATTTTACCGGTACTAATCCCTCTATGGCAATTGATCGTTCCCATCCGATTCGATTTACCGTGCCAATTACTGCCTTGGTACGCGTTGATAGGAAGATTAAGGCAGCAATACCGATGCAAACCAGGGTAAGGATGATGACCAATACAACGGGGATCCCTTTTCTTGTTGGTTGGATAGAGGGGATCGGGGTGGGTTGTTGAGTTTCCCTTGCCTCAGCTTCACTATGCAAGCTTCCCCCACACTTGACGCATATTCTTGCAGTTTCCGGATTTTCTGCTCCACAATGAGGACAGGGAATGATGTTAACCTTTTCTTTTTTATACGCGCCAAGGACCTCGCCGTGCTTGCGGCGTTCCCCTTCGACCAGATCGCCACCGCATTGGGTACATGTTTTTGCATTACCCGGATTGCGCGCCCCGCAATAAGGACAATGAATATCCGGTCCCGCTTGCACCCTGATTTTTACGGCCTCATCCTGGATGAGTTCAGCCCCTTTGGCCTGTTCGAATACAACATCGTCTGGTTGTGGTGCGCCGCATTGGGTACAGGTTTCTTCTGGTCCCGGATTGATTGCGGAGCAGTTTGGGCAGGTCCATTGTAGTTCTGTATATCCTAGTGTTTTCTTTGCCATTAGTCAGCCTCGCCGTGTTCTTTGTTTTTAAATAATCCTAATTCTTTCGCCTTGATTGCAGCCTCAGTACGATCACGTGCATTGATTTTCTGAAGGATACTTGTTACATAATTTTTTATTGTTCCTTCTGCCAGGTAAAGCCTGGAAGCGATCTCCTTTTTGGTTAACCCCTGGGCGAGTAGTTTTAGAATTTCAACTTCGCGTTCACTTAAGGGATCGATTAATTTTACTTGGGCAGCTGATGTGGCAGGTGCTAATCGGGCGAATTCAGCGATTACCTTCCTTGCCACAGATGGCTCAATCATCGAACCACCAGTAGAGATGGTACGGATAGCCTCAGCTAAAGCCTGTCCAGAGACATCTTTTAATATGTATCCTAAAGCGCCAGCGCGTAACCCTTCGAAAATGAATTCATTGTCATCGAAGGTAGTCAGGATAATGACTTTCGCATTTGGATCTGACTGAAGTAGCTTCCGAGTGGCATCTACACTATCAATCACCGGCATACGAATATCCATCAATATAACGTCAGGGGATAGAGAGGCATAAGAATCTATCGCCTCCTGTCCATTCTCTGCATCCCCGATCACCTTGAAATCCGGTTCCAGTTCAAGCAAGGTTCGTAACCCATCGCGCATAAGCCGCTGATCATCTACCAACAGGATGTGGATGGTCTCAGTCATTGTTCATCATTCTCAGGTAATGGTAACGTGAGATGTAATTTTGCACCACCGTCTTCACCTTCTTCTAACCTCAAAATTCCACCGAGGTGAGCTGTTCGTTCGCGTATACCCAGAATACCAATAGCCATTTCCTGGATTTCCTCTGGATATCCCAATCCATCATCTTTCACGATCAAGTTAACCGATTCCGATTCAAGGGTTAAGGTTAGCCAAACGTTGTTAGCGTGTGCATGTTTCTGAACATTTGTCAGGGCTTCTTGTACGGCTCGATAAAGAGTTAGTCGATGAGCGTGGGGGAGCTGTAAGAGATTATCAGGGATTTCTAGATGGATTGTTAACTCGGTAGCTTCTTGAAAGTATTTTACCAAGCGGTTGAGAGCATTGTTAAGGGATTGATCTGCCTCTAGAGGTTCTCGTAAGGTAGCTACGGTGCGGCGGAGTTCTGTTAAAGCCTTACGAACCTGTTCTCTTACCGTGTCAACCATCATACTCGCACGTTCAGGATCACGCGAGATCAAACGTTGAGCGCCTTCCAGCTGCACCGCAGACACCGTTAGTCGGTGTCCCAGGGTATTATGCATTTCTCGGGAGAGCCGGTTTCGTTCTTCTGATATTGCCAGTTCTTCGATTCGTACTATATAGTTTTGAAGTTGTAGGTGAGCTTCCTGAAGTTCCAGAAATAGGCGTTGGCTTTCATTACGAGCTTCTTCTGCTGACACAAGCGCCCTTCCAAATGTACCGAAAAACCAGAAACCTGCCGAAAATGGTAATAAGCCTACCAGAGCTTCCTGGGGAGGTGCCAGGGCGAAAAACACAATCCCGGTAACCACGGTAAAAACCAGGATCCAAAGCATGCCTTTCCTAAGGGGGAGAGTCATCATCGCTGTTGGACTGAGGACAAAAAAAGCATTGGAAAGACACTCCAACCAGGATTAAGTGCCATTAAAACCACAACAATTGCGGTCATTACCCCCAGATGGAGATTCAGTTTCCAGGGAACCGCCTCCGTATTGGAGATAAAAGCAAATAAGATTGCGAACAAAACCAGCATAGAAATTCCGACCGTTCTGGTTAGGGCATTATCCAATACCTGTATCCCCAGAATCGCAACAGCAAGGATTGCCAGGTATCCCACCGCGTTCATCATAACATTATCTGAAAAGCCCCGTCTTTCCTGTTTCGTCATAGTAAGATTTTACACTGTTTTAGGTACTTTATAAGCAACCTTTTGATCGCGGTTTCTCTTTTGTTTATACTTCTCAAAATTTTAAAAAAATACTTGGATTCAAGTCTCAAGTGCAACCAGGTAATATATGAGAAAATACCATT
>CAZTJD010000152.1:0-9778 GCA_964613985.1 uncultured Anaerolineales bacterium
TATACTAACAATTTTGAATAACCTCCCAAATCCTTTATCTTCATCCATTGATTTTGTTTTGATTTTTGCAGGTCTTCATCATTTACCAGACGAAGATAAGGCTATTCGAAATGGTTATCGTGTTCTGCGTCCAGGTGGACAGATGATCGCTTTTGAGCCTAATGCAGACTGCTGGTATAGGAAACCTATGTTGAGGATTAAAAATATTTTAAACCTGTACACCGAAGATGAAAGGTTTTTATTCCCTGAGGAGATTAAGAAAACCATGAATGAGGTGGGCTTTCACGGTATTGAGATAAAGTACCTGACTCCAGAGTATAATCCAGCTCATCTAAATACGTTGCTGAATAAGGTACTTTCATTTTTTATAAAGGTTGCAGCTCAATTTAATCATGGTCGCTATTGGCAGACATTTTTTGTGATTAGTGGCAAGAAATGAGGTGAAATGGTTGGAGAAGTGAAGGAAATAGAAGGAAAAAAAGTATTCGTCGCCATTCCTTGTTATAACGAAGCAGTCACGATCAGGAAAGTCATTCAGGATTTCAGAGAAGTCTTACCAAAAGCTTCAATCTATGTCTTTGATAACAACTCGATCGATGATAGCTTCCAAATTGCGATGGAGGCTGGTGCAATTGTCCAAAAAGTGCGAAAACAGGGCAAAGGACACGTTCTACAGCAGGCATTTTTTTTATTTTCCGATGAAGAAGTGGATGCTGTTGTGGTTGTTGATGGGGATGATACTTATGATGCGAGAGATTTGAAGATTCTATTAAGTCCTGTGCTGTCCGGGGATGCAGACATGGTTGTTGGGAATAGAATGAGCATAGCTTCAAACGAAAGCATGCTAGCCCATCGTCAATTCGGAAACTGGTTGATCGTGAATAGTATCAACCTCATGTTTGGAACGAAATATCACGATATTTTATCTGGTTACCGTGTTTTTAGCAGACGATTTATAGAAACAGTTCCCCTTTTAACGCCTGGTTTTGAGACCGAAACTGAGATGACGCTTCAAGCGCTTGAGGAAGGGATGATCATTGAAGAACTACCGATAACCTACCGAAGCAGACCTCATGACAGCCACTCAAAACTGAACTCATTAAGCGATGGCTATCGTATCATGCTGACTGCAGTAATGCTCTTAAGAGATCACAATCCTCTGAGGCTTTTTGGTTTGGTCTCGGTTCTTTTTTTTATCTTTACCATCGTACTCATCCTATTCGTTTTGGTAGGATTCAGAGATTTAGGCCAGGTGAACACAATTGCCCTCTCCATTTGCATCTTATTGTTGATGCTCCTAAGTGCATTTTCATTTAGCTTGGGTTTAATATTAAATGCCGTAAACACCCGTTTTCGCCAACTAAAACAAGTTATTCAGAGGAAGAAATAATCAATGACAGATTTTTCTGATCAATATCAGTCAATGCTCGAAAGTGTCCCTTGTAATCTATGTGGTGCTAAGGATTATGATGTGGTCTTTCCGGCGAGATACGAGGAGGCCAAGCCTGATGAAATCATTGATACCTTCCGTTCTTCTGGAGATGAAATCCTCGTTGATCAGCTTGTGCGCTGCCGAAGATGTAACTTACAGTACCTGAACCCTCGTTTGAAGAGTGATCTGATCCTCACAGGTTACAGCTCAGGGACTGACGAAGCTTTTATTTCTCAAAATCTGGCTCGAGAACGAACTTTTGCTTCGTCTTTAGATAAGATCGAGAAATTACGACCAAACCGGGGAAAATTGCTGGATGTTGGAACGGCAGGTGGCGCATTCTTAGGCGTCGCTGCTAGGCGTGGTTGGGATGTTGCAGGGTGCGAACCCAATAATTGGATGGCAAGCTGGGGAAGCGACCATTATGGTATCTATATTTGTCCAGGTACCATCTTTGAGATGGATTTGGATGAGTCTACCTTTGATGTTGTCACACTCTGGGATGTCCTTGAACATACGCCTGACCCAAAGGGTGTTCTTCAAGAATGTCGTCGAGTATTGAAACCTGGTGGTTTATTGCTTGTCAATTATCCAGATATTGACTCTTTTATCTCTCGTATCATGGGTAGAAGATGGATTTTTTTACTGTCAGTACACTTATATTATTTCACTCCATCAACACTCCGTCAAATTCTTGAAGAAACTGGATTCCAAGTAATGAAATCAAAAAAACACTGGCAAAGTTTGGAACTAGGATATATCCTTTTCCGAATGAAGCCGTATCTTCCGAGAATTTCAAAATTATTTCGAATCCTGACAAAAGCGTTACGTATGGACCAACTCCAAATCCCTTATTGGATGGGTCAGATGCTATTAATCGCTGAATGCTAACTTAATTAAAAGGATCTTATTTTGTCGGATAAAGAAAAAATCATTGTTCTTGGTGGGGGGATTGGGGGGTTGTCTGCCGGTTTCTTCTTGGCAAAAACGGGTAAATACGAAGTGACTTTACTGGAAAAAGAAAGTGTGACAGGAGGCTTATGTGGCAGCTTCAAGCATAGGGGCTTTATATTAGATTATGGTGCGCATAAAATCTACTCGGTGATTCCCGGAGTTTTAGATTCAATACGTGAACTCATGGAAGATCGCTTGCTTGAATTGCCCAAAAAAAACCGTCTTTTTTTAAGGGGTCATCTGGCGGATTATCCCTTGCGATTGGGGAATCTGGCTTCAGTATTAGGTATGGGGATGTTTTTAAAGGTGGGTATAGGATATGGTCTGGAATTTTTAAGAGGCCTGGTCACAAACAAAGAGGCAGTTTCTTATGAAGATTATATGATCCAACGTTTTGGTCGACCGGCTTATGAATTGGTTTTTGAACCTTTGGCAGATAAGGTTTGGGGAGATCCTTCCAGTTTGCATCCGGAGATGGCTCGGGCGCGTGTACCGGCGTCAGGCGGTATGGAAGTGATCCTAAAGTTACTAGGTTTAAAGAAAGAAACTTTGGATACGAATGCGGAATTTTTTTATTACCCGCGTCGGGGCTTTGGTGAGTTTCCAGCTACCTTACAGGCTGGAATTGAGAAATTAGGTGGACGAGTTGTCGTCAATGCTGATGTTCGAGAAATCCTTCTCGAAGGAGACAAAATCACCACGATAAAAGCCGTGATCGATGGAAGTATGCAGGAATTCGCTGCTGACTATATGGTTTCATCAATTCCATTATTGGTTTTGGGTGGGTTGATATTCGGTTTGGAATCACCAGAAGTCCTACAGTCCATCGCGAATTTACAGTTTCGGCATTTGATCCTCGTTTATATTTTTGTTAATAAACCCCTTGTCCTGAAAGACCAGTGGATTTTCTTCCCTGAAAAGGATTTTATCTTTAGTAGAATTTTTGAGCAGAAACAAATGAATCCCGACCTCGGTCCCAATTCTGAGACAGCTATATGTTGTGATTTCACTTGCTCGGAGGAAAGTTGGAAGTGGTTAGCGACAGATGATGTGCTGGTTGAGAAAACAATGGATGGATTAGTAGCTGCTGGTATTGTCCGACGAGAGGATATAAATGGTTCTCTCGTGATGCGGGTGAGGAACTTTTACCCTCGGTATGATCTTGACTATGTGGAAAAATTAAAACAGATGGATACTCATCTGCAGGAGGTAGAGAACCTCGTACTAACTGGGCGGATTGGGATGTATAATTATAATAATTCGGATCATTGTATCGATATGGGGAAATTCATTGCTATGAATTTGGCTGAGGGTCAGGATCCGAGAATAATCTGGAACAATCTTGAAAAGCGGGTTGCAAATTACAAGATCGTAGATTAATTTCTGGTAAGGATAACCCTTGACCAATTTCCTTTCAGGGTTATAATTCTAAAACTAAATTTCAGCATCTGAATTATAGAAAATCATGGAAATCGAGCAAAAGACGCGCGAGATGATCATTCTTGATCAAATCGAGAAGGATCCTGATGTAAACCAGGCTACCTTAGCAGCACAGCTTGGCGTAGCAATAGGCACGGTAAACTGGCATATTAAGCGAATCATTGAGAAAGGGTATGTAAAAGTGAAACGTGCCCAACGACGGAAACTTAGGTACATTATCACTCCGGAGGGACTGGCTCACAGGGCGCGACTAACTGTCGATTACATTGAGAATTCCATGCGCCTTTACCGAAGGACTCGCCAAAGGGTTATCACTGCCTTGGAGGAAGTGAGAAGAGCAGGCTTCGATAGCATACAGATTGTTGGAGATGGCGATCTTGCAGAAGTTATTCGTCTGACTTGCATTGAACAGGGGATAAAAATAGTGAATGATCCATTTCTTCCTGCACTAGAGATTGATGGGTGGAAAGTATTGTTAAATCTGGAGAAGGTATAAATGACTAGAAAACATATTCTCATCACTGGCGGTGCGGGGTATGTTGGTTCATTCCTGACTGGGGTATTGTTGAAGGAGAATTATCTGGTCACTGTTGTTGATGATTTATTGTATGGTGGAGAGTCGCTTCTATCTAATTATGCATATCCGGAATTTAACTTTTTCAAGGCAGATGTTTGGGAATCCAGGGTAATTAGGGCTTCGATACCAAAAGACTGGCCAGATCCTTATGCTGTCATACACCTAGCAGGTATCGTGGGTTTTCCTGCTTGTCAGGCGGTAGGACGGCAGGTTGCCTGGCGTTACAATGTTGAAACCACCCAACATGTATACGACCAGTCTATCGAATTAAATGTTAATCGATTTATTTATCTTTCAACTTATGGGAATTATAAACTTGCCCTAGATAGTAAACCAGCTACAGAGGATACCCCTCTGGATCCTCAATCATTGTACGCCGAAACCAAGTTTGCCTCTGAACGTTTTCTTTTAGGACAAGCAAATGGAAAGTGTGTTCCTCTTGTGTTTAGACCAGCTTCGATATATGGCTTATCCCCACGTCCAAGATTTGATTTGATCGTTAACCAGTTTGTTTTAGATGCATTTGTAAAACGTGAATTGATGATCTATCAGCGAGGATATTTGCGATCATTTGTGCATATAAAAGATGTGATTGCAGCAATACTCCTTGGGCTTAAACGCTCTTTTGAAAGACCTGAACGATATGTTTACAACTTGGGATCGGATAGTGGTAATTTGACCAAGGATGAAGTTGTAGAACTGATTCTAAAGCGTCTACCTGAAACCGATATTATTTATAAAGACCTTACATTTGGTGGGGACATGCGTGATATCGCTGTATCCTTTGATAAGATTGAACAAGAGCTAGGATTTCAAGCGAAATATACCGTAGATGATGGTATCCGTGAGCTGCTTTCTGCTTTGCAAACCGGGTTGATCCGAGATCCTAAAAACTCTAGCTACCGGAATGCCCAATTTATCGTGCAATAAATCAGAAAGGAATAATACTTATGCTGAAAGCCTTAATAACTGGGATAACTGGACAAGATGGTTCTTACCTGGCAGAATTTTTGATAGCAAAAGGATATGAGGTACATGGGATTATTCGAAGGGCTAGTACGTTCAATACCCGGCGAATTGACCATATCTATCGTGATCCACATAATGGCGAACTTGTTAAAATGCGTTTACATTATGGAGAACTTACCAGTCAGGGAAGCCTGACAGATATCATTTACAATATTAAGCCAGATGAAATCTATAACTTAGGAGCTCAAAGCCATGTACGGGTCAGTTTTGATATGCCTGTCTATACTGGCGATGTCACAGGCTTAGGGACAATTCGTATCCTGGAAGCTATTCGTCGTAGTGGAATAGAGACCCGATTTTATCAGGCAAGTTCCAGTGAAATGTTTGGTGCAGCATCTCCACCGCAGGATGAAGATACCCTTTTTAAACCGCAAAGCCCATACGCAGCTGCCAAAGCATACTCATACTGGGTCACTCGCAACTATCGAGATGGTTATGGTCTTTTTGCTTGTAATGGTATCCTCTTCAATCACGAATCACCCCGACGAGGAGAGACATTTGTCACTCGAAAGATTACCCGTGCAGTTGCCGCCATTTTAGCTGGAAAGCAGAAGAATCTGTATTTAGGCAACCTGGATTCGAAACGAGACTGGGGTTATGCACCAGAATATGTCGAGTGTATGTGGCAAATGCTCCATCATGATGAACCTTTGGATCTGGTGATTGGCACAGGCGAATCGCATACGGTTCGGGAATTCCTGGAAGAGGCTTTCGGATATGTTGGCCTGGATTACGAAGATTATGTTCGTATTGATCCCAAATACTATAGACCTACAGACGTGGATTTTCTTTTAGCTGATGCTTCCAAAGCTCGAGAAATTTTAGGCTGGAAACCTAAGGTATTTTTTCGCGAGCTGGTTCGAATAATGGTTGATGCAGACATGGAATTGATTGGAATGGAATCGCTAGGAGACGGAAAGCGTATATTAGCTGAAAAATTCGATGGTTGGCACCATTGGAAAGACCAAGTCGTGAGTATGGAGAAGTAATAGAATGAATACATATCCCGATTCTCAAAAATATTGGGCTGAACGCAAGGTTTGTGTTACTGGCGGAGCGGGTTTCTTAGGGTCATTTATTCAGGAAACCCTTCGGATACGTGGCGCGTTAGAGATCTTCATCCCCCATATCGAAAAATATGACTTGACAGATATCAACGACATTCGGCAGATGCTTGATGATGCTAAACCGGATATTATTATTCACCTTGCTGCACTTGCTGGAGGTATTGGTGCAAACCGGGAAAGACCCGCCGAATTTTTTTACAACAACTTAATGATGGGTGTTCCACTAATGCATGAAGCCTGGAAAAGCGGAGTGGAGAAGTTCGTTGCGATAGGTACAATCTGTGCATATCCAAAGATTACACCCCTACCATTTAAAGAGGAAAACTTGTGGGAAGGATATCCGGAAGAGACAAATGCTCCCTACGGTTTGGCTAAAAAGATGTTGTTGGTTCAAGCTCAGGCTTATAGAGAACAATATGGATTTAATGCTATATATCTCCTCCCCGTCAACCTATATGGACCTCGAGACAACTTTAACCTGGAGACATCCCATGTAATCCCAGCGTTAATTCGAAAAATGGTCGAAGCTGATCAGCGAGGAGAAGATCAGGTAGTTCTCTGGGGGGATGGCTCACCGACCCGCGAATTTTTATATGCGGGAGATGCAGCACGAGGAATATCTCTGGCGGCTGAACGCTATAATGGAAGCGAACCTGTGAATTTGGGTTCAGGGATGGAGATAAGCATAAGAGAGCTGGCTGAAATGATTGCCAGTTTGACAGGATATCAAGGCGAGATTATTTGGGATACAACAAAACCAAACGGACAACCAAGAAGAGCACTGGATGTCACTCGAGCAAAGGCATATTTTAATTTCGAGGCTAAAATGCCTTTCGAGGAAGGATTAAGACGAACGATCGAATGGTTCCGGCAAAACAAGGATCAAATCAAAGGATAATAGGATTGCTTGTGCGTAGTTTGTAAACTATAAAACATCATTCAGCATACTTTCTTGATAAGTTAATGTCTACTTCATCCCAATTTACCCAAAATGAGATTGAGACAATTAATCTCAAACCATCTAAAGGTTGGTCTGCTCTTAATCTGAGAGATCTTTGGCATTATAGAGAATTGATCTATTTTCTCACCTGGCGCGACGTTATTGTCCGGTATAAACAAACTGTGTTGGGTGCAGCCTGGGCTGTTATTAATCCATTGATCAACATGTTAGTTTTACAGGTTGTTTTTGGTGATTTTGCTGGCATGTCGACGGAAGGAGGATTACCGGGTCCACTATTCCGCTTTGCCGCTGTCTTACCCTGGGGTCTATTCTCTGGCGCCTTGGGTTCAGCCGGTCGATCAATGTTGACCAACCGCTCAATCTTGACCAAGGTGTATTTTCCGCGATTAATCATTCCTCTATCTTCTGTACTCAGTGGCTTGGTAGATTTTGGGATTTCATTTTTAGTTTTGGTAGGGATGTTGATATACTGGGGTGTTCTCCCTGGATTAAACATTTTGATCTTACCATTGATCGTCTTATTGGCATTAATATCTGCCCTTGGTTTGGGTTTATGGTTCTCGGCTCTTAATGTCCTATACCGAGATGTCGGTTATGTTTTACCTGTTCTAACTCAGCTCTTACTTTTTATTTCCCCAGTTGGTTACTCTACTGGAAAAGTACCCATAAATTTACAATATATTTATGCCTTAAACCCAGTTGTGGGTGTGGTTGAAAGTTTTCGCTGGGTGACCTTAGGAACTGTTCCTAGCGATAGCCTACCTTTAGGAATCCTTGTTGGTATATCATCAACGGTAGCAGTTTTCCTGTTGATAAGTGGTCTCTTTTACTTCCGTCGAATGGAACGCACATTTGCTGATATGGTTTAACATGGTCTAATTAGAACACAGTGGAAAAAAAAGTATAAACCGAGTAACTTAAATTAACAAATAAATTTGCAAAGCAAACAATGACTGACTTAGCAATTCGGGTGACTAATCTTAGTAAACGATATCGCATTGGGGATGTTCCAGATCGTTATAATACCTTACGCGATACGATCATGGGTGCAATCAAGTCCCCGATTCGGCGTATTCAACAAAGTTTATTGCCCACAGCTGAAGGTCGAGATGAGGAACCAAATATTATTTGGGCTTTAAGAGATGTTTCATTCGACGTTCATCAGGGACAGGTGCTGGGGGTGATTGGTCGAAATGGCGCCGGAAAATCCACCTTGTTAAAAATCCTTTCCCGGGTGACTGAACCATCAATGGGAGAGGTGGAGATTCGCGGTCGGGTAGGTTCTCTACTGGAAGTAGGCACAGGATTTCATCCCGAACTCACCGGGCGAGAAAATATCTACTTAAATGGAGCAATCCTGGGGATGCGCCGTTTTGATATTGAAAAAAAATTTGACGAGATCGTCAGTTTTTCTGGCGTAGAAAAATTTATTGACACTCCTGTAAAGCGCTATTCAAGTGGCATGTACCTGCGGCTAGCTTTTGCTGTTGCGGCTCATTTGGAACCCGAAATCTTAGTGGTGGATGAGGTTTTAGCCGTTGGCGATGCTGAGTTCCAGCGGAAATGCCTGGGAAAAATGAACGATGTGGCACAACAGGGGAGAACAGTGCTGTTCGTCAGTCATAACATGTCCGCAATTTTGCGTCTTACCCATGAGTCCATTGTTCTTGATCATGGCAGTGTAATCATGCGTGGTCCTACCGTAGAGGCAGTGGATTATTATATGTCTTCTGGCTTAACAAAGACCGGAGAACGTCTTTGGGAGGAAGACGAGGTTTCTAAAGGTAGTGGTCCATTTATCCCAATAGCCCTTCGTGTGCTTGACTCAGGTGACAGGGTCTCTGATACGGTTCGTTCTATAGAACCAATGACAATTGAGATTGAGTACATG
Source organism: uncultured Anaerolineales bacterium (assembly GCA_964613985.1). Classification (GTDB taxonomy): domain Bacteria; phylum Chloroflexota; class Anaerolineae; order Anaerolineales; family UBA11858; genus CAZTJD01. The sequence continues at coordinate 9,352 of CAZTJD010000152.1, forward strand.
GTAAGAGAACCTATCCAGGGATTAAGAGTTGGATTTTATTTATTGAGCATGCGTGGTGAATTTATTTTTACCACCTTTGATACGGACGATGCACAAAAATATGAGAAATTCCGGATCCGGGACTCAGGGCATTATGTCAGCCGTTGTGTTATCCCACCTGATACGCTTAACGAAGGTCGATACGCTATAGGAATCAATGCCAGTGCATACAGAGTTCGGAGATATTTCCAGGATGAACGTGCATTGACATTTAATGTTGATGCAGTTGGTGCGCCTGGGAAGCAGTGGTCTGAAACGCGACTAGGATTACTGAGACCAAGATTGGAATGGTATATTGAAGAACGATATCAATGAAATCACTGAAGATTAATTATTCATAAAAGACATGAATTTCAACTTTTACAGATACAGATTGGACCCTTTAGAA
>CAZTJD010000153.1:0-9662 GCA_964613985.1 uncultured Anaerolineales bacterium
TCCTGGGTTTCGCTTTCCTATTTATTGAAATCCCGTTGATCCAGAAGGCAATCCTTATATTTGGGCATCCGATTTACGCCTTCACTACGGTTGTTTTTACTATTTTATTTTTTTCTGGGCTTGGTAGCTCAGCAGCGCGTTTATCAGGCATACCATCGAAATTGGTGATGACCTTAACTCCAATTTTTGCTGCAGCGGTTCCAATTCTGCTTAGCCGTATTATGGAAATGAGCCTGGGTTGGTCGATGGCCGCCCGTATCCTTGTCGTCGTATTTTCCCTAGCGCCACTAGCTTTTCTGATGGGATTTCCTTTTCCCTATGGCTTAATTTCTCTAGAAGATATTGGAGAGAAGATTATCCCATGGATTTGGGCGGTTAATGGAAGTGTCTCTGTTGCGGCTTCTGTCATAGCAGCAATCCTCAACTTGAGTTTTGGCTTTAGATTTGTACTCGTTTTGGGAGCTGGCTTTTATGCTGGTGCGAGTGCTCTTTATTTATTCGTTTTCCGAAATCAAAGAAGAGACGTAAACAACAATCCTATTTAATGATCCCCTGTCAGAGGTACAAACCTAACACCACCTAGATTTGTTGCCTGTATTTCACCTTCTATCTTTTCAAACAACCAGAGCGTCTGTACAGCACCAACCGGACCAATAGGGATGACTAATCTACCGCCTTCTTTCAACTGAGAAATGAGAGGTTGAGGAAGATGATCAGGAGCAGCGGTGACAATAATGGCATCATAGGGTGCATGGGATTCCCAACCAAAATAGCCATCTGCATTTAATATCTGGATTTGATCATAACCAAGACGTTCCAATCGTTTTCTTGCTTCCTCAGCTAGCTCGGGGATGATCTCAACAGAATAAACTTCCAGATCCATTTCCCCCAATACCGCCGCCTGGTAGCCACTACCAGTCCCAATTTCTAAAACCCGATCACCGGGTTCTATTTCGAGCAGTTCTGTCATCCAAGCAACGATGAATGGCTGTGAAATTGTCTGCCCATGATTGATTGGCAAAGGACTGTCAGCATAAGCGAAATCCAGGTATTGATCGAGGACAAACTCGTGACGAGGGACAGTCTTCATTGCTTCAAGAACTCGTGGATCTTGCACACCACGAGCCTGAATCTGCTGACGGACCATTTGAACCCTTTCCTCGATATAGGGATCCTGGTTAGGGGTGGCTGTGGATTCGGTTGTACTTGTCGGCGAAGCTTCTGGCGTATTTGTCGCGAAAGCTTCTGTGGTGGCAGTTGAGATGGTAAGTTGTCCGCCAGAACGACAACCGATCAGGATAAGAAATAACAACAACAACTCAGCTAGATATCTACGAGAAAAAAATAAACTAGACTTCATAAATTAATACTAGCGGTTTTAAATACGATTGTCAATAATGTTTGACTTGGTAAAGATGGACAAGTACAATACCTCGTAGATTCTAAGTAGATTGGTAATCGAAGGTAGAGGTTTCTATGCAGGATATTGTGTTTTTTTATCCACAGGGTCACGAAGCGCACGCAGAATATGGGCATCCAGAACGTCCTGAGCGAATTAAGGTGATAAGGAAAATGCTTGAAGCACAAGGACTGTGGAGTGAAACGAACCTTGTAGATGATTTAGAAGTACCGATGGATATTTTGGAGTCAATCCATAGTCCGCAGTATCTGGAACGATTAGAATCTACTTGCCAGATAGGCGGAAGATTGGATATGGATACCTATTCCACTCCTGCTTCATGGGGGTTAGCACTTCAAGCTGTGGGAGGTGCTATCGCAATAGCAAAATCAGTGTGGCGCAGGGAATCAAACCGTGGGTTCGCGTTGACTCGACCTCCTGGACATCATGCCACGATAGATAGAGGTATGGGTTTTTGTTTATTGAATAATGTGGCAATTGCTTCAGAATATTTATTACAGCGGGAAGGCGCCCAGCGTTTGGCAATTGTTGATCTAGACCTACATCATGGGAATGGAACACAGGATATTTTTTGGGAACGAGAAGAGTTATTTTATTTTTCTACTCACCAATACCCACACTACCCCGGTTCTGGAAGACTTTCAGAAATTGGTGGTGGGCGTGGTAAAGGGAAGACAGCTAATTTTCCAATGCCACCTAGGTCTGGAGATGAGGCGTATCGTGCGGTCCTAGATGAAGCAATCCTTCCCTTGATCCAGCAGTTTCAACCCGATATGATCCTTGTCAGCTACGGATTTGATACGCACTGGCGAGATCCCTTGGGTAATATCCTGCTCTCAGCGGAGGGTTATCGAGGGTTAATTCGGAAATTAGTCAACTATGTAGACGAAAACTGCCAGGGAAGAATTGCTCTATTTTTGGAGGGAGGTTATGATTTAGATGCTGCCACTGCGTGCACTCAAGGTATTGTATCAGCATTGATCAACCAGAAATGGACTGATCCTATAGGTCTATCGCCAACCCCAGAATCAACTGCTTTTCGAACGATGTTGGATCAGGCTAAAGAACTGTGGGGTTTATTAACCTGAATAATAATTTAATATCGATCAACAACTCACTTTCTGGGTAAGGTAGAAGTGTCAATCAAGAGATTTCCACTACCAACAGGGAAGAGATGTGGGAGTATCACTCAGAATTAGAACGGACGATGATTATTGGATGATCTGTGATACTTTGATGATGGTTATGGCGTTCAAGATTTTTCTTATTGACCCTAAATGTGAGATTCCTGGATAAAATAAATGGGTAAATGTGTTAATAATTTTTTAGTGAAGGCGTACTATGGATAACTTTTCAAATAAGCAGATACAGGCAAATGATATAGGGCGGTTAAAATCCTATTTAATCGAACAGGTCACAAGAGAAGCTGAAGGACAGCTTTTTGATACTGTAGAATATAGAGATAAAGCAAGGGAATGGATTGAGAATGCTTACGCAAAACTCAATTTAAATCTTGAGCAAATTCAAAAAGAAGTTATCTTCAGGGATGTGATTGCTGAGCTGGTTGGATATGGTCCTCTGCAATCCTTGTTAGATGATCCAGATAATAATGAGATCATGGTTTGCGGTCCTAACCAAATTTATGTCGAACGACATGGTGGACTTGTCGACATAGATCTAAAATTCAATGATACAGATCATCTCATGCGGATCATTGATAGGATCCTGAATCCTGTAGGCAGACAGGTGAATATTGATGCCCCGACTGCTGATGCACGCCTACCAGATGGCTCTCGTGTCAATGTTGTCATCCCTCCGGTTGCCGTGGATGGACCTAATCTTACCATCCGCAAATTTCTTCATAGTAAGTACACCGCAGAACAATTTATCGCTTTGAACTCGATGACAAAACATATGGTTGAATTCTTAAAAGCCTGTGTCATTTCGCGAATGAATATCATCATAACAGGTAACACCAGCTCTGGAAAGACAACCTTGTTGAATATCCTAACCGGATTTATTCCCGGAAATGAACGAATCATAACGATAGAAGACGCTGCGGAACTCCAACTAAAACAAAAATTTGTGGTAAGGATGGAAACAAGACCTGCGAATGTTGATGGACATGGTGCTGTTACTACACGAGATCTGGTACGAAATGCATTACGGATGCGACCAGATCGCCTGGTTGTCGGCGAAGTCCGTAGTGGTGAAGCATTAGATATGCTTCAGGCAATGAACACGGGACATGATGGATCCTTAACAACACTTCATTCGAATTCGCCACGAGATGCGATATCCAGGATGGAAACTATGACCCTGATGTCCGGGTTAGATCTGCCCATAAAAGCGATTAGGCAGCAAATTGCTTCTGCGATTGATCTCATTGTGCATATGGATCGCCTAACAGATGGGACACGTAAAGTCGTTCGAATCACTGAAGTGCCAAGAATGGAAGGAGACATGGTCACGCTATCGGACCTCTTTACTTTTGATCAAACAGGTGTGGATAAACAAGGAAAAGTGTTGGGAGAATTAAAAGCCACTGGGTTAAGACCCGTGTTTTCTCGACGACTCGAGATGGCAGGTTTTCATCTAGGAGCTGATATTTTTGGTGCTGGTAGGTAATTCGAAAGAACGCTGGAAAATGATTGGAACGTTGACAAATATGTAGTAGGTGAGTTCAGATCGATTAATCACGTAACCTGAATAGGTGTTTTCTAGAAATTCCAAATTATAATTAAATGGTATAACAGGATGCAACCAAATTGATTATCGATCGTAAATATAATCGAGGTTAAATAATTTTCATTGTTTTTTGGAGGTTAGGATGGACCGCAAACAAAGATCAAGTTTGGGCGTTGGTATTTTATTACTATTGGTTGGAGGTTGGTTTTTGGCTGTACAGTTTGTGCCACAATTAAGTAGCTGGTTCTGGCAAATATTTGATTGGCCTGTATATATCATCGGAGCTGGGGTGTTGTTCTTGATCTTCGGACTGATCACGAGGGTCCCTGGATTCGCTGTTCCTGCCAGTATTATTGCTGGTATCGGTGGGTTGCTTTATTATCAGAATGTCACAAATAATTGGGAAAGCTGGTCATATGCCTGGGCGTTGATTCCGGGATTTGTAGGGATAGGCGTTATCCTGATGGCCTTATTTGGAGATGGAGGAAAAAATGGATTCCGGTCTGGATTAACATTGATTTTCATCAGCCTGATACTCTTCTTCATCTTTGGTTCCTTCTTCGGGGCAAGTCCACTTGGCAACTACTGGCCTTTCCTGTTGATTGCATTAGGCCTTTGGTTATTACTCCAACCTGTTTTGAAAAAATCGAAGTAGGTGCGATGATGATTAGAAAAAGCAATATATTTTGGGGCGTGGTATTGATCCTGCTAGGAGGTTTGTTCTTAATTGATAGTCTAGGGATCATGGATATCAATCTCTGGCATATATTTGGTCCAGTGATATTGATCGTGTTTGGCGTGTGGTTATTGGCGGTGTATTTCATAAAAGAACCACCAGAGGAAGTCGAATCATTATCAATACCGATTAAAAATGCCCAAAGAGCAATTATAACTATCCACCATGGAGCGGGAAGTTTAAAAGTAGAGTCTGGGGCTGAGCCTATGGAATTACTCCAAGGTATTTTTGCAGGAGGAGTGGATCATTCCATTGTAGAAGATGGGGATACCCTAAATGCTAAACTTCGTTTCCGTAGTGTGGGTCATCCGATTATGGTCTTCCCCTGGTTTATCAGTTCGAAACAACAACTAAAATGGGATGTCAGACTTACGGATAATATTCCGCTTGATCTTAAGGTAAAGTCCGGAGCCAATGAAGCGTTGCTAGACTTGACCAATTTGCAGGTTAACAATTTACGGTTGGAAACAGGGGCGAGTTCGACCGTGATCAAGCTGCCAGAAAACGTACCTTACACAAAAGCGGTGATTAACGCCGGAGTTGCTTCACTAACTGTACATATACCAGAACAGGTTGCAGCAAAAATACGGTTTGCTGGGGGTTTAATGGATTTCAGAGTGGATAAGAGTCGCTTCCCGAAAACCGGAGGATATTACCAATCCCCAGATTACAAATCCGCGCCTCAACAGGTAGAGCTTAAGATAGATGGTGGTGTTGGTTCAGTGACAATCCGTTAACCAAAATAAATTGATACGTCAGGAGGCTGAAACAGATGTTGAAAAAGTTTGATCTGCGAATTCTTTGGGGAGTTTTATTAATCCTTGCTGGTGGTTTATTCCTTCTGCAGGAGTTACACCTTATCCCAAGTGCCTGGGGGGTTCTTTGGGCGGTGGTATTTGCCGTTGCTGGAATCATGTTTTTGTACACTTATCTACGAGATCGATCACATTGGTGGCCTCTGATCCCAGGTCTGGGATTAATCAGCCTTGGTTTACTGATTTTCATTGATGAATATTTTCAAGGAGCTGACTGGACTGGGGCTATCTTCTTAGGTGCGATTGGTATTGCGTTCTGGTTAGTTTATCTCTTAAATCGAGATAATTGGTGGGCTGTGATCCCAGGAGGTGTTTTGATCACTTTAACTTTCGTGGTCGTATTGGAACCTTATTTAAAAGGAGACGCAGATGGCGGGATCTTCATGTTGGGATTAGGACTGACCTTCTTCCTTCTCGGTATTTTGCCTACAGCTCATGGTAGGATGCTGTGGTCCTTTATACCGGCTTCTATCCTATCAATCATCGGCGTTTTGCTGTTGAGTTCTACCATAAAGATTTTCAATTATATCTGGCCTTTTGGATTGATTCTACTTGGCGGATATTTTATTTTTAGAAATCTGAAGAAATCATGATTTGGAGTCCAAAATGGAAAGGAAATTATGTCGTAGTAGAAGCGACCGGATGATCGGTGGTGTGTGTGGAGGATTGGGTGAATACCTTGGTATTGATCCTACCTTCATCAGGATATTTACCTTTATCTTGATCTTTGGCGGTGGAGCGGGATTCTGGATTTACATCCTCTTATGGTTTCTAATACCAGAAGAAGATAAAGAAACTCCAAGAGATTTTAGCGAACGCGTCCGCAATATGGGAGATGATTTCAGTAAATCGGTCAGCAAGCCTCATCCCAAATCGGGTTTGATCGTTGGGGGTGGTTTAGTATTATTAGGCTTATTCTGGTTGGTGGATCAGTTAAATCTAACCTGGTTGTGGTGGTGGGATTTTGATGTCCTGTGGCCGTTCCTATTAATTATTGCAGGCGGGATCCTTTTGTATCGCTGGTTCCGCGAGCGGGAGGTATAAAGTGTCTGAGCAAAAACCAGAACCAAGAAGACTTCATCGACCAAGTTTTATCTGGCCAGTTATCTTGATAACGATCGGGATTGTAATTCTCCTAAACAATCTTGGAATGGTCGAAGGTGATTTCTGGACTATTGTTTGGCAATGGTGGCCGGTGTTATTAGTCGCAATTGGACTGGATAGCCTTTTCAGACGCAACGAAATAACTGGTCCAGTTTTTTTGATCGGTTTAGCCATGGTGATTTTAGCAAATAATCTGGGTTTCATAGGGTGGGGAACCTGGAATATTCTCTGGCGACTTTGGCCTATTTTGCTTGTTGCCGTTGGTCTCGAAATTATCATAGGGCGAAGATCCTTATGGGTCTCGATATTGGTTGTCCTCCTGATAGTGGGGGCTCTGGGTGGCGTGTTATGGACCTATGGGATGAATACTCCTGGAGGGGCTGTTTTAGGAACGACAACTGTAGACCAAACACTCGGCGAGATAGAATCAGCAGAGATTGAGATTAATCCGACTGCAGGTAACTTGATAGTGGATCACATGACAGACTCAACTGCATTGGTCAAGGGTAAGGTGGGCCTAGAGGGAAGATCGAAGGTTTATACCGATTATCACGTACAGGGAGAGATAGGCTACTTCAAAATAGATAGTCGCCTGGTTAACAATGTTCCATCCTTCAGCACATGGAACTGGGACCTGGGACTGACAGAAAGGATCCCAATCCAGTTAGTGGTATCCATGGGAGCAGGCGATATGGAGCTGAACTTAGCTGGCTTGAACATCAGCGGCCTGGAAGTAAGTCAAGGAGTGGGTGATATAACCCTGATTCTTCAAGACAGCGGTAGTTATGATGTCCGGGTTCAACAGGCGATAGGCTCGATTACGATTACACTACCAAAGAGTATAGGAGTACGGATTGAAGTTGACCGTGCAATTACCAACCTGGATATTCCTTTAGGATATCAACATGAGGGAGATTATTATTATTCACCCGAGTATGAATCATCGGATTACAAGGTAAACCTCAAAATCAGTCAGGCGATAGGAAATATTGAGATTCGGTATTAATATTGAGAAACAAGGATGGGAAATTTAATTTTCCTGTTTCCCATCCTTGTTTTATTTAAAATTGTGTTTTAAATAATTCCCTTCTTATTTGAGTCCCTTCCAGATGCCACAACTCTGTAGCATATCGAAGGATAAAGTATCGGTCGTGAACCACTGCCAGCACAGTCCCATCAAATGATTTTAATGCCGTTTCGAATTGTTCACGAGAGGGGATATCTAGATGATTGATCGGTTCATCCAGTAGTAAAAGGTTGCATCCCTTAGCAACAAGCCTGGCTAATAATAACCGCGATCGCTCACCATAACTTAAATATTTTACAGGACGTAAAGCGTCATCTCCGCTGAAGAGGTAATAATGCAGGAAATTCCTGGTTTCTGTGTGATTGTATGGTGCTACGGATTGGATGATTTCTACTGGGATTGCTTCAAGATCAAGGGTTTCCTGCTCCTGAGACATGTATCCTATACTGACACTTGACCCAATATGAACTTCGCCATCCATTGGTTCTAGCTGACCAAGAATAGTGCGGATCAAGGTTGTTTTTCCTCCACCATTAGGACCAGTTAGAGCGATCCTCTGTCCAGATTGGACATGAATATTAACATTGGTTAATAACGGGTCATATCCAGGATATCCAATCGTAAGATTTTGAAGAGATAATACATCCTTCCCCAAGTGGTCGGGGGAATCAAATGCTATCTTTATTTGCCATCCAGCTTTTGGCTTTTCGACCCGGTCATCAGATTTCAGAAAACGATCGAGTTTCTTTTCTCGGGATTTTGCCTTAACTGCAACCTTCTTAGCGTAACGCCGGACTCCTGGCTCTCGAGAGGTTGACGTGATTTCTACCTGCCGGGCTTGCTCTTTGGTCCGGGCAATATCCTGCTTCATTCGACGGATTTCAGTGACCTCGTCCTTATATTCAGCCCATTGTTTTTCGTACTCTCGATTGATTTGTTCAAGGTAGTCCGTATAGGCACCCTCAAAGGAACGTAAGGATTGGTTTCTAGGGTCTATAGCCAGGATTCGGGTTACGGTTCGTTCGAGGAAAGTCCTATCATGCGTGACAATAAGAACACCACCTTTAAACCCCAAAAGCCAGTCTTCCAACCATTCCAGCATTGTGATGTCAAGATGGTTGGTTGGTTCATCTAATATGAGCAGTTGGGGATTAGAAAGTAAAACTAGCGCTGTGGACAGCCGGGTTTTTTGTCCCCCGCTGAAAGTTGAAACCCTCTGATTTTCCTTTATGGAATCGAGTTGGAATGCAGCAAGGATAGCAGAAAGGCGACCGACAATCGAAGGTTGTTGTAATCGTTGAAGCAGGTCATCGTAAGCGGTTTGCAGTTCTTGCTGTTCAGGGTTGGCAGCTAACTCAATAGCCAACGCCTCAAGTTCTTCTTCCAGCATCTCCGGATCATCTGCGATCTCCTGGATGAACTGTCCAAAAGTAAGGTTGGCACCCAGATCGAATCCTTGTGGTAGATAACCCAGACGAAGGTTACCGGGTGAGAGATGAATGTATCCCTCATCTGGTAATTCTTCCCCCGATATTATTCTCAGAAGGGTGGATTTTCCGCTGCCATTAGGGCCAACCAAACCTACCTTTTCCCCTGGATTGAGGCTGAAAGAGACATCTTTTAGAATGGGATTTAGGTTGTATGATTTAGATATGTGATGAACAGTAAGCATGACAATTTCCTGTAAAAAAACAAACCGAGGGCAACGCCCTCGGCTGATTTATTTCAAACTCAGCGGGTTCGTACCCGGTAAAAATCTACTAGTTTTTTACAGATTGTCCGTCATTCTTTTACTCCAATTACTCTGAATATTTGCTATCTTAGATTCAACTCATAAGTGCAACGATGATGAGGTCAAAAGAGGCAAGCTGA
>CAZTJD010000154.1:0-9424 GCA_964613985.1 uncultured Anaerolineales bacterium
GATTTTTCAACCCGTTTCAACGGGTTTGGTTTGATTAGCCTGGGATTTCAATCCCAGGATTGCCGAACCTGTTATGCAGTAATAACAGGTCCCGCTGATGTATCTCCGGGAGCTGGTAACCGGAGTGAGTCCTCACCTGCATTTTGGGAGAGATGCATCGTACTGTGAAGCCGTTTATCTTCCCTAAGCTGGTCAGGTCGTGCTTCGAAAAGATAAAGTCCTCTGCGTCTGCCCAGATGGGGATCCCGATTCCGGCCTCATCTAACCGAATAGCATGTGCATCCAGCTCGCGTCCGGTAGAATCGTGCAGAAAGAAGGCGGTTGGGACCTTGTTTTGGGCTGAATCGATCGCCCAGAGGTTCTCAGACCATAGTTCTTTCAGGTGATAGCCGTCGAATGCCATGATTTCGCATAGGCGGCGTACATCGTCCAGCAGCATGATCACGTCCAGGTCCTTGTGTGGGCGAGTCTGTTCTTCAAGCAAGGCATCAATCCCCCAACCACCGGATAGCCAGACCTGAATGCCTTGTGATAGCAGTCGAGTATAGATCTTGATGGCGTTTCTGGCATTAACCATCTTTGTCCTCATTCCCTTTTAAAATTCATCAACTCATTTAACAGTTACTGTCGGGGAAGCGGTTTGATTGTCTTGAGGGATTATACCTGGGAAACAGGTCTGTTAGATCCTCTGTTTCTGGTTACAGAACCAATTGTTGAATTCCCAAGCAGAAATATTGCGAGCGTCATTACGAACTTAATAACCTAAATCGAAGGCATTTTCGAGACAGAACGAATAAATTTCGTGTGAGTCATCCTTCACCTGGTGGTAGTGTAATCTAATACTGATTGTTTATTGAGTGTTCTTGCATTAGTGCTCCAACCTGCTTCGTTTCTCTTGGAAGGAGGGAGATTCATCCATAATCTGTGCATTCCTGTTATGAGTCTACTGTAAAAAGATAGTGGATGATTTCTTGATGGAAAAAGAAACCCAAAAAACCGAGTTTGTAGAGTGCGATATCCCTCAAATTGTCGGTTTTCGAGCCTAAAGTGGAAAACTTTTACCATCAAATCCTTAAAAACTCGGTTTTTGTAGCAAAGTCTGTTATATAATGAATAAATAAATTTGTAAGAAAACTTCGCCCATTACTCAGGCCAGGACGGCTGGGTAATAGAAGGAGTAGGAAATGGATCAAATACAGCAATATATTCACCGCTCAAATTCCTTCCTCTTCGTTTCTATTGCTACTGTCTTAACTATCGCCCAGATCATCCTAGCTTTCATCCTGCATGGACCGGATTCTGTTGCCTGGGAATTGGCTGGGTGGATCTGCTTGTGGATAGCAGGGATCTTTGGCACCTTGCCGATTCTTATCTTTCGCAAAAGGGGCAAAGTACCCAAGGGAGAAAGTTATATCAAGACTACTGTTCTGGTAGACAGCAACCTTTATGCCATTGTTAGGCATCCCCAGAACGGCACCGCCTGGTTGTTGATTAATTTTGGCATTATCTTGATCACTCGGCATTGGACCAGCCTTGTTCTAGGAACCCTTTCGATGATTCTGGCGTATGCGGATACTTTTAAAGAGGACCAGAGGTGTTTCGAAAAGTTCGGGGAAGAATACCAGCGTTATATGGAAAGGGTGCCCAGGGTCAATCCACTGGTTGGAGTAATCAGGCTGGTATTGCGGCGAATTCGTGATTGAATGCATGATTGGTTGAATGCTGGTAATCTGATTAGTTAAGATAGGTACCTGGTCTTGGTATAGCATTTCATCTATCTGCCTGACTCGGTGGTTCGCCTTGTATTTAACGATTAAGCAGAGGTTAGGTGGTGGGTAGATTAGAGTGTTAGTATTCTGATGTATTTTCTGCTTGTTTTTGTTCAAAACATTATCTATAATATTTGATAATTTTACAAGCATAGATTGTTACTTAGGAGTGGATGGTGAAAATAAATGCTATTTTCTTTTTGTAATCTTCATTCTGATTAGTTCTGGATGGTTGATGGGGAGCCAATACCAGACATGATCAGCAGCAGGGGTAAACATCCCAGATTCAAACAATACATACGGGTACCAGGGATTAAGTCCTCAAAATCCAAATGCCAGCGTGATCCTGAATGTCCCCGCTTATCTGGAAAACAACGGCAGCGGTCCAACTGCTGCCGGGATGGTCTTGGGGTACTGGGATGGCAATGGTTTCCCCAACCTCGTCGCAGGTAGTGCTGCTACCCCGACAGCAGCGGTTAATGACATGATCTCAAGCTCGGGCAACTATACCGACTACTGCTTACCCGACGATTCTGGCACAGGTCCAATTTTGGATGATAAATCAGAACCCCCTGAAGGGGATGAACATCCGGACGACTGTTTGGCGGATTTTATGACAACATCCCAAAGCTTCTATGACAACCGTTATAAGCATAACTGGGCTTCCGATATCGAGATGGGGCTGCCACCCTATGTTGAATATGCAGCCCCGGAATACACCGGGTATGCAGATGAAGAACCGATCGACTATTTCACCTGGGAAGAATATAAAGCCGAGATTGATACAGATCACCCAATGATCTTGACGATAGACCAGGATGGAGATGGCTTTACCGATTTATTTGTTACCGCCATCGGCTACAATGAAGATGGGGAAACCAACCTGTATGCTTATCTGGACACCCAGGATACGAATACTCACTGGTTTGAATTCGCAAACATCTCCATGGAACAACCCGGAGGAATCTACAGTGCTACCCTATTCGATATCGAAGTTGATCCAGGCGCTGCCCTCATTAACGAGGTCGATCCTAATTCCCCGAACGTAGCTGAACTCTACAACATCGGCGGAATGGCACTTGCCATGACGGGTATGAAGCTGCGATTTTATTGGCCTGAAGGTTCCTATACATATACATTTCCAACCTTTAACCTGCAGCCAGGTGCCTATGTGGTGATCCATGAAGCCGGCAACCCGGATGATGACACTGTCACGGATCTCTACACGGGTCAATCTTTAGATCTTGAACTAGATGATGGTGCGGTTTTATTGTCAACTGGTGGTGGGGTAGGTCTTGATTTTGTACGTTGGGGTTCATCGACTGTTTCGCCATTATCCGGAACAGAATGGAATGAGCCAAATGCCCCTCCGATACTTTCGGGAAAAACGGATGGACGAGATACTGCCGGTAGTGACAATGATGATGGCAATGACTGGTGTGTCCAGGAGCCTTCTCCAGGGTCACAAAATGGTGCCTGCCTCTGCCTGACCCCAGGTATCCCTTCTCCTCTTTCTCCTCGCGATTTGGAAGGTATTGACAACAGCACCACAACTTTTACTTGGGACCCAGTCAATTACGCCGATGAGTACCAGTTTCAATTGGATATTTACAGCAGTTTCTCAACTCCTGAACTCGATGACCTGACCGGTTTAACGGACTATTCGCTGACAGAAGCATTGCAGGATGGCACTTATTACTGGCGAGTGCGAGGCCATCACACGAACTACTGCGACCAGTATGGGGTTTGGAGTGAGCCAATTTCCTTTATCTACTCCAGCGCTGATCCTTTTGATCTGTATGCCAACTGGGTAGATACTGCGCCGATCCCGGATGGAACGATCTCTCCTGGGGAGTGGGATTCTGCCGCATCTTACGATATCACCATTCCTCAGGCTTCAGGTTCCTCAACGTTGGATAGACCGGGGCCTGGCCTTTCAGGGACCTCGACAAACATATCCAGTTTCTTCTCCAATAGTCCTGTTCTTAAACCATCCACCCCCGAATGGTCAACCGTCACTCTATACGTTATGAACGATCTGGATACCCTGTACATGGCTATAGATAACCCGAATGATACGGAGGTTAATTTAACGGACTTAATGGGCTTCTTCTTTGATGATAATCCCTTGCCCTCCGATGGTCTTTGGACGAATACAAGTTGTGGCAACCCAGACGGGGAAGGCAGCTTCCGTGTGTTTGCCACTGGTGCGGTCTACCAAGAATGGGTAAATGGCCCTACTACCTGTACCAATGTGAATCCTGCTCCTGGTGTGGTCAGTGGGTTAAGCCATGATAGTGGGCATTTCCAGGCGGAAGTCGCGGTAAACTTGAATGGATCTGCCTTACGAGTCAATCCAGGGAATGCGGTCAATATGTACGTCTGGGTCAAGGATGGGAGTTCAGGGGGCAAGGAACATGGCCTCTGGCCGTTGGTCGGTTACTTCCAGGAACCCAACACCTACAGTACCTTGTATCTGACGGGTGCTTTGGTATTCTTACCTTTAATTATCCGGTAAGATTTGAGGAGTTCATTTTTTATTCCCCGGGAGTTAGAAAAACGAAGAAAAATATCGTTTGAATAAGAATTGCTTATTGGTGAGTCATAATCAATGACGCCCTGGAAACGATGTTAATGTTGATCGCACAGCATAGGAACAGCTTGGGATTAGGCCTCTCTCCATAGCCCTGGTTTTTGGCGATACTTACAAAGGAAATTAGCGCTGCCTGGGGAAGTTTGGCGAGGGTTAACAACGATAGATGCAGCAGGTGTCAGGGTAAATCCCCTGCTTGGGGTGATCAGGCTGGTATTGCGGCGGGAGTGTATCTGAATGGTTGTATCTGCTTTACGCCAATCAAGCAGGTTAAGTTAGGTTGGCACCGTTCCTCGACACCCTGGTGGCATTCCTCCAAGAACCCGTTAAGATTCCTCCATGCTGGACAGGTAGGAAGTGGATATTTTGTAAACTTGAGACACGCTAATAATAATCTTTTTAAGCGCATTTCACAAAGGACGCATCAGCCCATTATATAATCCAACTATGGATCTCAGAGAAGAATTGATTGCTTACCAGAAACGACAGGCGTTGGTTGAAGAAAAGTTAAAAGAAGAACGTCAAAATGCGCCTATTGAACTTCGTTGGCAACAATTAAACGCAGCTTATGCCCTGGGAAAATGGCTGGAACTTTCATACGAAGATTCAAACGAAGCAAGGGTTTATGAATTATGGGCCAGGCTCAAAACCCAAATAGTTACCCCCTAGAACATTTTTCGAGTCCGATCCAGGCGTTGCAAACTCTCCTGGAAAATATAAATCATCAAGGTGTAGTCATCGGAGGTGTGGCTGCAAGTTTGTTAGGTACCCCTCGGTTTACTGCAGATATAGATGTAGTTGTTTTACTGGGTTTTGAAGAACTCCCCAACCTTCTCCATGAAGCGGAGAAACAGGGAATTATTACGAGAATTCCGAACGCAGTTGATTTTGCGCAACGCAGCCGAGTTTTACTGCTGAGACATATTAATAGTGGGATCGATATCGACCTTTCACTTGGTGTTCTACCTTTCGAAATTGAAATGGTTGAACGCAGCAATCTTGTTATGATCGGAGATATCAAAATTCAACTACCCACACCAGAAGACCTGATCATTATGAAATCCATTGCAAGACGTCCAAAAGATCTTATAGATATTCAGGCAATCAGTGCAAGCAACCCGGATTTAGATCAAAGCAGAATCCGTTATTGGATTGAACAATTCGGAGAGGCATTGGATATGCCTAACCTTTGGGAGGAAATCTCAGTTCTGCTTTAGCCTCATCTTGATACATTAATCTTATAACATCCAGTCCGACCGTATGGGGTAATCCTTTGCAAGAACCGGTTCGGGTGTACGAACGGTGTCTGGACGGCAAAGTCGAACGCATCTAATTGCGCTGGTTTGCAGTGTGTCAACGGATGGTTATGAATGATGGAACTAGCTTCAGTTGTAAAAGTCTTGGCTTCGCGAAGGCGCTCCTTAAAACGAAATGCCTGGGATAACAATGAACCCACCTGGATATCGAAGACATGGTTCGAGACAGGTCTGCACTGGGGGATGACGTAAGTCATCTGCATTGCTTACGACAAAATTTGGTTGAGTGACTCCTTTCTACTTCTATTAAGGAGTCACACTCTAACCCAAAACCGATGATTGAATAACTGTAGAATGACATCGCCATTCTTTGTGTTTTTTGAGGAGGTAATCCGGGTATGATGTTAATCTCTCTTTGTTGCTGTTGCGATTTGCCTTGCGGACAAGTTGGTTACCCTCGTTTATTTGTCGACAATGCCTTTCCTCCAGGCGTAAACGGCAGCCTGGGTACGGTCTGAAAGGTGTAATTTTCCCAACAAGTTGCTTACATGCGCTTTGACCGTTCGCTCTGTTATCGTTAATGCTGCCGCAATTTCAGCGTTTGATTTACCCTGGGCGATCTGCTGCAATACTTCCCTTTCTCGGTCAGTCAGATCAGCAAGTGAATCTTCGCTTTGTAAGGGTGAACGAATTTCAGCCATCAATCGCTGGGCGATGCGTGGGTGCAGGATAGGTTCGCCGTGGCTGGCAGCAAAAATAGAGTTTAGAACGGTTTCAGCATCGGCATCCTTGAGTAAATAAGAAAGTGCACCGGCTTTGATCGCTGAAAAAATCAAATCATCCTGGGCGAAGCTGGTGAGTACTACAACCTGGGAATGGGGGCTGACCTGGCGGATCGTCCGCGTTGCCTGGACGCCACCCTGCTCAACAGGCTCTGTCCCTGGTCTCAGAGGGATTACCAGATCCATCAATACCACATCCGGAACCTGTTCCAAGATACCTTGAATAGCACTTTGGGCGTCACCCGCTTCACCAACGATCTCGATCTCGGGACGAGCATTCAGGTAGAAACGAAGCCCCTTGCGCACCACGTCATGGTCATCGACCAGGAAAACCGTGGTGCGCTCGGATTTATTTTGATTCTGTGACATTCTACCTAACTGGATTGATCATCCCTGGTGATGGATACAGGTAGGCTGCCCAAGAGCAAAGTGGGACTGATACCTTTCTCGGTAACCACGATCTTGGCATTATCTTTGAGTGAATTCTCAGTCATTTCCATCTGTTTTAGGGCTTGTGCATTGCCGACAAAATACTTCTCACCAGCTTCGTTGACCAGCCGGATGGCTTCAGCCTTACCTTCAGCTACCTGGATTGCTGCTTCTCGTTCACCTTCCGCCCGTTGGATTATTGCCAGCTTTTGCTGCTCGGCAGCTTCGAACTCACCGGTAGCGATCAGGCGCATGGCGCGCCTTTCCTGCTCAGCTGATTTCTGCTTGTGCATGGCGGTTTTGATATCCTCAGGCGGGTCGATCAGCATGATCTCGACCTTGCTGATGATCAGGCCCCACTCTTCGGCATAGGTGTTGAGCGCACTCTGCAGGTTGTGGGCGATCTTCTCGCGCGCCACAAGGCTCTCATCGAGAGTCAGGGAACCGAATTCCTGGCGCAGGTTCGACATGGCTAATTGGATCACGGCTTTCTTCCAGTCGTCGATGTTGTAGAAGGTACGTTTGATGGCTTCCTCATCTGAACGGGGGCGAACCCACATCACACCATCTACGTGGATTTCGACATTATCCTGGGTGATCACAGCCTGCGGAGGAATGTTCATGGTATGTTCGCGAATATCCCGCACCCGGGTGATGTGAATGAATGGGATTTGGAACTTCAGGCCGGGCATGATGAAACCAGTATATTTCCCAAGGGTCTCGCGAATGCCACGCTCGTAAGGTTTGATCGTGTAAACAGGTCCAATAATGTGTCTCATAGCTTTCTCCTTATTTGTTATAACTTTGAGCGCGAAGCAAGCGGTCTATGCTTGCTGTGGTAATCTCCTGGTTAATCCTTTTATGTGGTCAAAACGTGCAGTTGGCTATTTACTAATTCTATTTTACAATAATCTGGTTTTCTTCGAAGATCCGAAGTACAACCAGGATGATTAAATGAACCGGAAGGGGGCGTTCTAGTCGAACTTCTAAATGGGTTCCGTTATGGATTGAGAACAGTTGGTCCCCAGCCTGATCCTTTACTGAATAATACTGGTTCTCTTCCTGAACTTGGGAAATGCGATAACCTCTCCCGTCATAAACGATCTCACTGCATTCGTTCATTTGCCGACCGCGGTATTGCATGGCAGCAATTGGTTGCCCATTTCGAAATAAGACCATCCGGCGGCTTAATCCCCCAAAGTTTCTTAACTGCCACCTGGCACCATCACATTTCCAGGTGAAACCTCTACCGGTATGTCGGATCCGGATTAAATTGCCAGTCTGTGGTCCAATTTGGAAACGGCAACTTCTTCTTAATCCCAGCAGGGACCGTACCGACGTGAAGATCAACGGCGTCCCAAAGGGCTCGATAAGTGGTTGCCGAAGCTGAACTGTGTCGGCTGGAAGCCAGGGCCAGGTTTGTCCCACCGGGATTACTAATTTCTGTCCTAACCAGGGCCAATTATCGATGGTTGGGATGATCGCAGTCCGTTCCTGCTTGATAATTTCAGCCTCTTTCGCCCGGGGATCCGCCAGACTAACTTCCGCCGTAATCCGAGTACCTTTGCCAAATTGACTCTCGATATCCAACCTCCCGCCGATTTCTAACATACGTTCTTGCATATTTGCCAATCCCAAGCCGCGTTGAGGTTGTTGGATATCGAAACCGACACCATTGTCAAGCAGATTCAAGCGAACATAACCCGGCAGGTATTGTAATTGCAGGTTGGCGCGGGTAGCCTGGGCATGACGAGCAACGTTATGCAGCGCTTCTTGCGCTACCCGGTAGAGCGCTTCAGCCACAGATGGGGTCAGATGAGGCTCTTTTCCCTGAACGTCCAGATATACCAGGAGATGTTCCTGTGCACCAAATAGCAATGTGAAATCGTTAAGTGAGGTTGCCAGGCCGCGTTCTTGTAGCGAGCCAGGACGCAAGTCTCCAATCAACCTGGTTGTTTCAAGCTGCGCAGTTTGTGCAGAACTTTCCATCTCCTTAACCATTTTTTTAAGTTCTGGAGGGATTTCCTCCAATTCTTCCATTTGGGTTCGTACAGCACTGGCGGTCATCGCCAGGCTGAAGAGATGTTGTTTGATGCTATCATGCAACTCGCGAGCCAGACGATTGCGTTCTTCGACAACGGTAAGGGCGCGCACCTGGTCAGTCAAGCGCATATTTCGCTGCCGTAATTCATCCAGGTCGCGTTCATCTTGCTCAAGGTGTTCGACTAACTCATCGAATTGTTCCGCCATCTGACCTATATTGTCTTTTCTGGGATCCACAATGCGAAGGTTTAGGTTACCACGGTTCCAGGCCTGGGCAATCATGCCAATCCTGTTCAACCTGCGGGTCAAAGGGCGCGTCAATAAAAACCCAGATACGGCACCCAGTAGGATGGTCAGCAGTGCCAGGCTTTTGAGGGTAAATTCTAATCCAAGGAAATTCAACAACCAGGCGGAAAGCAAGATCCCTGCCAGGGTGGTGATTATTTGTGTCAGCAGAAGCCGGATTGTTATATTCATGATGACCTTCATTTATTTAGGATAATTTATGAACTGCAGAGACTATATCAAATTATTTCGGATATGTCATCCAGC
>CAZTJD010000155.1:0-9319 GCA_964613985.1 uncultured Anaerolineales bacterium
ACTAGAAGCAAGTCCTCCATTGATGGTTAACAGATTGGGTACGTAAATGTTTATGTTTTCAGGGGGATCTTATATCAAGAGCAAGTTTAGATGAAATCGAAAAGAAGGTCCTCTAGAACTCGATTAATTATTTTTTATCATTAACTTGGAATAAATAACCTTCGATTCTTGAACAACAACTCACCAGCATCATTTCTGTTGAGAGGTTTTGAAAAATAATATCCTTGGACGAATGGACATTTCATTTCAATGAGTTTCTGCAGCTGTCCTCGTGTCTCTACCCCTTCAGCAATGACAGAAATTCCTAAAGACTTTGCCATCTCAATAATCGTTTTAATTATTTCTGTTATCCTATTATCTTCGTCTAGCAACTGTGAAAATAATGCATCGATTTTTAAGGTATGTACAGGCAATTTTTGCAAATAACCAAATGAAGAATATCCTCTTCCAAAATCATCAACATAAAAATTTATACCAAGTTTCACCATTTCTCCCAAAATATTTAGAAAGAAATCATTCGTCTCTATTAATGAACCTTCAGTAATTTCTAAGCTTAGGGTCGATGGGACGATTTTTGACTCGGTAATTATTCTTTTTATTGAAGATACAATTTGCGGATCAGAGATTTGTTTCCCAGAGATATTCACATTCATAGAAATAAGTGGAAAACTCGAATTTCTCTTTTCCTTCTTTTGCCAATCCCGGAGTTGCATACAAGCTTGTTCTAAGACCCAAATACCAAGTGGATGTATTAAATCGGTTTCTTCTGCAATCGGGATAAACTCATCAGGGCTTATTTGACCACGAATAGGGTGATTCCACCGTAGTAAAGCTTCAAAACCATCGATCATACCGGAATCTAGTGACACAATCGGTTGGAAAACCACCTCAAGTTCATTCATCCTCCGCTTTTCATCGAGAAGCACTTGACGGAGATCATTTTCCAATTCTAATCGTATAACTGCATCGACGCGCATGGATGGTGAGAAAATTACATGACAAGATTTTCCTTGAATCTTTGCATGATACATAGCAATTTCAGCATCTCGCAACATTTCTTCACAGGACCCATAACCTTGTTTTGAAAAAACAATCCCAATACTTGCAGAAGTGACTATGTTATGTCCAGCTACTTGAACCGTATTTTTGAGTTTGTTTTGAATACATTCTGCTGTTTTAATTGCATTCAAATTATCCATAGTTTCTGCCAATAAAATTACGAATTCATCACCGCCAAAACGAGCTAGAAAATCGGTTTGCCCAAGACAGGAAGAGAATACCTTGGACACTTCAATAAGTACAAGATCCCCCACCATATGCCCCAAGCTGTCATTGATCACTTTAAATCGATCTAAATCCATGAATAATACTGCAAACTCGAAATCCCCAAATCCTCTAGCTTTCACAATCGCTTGATGAAGGTGTTTTGTAAACAATAACCGATTGGGAATATTGGTCAAATAATCATAATGTGCATTGTAGCGGAGTTTTTCTTCAGTAACTTTGCGATCATGGATATTGGTGAGCGATCCCGCCATCCGAGCAGAAATTCCATCCCTATTCTTAATTGCTAAACCTCGGGACATGACCCAGATATAACTCCCCTCCTTTTGTTTTATCTGATACTCCTGTTCGAAATGATTTTCCGGGTGATTAACATGATCATATAACGCCACCTTCACTCGCTTTATATCCTCCGGATGGATTCTATTTAACCACTCATCGACATTATCACTAATCTCGCTATTTTTATATCCAAGGATTTCTTTCCAACGATCTGAATAACTGATTCGGTTAGTGATCAAGTCCCATTCCCACAATCCATCATTAACCCCGTAAACTGCTAAGCGGTAACGTTCCCGGCTATCGTGTAACTTAATTTCTGAATATTTTTTTTCGATAGCATATCGAATAGAGCGAGATATTAGATTTCTATCGATTTCATTTTTAATTAAATAATCTTGGGCTCCCTCACTAATAATTCGTAACGCGAGTTCTTCGTCAGAAATGTTTGTTAATACAATGATTGGAATATGGGGTGAAATTCCGTGAAGTTTCTCAAATGTTTCATAACCACAACAATCTGGCAAATTGAGATCGAGAAGAATGACATCAATGTTATTTTCTTTAATTGTTGAATATTTTATGAACTCAATTCCAAGTGAAAGACAATAAAAATTTATAATACGATAATTGAAACCCTTAACCTCAGACAAAAAAAATTTAATAAGTTCCACCTCATCCGGGTTATCTTCGATTAACAATACATCAATTTTGATATCTGGCACGATGACTCCAAAGTTAAAGCATAATTTCTCTAAAAGTAATGTGCAAGAAATGTTCCAGTTTTTTCTCTATTGATTTAAACGTAGCGCCAGATAGCCCTAAACCTGTTTTTGGTTACAGGAATATCCCCTCGAGCAAAACCTTTCTCATGAAAATTAATTCTCTTACTAACCGTTTAGAATCCCTTCATATCTAAAAATGATTTTTAATCCATACTCAGCTTGATATCCCTTAAAAAGAAATCGTGGTAGGATAAAAAATAAAATAAATGTGAGTACATCACTAATTTCCCAATTCCCCATTTTAGGCAACAAAAAATCCTTACCATAACTAGCCACCAGACAATTTCATGAATAGTACGCAGACGATTACTGATTTACAGGAAGTACTTTGAAAATATGGGAACTTTTATATGATGAACAGCGTCAATAGGGCGAAATGTGACCAGGAATAAATAAATCCCATCAATGCCGGAGGTAAACCAAAATGGAAAATCAAAACTTCAAAAGAACTTTAACCTACCGAAGGGTGATTTTATTCATTTCAATCTTTCTACTCACAATTTTTGCCTGTACTATAACGGATAACCTTGGAGAAGAACAAGCTCCAGATCAAAATATTCCTCTAGATACGAGAGAGACGGAGATAAACGTCCCTGAATCTGACAATCAGGATGTTTCCGAAACAGCACGTATATCCATCTCGTTAAGCGATGGACAGGCTCACCCTCAGGAATATGTTCCTGTCACTGCTGTAGATGGGGAACCACTGTCGGACGAAGAAATCGCAGCGATACTCGAGCGTCTACCCAATTTGGAAGTTTCAGAGGGGGATCAGGAGGCTTTCCATTTACCAGGAGAAGCTTTCCCTCCACCAAGAACCGGAGAGATAATAGATGAACCTTTCCCATCACCATCGGAAGAGACCTCAACGGAAATCATCCCTGAAGGTCCGCTGGAAGTCCTGAGGTACGCACCCGAGGGGGAGGTTCCCATCGCACCGTTCGTAAATGTCACTTTTAACCAACCTATGGTCCCGGTAACAACCATTGAGGATTTAGAAACATCAGATGTTCCAGTCCTCCTTGAGCCTAAGATCCCAGGTACCTGGCATTGGATTGGAACTAAAACAATTGTTTTCGAATCTGACTCAACCAAAATCGATCGGCTGCCAATGGCAACCGAATATAAAGTGACGATTTCTGCTGGAACCACTTCAATGACGGGTGGTAAATTGGCAGAAAAGGTTCAATTCTCATTCAGCACCCCACCACCAACCCTGCAAACCTATTACCCAAATTACAGCCCTCAACCGGTTAATCCGATTTTTTTCGCTGCCTTCGATCAATTGATCGACCCAGATGCAGTCATCGAGACTATTAAGGTAACTGCAAATGGAAAATCCATCCCGATAACCCCGGCAACAGAAGCGGAACTAGAAAAAGATAAGACAGTTTCCCGGCTAATCGAAAACGCTGGAGAAGGTCGTTGGATATCCTTCAAAACCTCAGAAACCTTACCTAAAGACACCGATATCAATGTTTCTATTGGACCTGGAACCCCATCTGCGGAAGGACCTATCGGGACAAAAGTTGCCCAAAATTTTAGTTTTCATACCTATGCACATTTACGTGTCGTAGATCATGGTTGTTATTGGGCGGGTGAAGAATGCAGACCTTTTGCACCATTTTTTATTGAGTTCAATAATCCGATTGATACAAGTACATACGATGATACATTGCTAAAGATCGATCCAGAATTACCTGGTGCATCCGTCAATATTTTTGGTAACACGCTTCAAATCCGTGGCTCGTCCAAGGGGCAAACAACTTATCGAGTAACCATCTCGGGTAAAATTTCGGATACATTTGGGCAAACCCTTGGGGAAGATGAAACCTTGAAGTTCAAAGTTGGACCAGCTGAACCTGTACTGGTCGGCCCCGATGACGTCCTGGTTACCCTAGATCCTGCCTCAAAATCACCAACGCTATCACTATATACAATAAATTACACCAAACTCGATCTACTGATTTACCAGGTCGAGCCTTCTGACTGGCCTGCGTTCAAAGAATACCTTCGCGAATACCAACGTACAGATAAGAAATTAACCCCACCTGGAAAATTAGTTCTTGATGAAACCAGGCGGATAGAAGGAGCAACAGATTCCCTCACCGAAGTAGGAATAGACCTTAGTGATTTCATGGAAGGGGACTTTGGTCAATTTGTCGTTATCGTCACACCTCCGAGAGGATTATTCCAGGAAGACCGTTATTGGGAGGCAGTACAAGTCTGGGTCCAGATCACCCAAATCGGAATCGATGCCTTTGTCGATCATTCAGAGATGGTTGCATGGGTTAACGAACTGTCAAACGGGAAACCCATCAATGATGTTGTTCTCAAATCAGATTCAGGAAAGGTTCTCGGTACCTCTGATTCAGATGGATTAGCCAGGTTCGCTATCCCACCTGAAGGGATTGCTTATCTGGTTGCAAGTCGTGGTATGGATAACGCGTTTTTACCCCCCTCAACCTATTATTGGGGAAATGAAGGTTGGTCTACCCGTACAATGAATGACGAACTCCGCTGGTACGTGATCGATGATCGCCAGATGTACCGTCCAGGGGAGGAAGTTCACATCAAAGGTTGGATCCGAAAAATCGGAAACAAGCAAGATGGTGATGTCGGTCTGGTAGGCGGTAGTTTACCAGGGATCAATTACCAGGTTTTTGATCCACAAGGAAATGATCTAGGTGGAGATCGGATCGATGTCAATGCTTTTGGTGGCTTTGATTTCCAATTTACTTTACCGGAAAACATCAACCTTGGTTTTGCACGTATCGAGATGAGTTCAGAAGGCAGCATAGGTAGCCTGGATGGCCAATGGTACACCCATGGATTCCAGGTGCAAGAATTCCGCCGTCCTGAGTTTGAAGTCCAAGCCCGAAACGAAACTACTGGACCTTATTTCAACGGCGATACCGCTACTGTTGCTGTAGAGGCTAAATACTACGCTGGCGGTCCATTACCCAATGCTGAAGTAAACTGGTTGGTATCTTCAACACCTACCAACTACTCCCCTCCAAATTGGCCCGATTTCACTTTTGGAATCTGGCAGCCCTGGTGGTATTTTGGTGGCGAGATAGGGGAAAGCCAAACCGAAACTTTCAGTGGCAAAACGGACGCTACCGGTAATCATTACCTTGATTTAGCATTTGCGCGGGCTCAAGGAATGCGCCCTTTCAGCATCCTTGCAGAAGCCACGGTAATGGATGTCAACCGCCAGGCCTGGTCTGCTCGAACCACACTAATAGTCCACCCTGCGGAATTCTATGTCGGTCTTCGCAGTGATCAATATTTCGTTGAGAGAGGTAACCCATTAGAAATTGACTTAATTGTTACAGACCTGGAGGGTGTAGCATTGCCAGATCGCCAGATTCAGGTCAAGGCTGCCAGGATGGAATGGAAATATAAGGACGGAAACTGGTCCGAAACGGAAGCAGACATCCAGGAATGCACAGTCGGTTCAAAAGAAGAACCAGTCCAATGCATCTTTGATACGCCTTTGGGCGGACGATACCAGATCACGGCGACTGTCACCGATAACCTTGGCCGTCAAAATCGCAGTCAGTTCACCCGTTGGGTTAGCGGTGGGGAACAACTTCCTAAGCGTGAAGTCGAGAAGGAAGAAGTAACTTTAATTCCAAATAAAGAAAATTATCAACCGGGAGATACCGCCCGTATCCTGGTTCAATCCCCCTTTTCACCCGCCGAAGGATTGCTGACCATCAGCCGCAGCGGTATCCTCTATACAGAAAGGTTCGTGCTTGAGGATAGCACGACTACCCTCAAGATACCTATCGAATCAAAACACATCCCAAATCTTAATGTCCAGGTCGACCTGCTTGGATCTGCGCCTCGGGTAGATAACCAGGGCAATCCATTAAAAGATGTCCCTGAAAGACCCGCCTATGCCAGCGGGTATTTAACCCTTAATGTGCCTCCATTATCACGGACACTTTCTCTCGAAGTAATTCCCGAAAAAACAAAGCTCGAACCAGGCGGCAAGACCACACTTCAATTATCGGTGAAAGACGAAAACGGAAAGCCAGTCCCCAATGCAGAGATTGCGGTCATCGTGGTGGATGAGGCAGTACTAGCACTGACCAACTATACCCTGATTGATCCAATATCGATCTTCTACAGTCCCCGCCCTTCAGATGTGAACAGCTATTACAGCCGTGCCAGCATCATCCTGGTTGATCCACAGGCATTGGTAGACGCGGCTCAGGCTGCAGAAAACGTGGTTGAGGCGACCCTGACCGTTGCCAAGGAAGCCGAGGGAGATATGATGATGGTCATGGAGGCACCCGCTGCTGAAGAAGCGGCACCCAGGGGGATGGGCGGCGGTGGTCAGGCTGAGGTCCCGGCTATCCAGGTCCGAACAGACTTTAATCCCCTGGCAGCATTTGTTCCTGAAGTAGGTACAGATAGTAAAGGCCAGGCTCGAGTAGAGATCACTTTACCAGATAATCTCACCCGTTATCGGGTCATGGCAGTGGTTGTTGATAACACAGGCAGCAAGTTTGGTACTGGAGAAGCCAATATCACCGCTCGTCTACCTCTGATGGTCCGTCCCTCCGCCCCCAGATTCCTGAATTTTGGGGATACTTTCGAAATGCCGGTCGTGGTCCAAAACCAGACGGATGAGGAAATGACCGTAGATGTCGTAATCCAGGTAAGCAACCTCTCTCTCACCAACGGTCAGGGAGTCCAGGTCCTGGTACCGGCAAACGATAGAGTAGAAATACGATTTCCTACCAAGACTGACATGGCTGGTACTGCCCGTTTTCAGGCAGCCGCGGTTTCAGGCACCTACTCGGATGCCGCTGATGGCCAACTGCCGGTTTACACTCCTGCAACCACGGAAGCCTTCGCAACCTACGGAGTCCTTGATGAGGGCAGCATAATCCAACCGATCGGATCACCAAGTGACGTCTTCCAACAGTTTGGTGGACTGGAAATCCAGACCTCCTCAACTGCACTTCAGGCGCTGACAGATGCGGTTATCTACCTTGTTTCTTACCCTTACGAATGTTCCGAACAGCTTGCCTCAAGGATCCTGGGGATAGCTGCCTTGAGAGATGTCTTGTCAGCTTTTAAGTCAGAAGGACTGCCTTCTCCAGAAGCGCTAGAAACAACCGTTATTAACGATATCGATCGCTTGAAGGGATTGCAGAACTGGGATGGCGGTTTCCCCTACTGGCGGCGTGGACAGGATTCGATTCCCTTCAACAGCATCCACGTTGCCCATGCGTTACAGCGAGCCAAGCTAAAGGGTTACGAAGTACCCGAAGACATTCGACAAAATGTGCTTGGCTATCTCCAAAACATTGAGAGTCATTATCCAGCCTGGTATTCTAAACAAACCCGGCAGACCCTCAGCGCCTATGCCCTTTATGTGCGTGACCTGATGGGGGATTCAGACCCGCAGAAGGCAAAGAACTTGCTTGAGGAAGCCGGACTGGAAAACCTGTCACTGGATGCAGTAGGATGGATCTGGCAGATTTTTTCGGATGATGCTTCTGCGAAGGGCGAAGTCGATGCCATCCGGCGCTTTGTCAACAACCGGGTCGTAGAGACTGCCGGAGCAGCAAACTTCACCACCTCATATGATGACCAAAATTACCTATTACTCGGTTCAAACCGGAGGACAGATGCGATCTTGCTTGACGCCTTGATCGTGGATGACCCACAAAGCGACCTGATCCCCAAGGTGGTAAACGGTTTATTGTCGCACAGGGTAAAAGGACGTTGGAACAACACCCAGGAAAACGTATTTGTCCTGCTGGCACTGGATCGTTACTTCAATACCTTCGAAGCCCAGACGCCTGATTTTGTCGCCCGGATATGGCTTGGGGATACCTATGCTGGTGAACATGCTTACTCGGGTCGTACAACAGAAAGACACGAAACCGAAATCCCCATGGCTTACCTGGTTGATCCTGAAATGGGGGGTGGGCAAACCCAAGACTTGTTGATCATCAAGGAAGGGACAGGCAGGCTGTATTACCGCCTAGGGTTGCGATATGCGCCAACCGACCTGTGGCTAGATCCCCTGGATATGGGTTTTGTAGTTCAGCGAGTTTATGAAGCCGTAGATGATCCCGAGGACGTAACCCGTGATGAGGATGGAGTATGGCATATCAAGGCAGGTGCCCGGGTTCGTGTCCGTCTGACGATGGTTGCTGACAACCGCCGCTACCATGTCGCCCTGGTTGATCCTTTACCGGCTGGTCTGGAGATTGTAAATCCCGCCCTGGCTGTCAGTGGAAGTGTACCGGAAGATCCAACCAGTGAAAATAACCGCTTCTATTGGTGGTGGTTCCCCTGGTATAACCACCAGAACATGCGTGATGAACGTGCTGAAGCCTTTACATACTTGCTTTGGGATGGGGTTTACGAATACACCTACATTGCCAGGGCAACCACCCCAGGCACCTTTATCGTGCCACCAGCAAAAGCAGAAGAAATGTATTCTCCGGAGGTATTCGGCCGCAGCGCCAGTGACTGGGTGGTTGTGGAGTAAACGAGGGGAAAGAGAAAAGACCTAAGGGTTAGGGGAAAACCTCGAAAAATAAACCCCCTAACCCTTCCATCCCAACCCTTAAAATTTAGAGGTATAATATTAACACAGCACCCGTAGCTCAATGGACAGAGCGTCTGACTTCGAATCAGCAGGTTGGGGGTTCGAGTCCCTCCGGGTGCGCAGAAGATACAGGGGTTTTTATACTCCTGACCCCCATATATAGGGGTTTTAGAGCCTATCGTAAAGATAGGCTCTTTGTATATGGTGCAGTTTGGTGCAGTTCTGTGAAAATTGAAGACTGAATGATCTCTGATTTCACCTAACTTTAAGATCAGTTTTTTTATCAAAAATTGAATCTTCAACCTGAATCTGAGTGGGATTGATCAGTTCATCCATCAGTTTTGCTGCTTCATACTGTTTACCCGGGAGAAGGTGTCCATAAATATCC
>CAZTJD010000156.1:0-9238 GCA_964613985.1 uncultured Anaerolineales bacterium
ATCTCTCACACCGAACGGGAGATTCTTCGCTTCGCTCAGAATGACAGGTTTGACAAGGTTGCTTCAGGAAATATCGTCGTGGAAAATTACCGTTCCATTCTCAAAGAGCTTAGAGATTTTGTGATCTCCGAGACGGAAAATCAAAAATTTGATTTGATGCGTAAATGGTCGCGTCCTTTGAGTGAGAGATTAACCAAGGGAGATGCCATCGCAGGATTGACCGTAATAAGCACGATTTATGATGGTACCATCAAGCTTGTTTGTGCTAAAAACGATTCCAGATTCCGTGAAGGGGATTTTTTGGTTCTGCATAAAGGGAACCCTACGGATAATGACGCACTCTTAGTGACCATAGAAGATGACGATGAGACAGAAATCACGGTCTATTTAAACGATGGCGATATCTATCTGCTGCAGGAATCCCCGAATGGATGGATCGCTGATGAGGGAATGCTCGATCTATCAGGTTATTACCTGGAAGCTATCGAACAGGTTGGCGATACCGAACGAGGTCGAGAGACAATTCTTCCCTTATTGACCGGAAATATTGCCCCAAAAATAGATTTTCAAGCTTATCAAAATGCTTATGATTGTGCCCTGGACGCGGATTTGAATGATAAACAGTCTGAAGCTGTAGGATATGCCTATAGTACAGACCTGGTGCACCTGATCCAGGGACCTCCCGGAACTGGAAAGACCTATGTCTTGGCATACCTGGCAAAGCTGTTTGTAAAAGACGGTCTCCGTGTCTTTGTTACCGCATTAACCCATCGCGCTATCAATAACGCCCTGGAAAAAATATATGACCTGGATCCCTCTCTCCCGGTTTGTAAGATCGGGCGTTCAGAAAGGGCAAAGGGGTTGAAAGTTCCGAATTTTGCAGGTTTTTTCAGTTCTGGGTTTGATGATTTAGCCGGGGGTTATATCGTTGGGGCGACCCCATTTGCTCCACGAACCAGCCGGCTGCGCAATGTTGAATTCGATGTTGTCATTTTCGATGAAGCCTCTCAGGTTACACTACCTTTAGCGCTCATGGGAATGCTTTCTGCGGAGAAATATATCTTCATTGGTGATGAGCATCAACTCCCGCCGGTAACAACGACGAAATCCAATCAACTTTCAAAATATTCCATTTTCGAATATTTAACTGGCCGTGGTTTTGACACGATGCTGAATATAACATATCGATTAAATCGCGATCTTGCTGTATGGCCCAGCAGAACATTTTATGGTGGACAAATCATCTCCGCGCCCAGTGCTGCCGATCGCAAATTTCATCTTCCGAAAAAGAGTAATTCGTTGGAAGATATCCTAGGGCCGGACCCCTCTATTCTATTTATCGATCTTGCTCACCGTGACGCAACTGTTAAGTGTGAGGAAGAAGCAGAAATTGTTTGCAAGATTGTTTCCTCCCTGATCGAAGCCGAACTCCCGCCAGAGGAAATCGGTATCGTTGTTCCCTATCGAGTGCAAGCTAGGATGATCAGAAATGGGTTGAGGCGATTAATTGGTTCAAGCGAAAAATGGAAGGGGCTGATTGTGGACACGGTGGAAAGGATGCAGGGACAGGAACGGGAGATTGTGTTGATCTCATTAACCACCTCCAGCCCAGCTTTCGCTTCACAGATAAGCGATTTTTTCTTTCAACCTCAGCGGATTAATGTCGCCATTACCAGACCGCGGACGAAATTAATAATCCTTGGAAGTCGGCATGTATTGAACGCAAGCAGTGATAATATGGAAGTAAATGGTTGGATAAACATTTTTAAGGATTTGATTTCAAGTTGCCAGCATGTACAATTACCTTAACGGACCTCAAATTTTAGCTTATGGATGTTTTAACGAAATGGTGGTAAGACCAAAAGGTTTACGAGGGCTGCATATGGATAAATACTGAATAAATCGGAAAAACAGTCTAATCTAAAAATACTTGTAAGACTCTTTCAGGTTTTTACTGAGTTGTGTTCTTTGAAGTAAAATGGAGACGAATTTTTGAGTATAAAGACTTCTTCAGTCTTATAACCGCTCTTCCAAACTTAGAGGACTGTAAAAATTATTTTGATTATATAGCGATGTCAGCCTTAATCTTCCCAAACAAACCCTTTGGGCCAGTCCCAACAAATGTCCACAAAACTTTTTTCTTCTTAAAAAACCTTCCAGACGGTCACGTGATTTGGCACCACCTTACTCCCTGGCAGGCTGAACAACCCGATTTTTTAGTCATCAATCCGGATGGTCGCGCCATCGTAATCAAGGTAAGTGATGCTACTCCAAAACAATGGCAGTCGAAAATTCAGATGCTATTAATGGGAGATAATAGAGAAATCATTGGAGAGCATGAATCGGATATCTTGCTTGCGTTCAAAAAAGCTTATGAAGATCATGTAAATAATTATTCAGAGGAGGCAAGCCACATTAATGGTGTTGTCATTTTTCCCAATCTTAGCACAAGAGATATTTCCAAGAACAGGGCAAAAAAAGAAGAGGAAAGCCTGGTGTGGTTGGGTAAAGAATACCTGGACGATAAGAATATCAAAAAATGGGGGACCTTTTTTGGAAACAAGTCCCTGGATGGTATCAGCTACCATGTTATCAGAGAGCTGTTCACGCCGGAATCCGTGGTCCTTGGATCAATTTCTGCCCGAGAACCAAGTGAGAGAAATATAAAAGCCGGTCTCACCGATTTTTTATTGGATTACGACCAGGAAGAGGTTTTAAAACACGATCTGGAGTTACCAGAAGATAAAAGAAACATAACCCGCGATTTTCAGACATCCATTGTAAATGGTGTTGCAGGGAGTGGAAAAACCCTGATCTTACTCTACCGCCTTCGTTTACTCTATGCACTTTATCCAAATAAACAATTCTTAGTATTAACCCATAATCGAGCGTTGATTCGTGATATTCAGTGGAAGTATTATCAGATATGTGGAGATCTACCAGAAAATATTGAATGGAAAACTTTTTCACAGTGGCTGAACCATCACTGGCCGCTGAAAGCTTTCCCAAAGCCAATTGGACAGGAATCTAAAAAACAAATCATCAGGGAGATTCATAAGCAATTATTTTCATCAAGTTCGATAACTGAAAGCATGCTCTTAAGTGAAATCGATTGGATCACAGACCAGGTTGAACGTTCTCGTGAGGCATATCTTTTGGTTCAAAGACGGGGTAGAGGTTTCCGTTTATCTCAACAACAAAGAAGCTTGATGTTCGATGCTTATGAAAAATATTTATCAGTACTCAAAAAGAGAAAGATGATAGATTGGGGCTTGGTTTCCCATGGTTATTGGAATTTAGTAAAAAATCATCAAGAAAAAATTCCCAAGTATGATGTTGTCTTGATTGATGAAACTCAATTCTTTGCGCCAATCTGGTTTGAAATAATTACCCACATGCTTGAACCCAAAACGGGTTGTATTTTTATGGTTGCAGATCCTACCCAAGGATTCTTAAACAGGGGCATCTCTTGGAAATCCATGGGGCTCGAGGTTCGGAATCGAACCCATATATTAGACAAGAGCTATCGGACCACCAAGGAGATCCTAACCCTGGCAACAATTTTTTATAGACAGCGAGTACCTGTCGATGATGCTGAAGAGGGTATCCTGGAACCGAATATTTTTGATATGCCGGAAGGCGTGGTTCCACAATTGATACCCCTCAGCAGCAAACAAGATGAAATAACAAGGGTTTCAAATGAGGTTGAACTTTTCGTAAAAACACATGGAATTCCGAAAAGTCAAATATTAATCTTACATGCAAACTGGCAGGGTGTAGAGAGTTTAATCCGAGTCATCAATCGTAAGCTTGGGGACGGCAGCGCAATGGACCCCAGAGACCACGATCCTGGTGATTATATCCGTGTTACGACTCTAAACAGAGGAACGGGAATAGAAAGTCCGATTGTTTTCTTTGTAGGGATGAGTCAACTCATGGAGGCAGAACAAAGTTTACGAATATCAGATGAAGAACGCGAAAAATTAATCCTAGAAAACTCACGGAGAATATATATGGCGATGACCCGAGCCGGGCATCGACTGGTGATAACTTACGCCGGGAAGATGGCTGAAGATCTTTTATGGATGTTCCAATAAGTGTATAGATTTGTGGAGGTTCCATTGCCTAATAAACAGGAAATTATCCAAAAATGTAAACAAATCCTGGAAGAACATTACGGCTCTTCACTGGAAGGCATGGTCTTATATGGTTCCACAGCCAGGCAGCAGGGAGATATCAGCAGCGATATCGACTTGCTGGTCTTGTTAAATGAACCCTTTGACTATTTCCAGGAGCTCCGGCAGATCGTTGAACTCCTCTATCCGGTTCAACTGGAATCGGAACCCTTGATTTCTGCCAAACCCGCATTGAAAGGTGCCTTTGAAAATGGAGAACTGCAGCTTTACCGCAATGCCAAACGGGAGGGATCGATGGTATGAGTTACAAATATGAAGATGAAATGAAAAATCAACTTTTTTTCCTGTTGAGTTATTGATCTGATTTGGGAGGTTAATCATGGCACTGAGCAACCGAGAAAGAGTGGGCAGGGTGTTGGAATACATCAGGCAGGGGCTGGCGAATTTCATCATCCGGGAATTCAAATACGTCTACACCGCAAAGGGGTATGTCACTGAAATCGATTCTACCCTCGCAACCGCCAGCTATCCGGGTATCCCAGATGAAGCCTGGCAGGATGAAAGCGCTCTGCTGGCATCCCTGGATACACAAGCCTGCCTCAACCTGATGTGGCGCCGCTGGAACGAGGTCTTCCAGGAAAAGCTGGGGCATAACGGGCGTTCCTTCGTCAGCGAACTGATCACAGCCCGAAACGAGTGGGCCCACCAGAGCGCTTTCACAAACGACGATGCTTACCGTATCGCCGATACTGCCACCCGCCTTTTGAAGATGGTCAGCGCCGCAGAACAGGCTACCCGAGTAGATGAGATTGCCAAGGACCTGCTGCGGCTGCGATTTGAGGGGGAAGCAGAACGAGCCAGGAGAGAGGCTGTCCCCGAGACGATCGAGACCATGACCACCACCGGTTTGCGCCCCTGGCGGGACGTGGTTCAGCCTCACCCGGATGTCTCCAGCGGTCGCTACCTACAGGCGGAATTCGCCGCTGACCTCTCTGATGTCTTGGCTGGCACCGCTGAACGAGAATACCAGGACCCGGTGGAGTTTTTCCAGCGCACATACCTCACCGAAGGCTTGCTTTCGATGCTGGTTACCGGCATAAAGCGTCTGACTGCCCAGGGTGGGGACCCGGTCGTCCAGCTGCAGACCTCCTTTGGGGGTGGTAAGACCCACAGCATGCTGGCTCTTTACCACCTCTGTGGCGGGAAACTCGTGCTGGGAGACTTCCCTGGTGGGGAGCAGATCGCAGCCAAGATCGGTGATACCGATTTACCAGAAGCCAATACCGCCGTCCTAGTCGGCACCGCCCTCAACGTCTCAACCCCTCGACAGTATCCCGATGCCACCATCCACACCCTTTGGGGGGAAATGGCTTACCAGCTCGGTGGGTTTGAAGCCTTTACCATGGTCCAGGTAGCAGACGAGAAGGGCGTCAACCCCGGGTCCAATACCCTGAAGGACCTGTTCTTTAAGTTCGGTCCCTGCCTGGTCATAATTGACGAGCTGGTCGCTTATGCCCGTAACCTCTACAAGGTGGAAGGGTTGCCAGCCGGAACCTTCGACTCCTTGATGAGTTTCGTCCAATCCCTTACGGAAGCGGTGCGTCGTTCCGACGAATCGATGATGCTGATCTCCATCCCCGAATCGGACATCGAGATCGGCGGCGAAGCAGGCAGGGTCGCCCTGGAGATGATCTCTCACGTGGTTGGCCGGATCGAATCGGTCTGGAAGCCGGTCACGCCCACAGAAAGCTTCGAGATCGTCCGCCGCCGCTTGTTCACCCAGCGGGTTGATTTCCCAGCCCGTGATGCCGTTGTGGAAGCCTTTGGCGATATGTACCGCAACACCTCCGGGGAATTTCCGGCTGGAGTAGCTGAGCGTGGTTACCTAGAGCGGATGAAAGCCGCCTATCCCATCCATCCCGAGATGTTCGATCGTCTGTACCAGGATTGGGCAACCCTGGACCGTTTCCAGCGCACGCGAGGGGTTCTGCGCTTAATGGCTGCGACCATCCACCAACTCTGGACCCGCGGTGACCAATCGCTCTTGATCATGCCGGGGACAGTACCCCTAGACGCCTCACCGGTGCGAAACGAGCTGCTGCGCTACCTGCCCGATACCTGGGATGCGGTTTTTGATACCGATATTGATGGAGCTGAATCAAAACCTTATGCGATTGATGGTTCCGTTCCTGCCCTCGGTCGATATGCTGCAACACGAAGGGTTGCCCGGACGATCTTCATTGGTTCAGCCCCTTCCGTGGCTGCACAAAGGGTGCGTGGATTGGAGGAGATCCGCATCCGCCTGGCCTGTGCCCAACCTGGCGAACCAACCGCTGTCTTTGGGGATGCTTTGCGGAGGATGGGAGGCCAGCTGACCTATCTTTACACCGATGGCAGCCGTTACTGGTACGACACCCGCCCAACCGTCAACAAGCTAGCTCGAGACCGCGCCCAGGGTTTTGAAACTGGGGAGGTCTATGCTTTGATCGTGGAACGACTTCGAGCTGTTGCCAAGAACCGCGATTTCGCTGCCTTCCACATCGCCCCCACCGAAACCTCCGACGTGGTCGATGAGGACCGCGCTCGAGTGATCGTGCTGCACCCCGAATCCACCCACAAACGCACCACGGCAACAACGATGGCGTTGAGCGAAGCAAAGAATTTCCTGGAAAGCCGGGGCAACGCCCAAAGACTGTATAAGAACATGCTGATCTTCATCGCCCCGGACGAGAATGATACAGAATCATTGATCAATGCAACACGCGAGTATATGGCCTGGGAGTCGATCAATGAGGAACGCGAAGCCCTCAACCTGGACGCCCAGCAACGCCGGCAGGTCAAAGAAAGCCTGGAACGGGCGGATAACACGGTCGACTTGCGTCTTCGCGGTGCCTACAGCTGGCTACTGGTCCCCACCCAACCTGATCCGTTGGGTCCGATCGAGTTCCAGGCCAGCCGCATCAGCGGCGATGACAACTTCTATGACCGCGCAGCCCGGAAGCTGCGCAACGATGGCCTGATTATTTACACCTGGTCCCCCGACATCCTGCGCATGGAACTGGATCGCTACATCTGGAATGAAGAAAGAGGCTGGGAAGTCGGTCTAAAGCAGCTCTGGGAGTACCTGGCACAATACTGCTACCTGCCGCGGCTTGTCGACAGTGAAGTGCTTCTGCAAGCTGTACGAGATGGTGTGGGTAGGCTGGATGCCCCCTTTGCTTACGCCACGGGCAAGAACGATGCTGGAGAACATACCGGGATCGTGTTCAGAGATATTGGCACAATCTTTTTCGATGAAAGCAGCCTGTTGGTTCACCCCAAGCATCTCAAACGTCCCCCAGAACTGGTTCCTCCTGAAGATATACCACCAGTTGGAAGGCCTACGCCCCCAGGTCCCGATGGACCAATACCCCCTGAACCCGAACCTAAACGCCTCTCCCGTTACTACGGCCGGGTCCAGCTCGATCCGCAGCGGGTCAACAAGGATATGGGTGTCATCGTCGAGGAGGTGATCGAGCGGCTGACCAGCCAGTTAGGCTGCGAGGTGGAGATCAGCTTGGAGATCAAGGCCAGGAAAGCGGATGGCTTTGAGGATAGTACGGTACGGACGATCAATGAGAACAGCCGCACTTTGAAGTTTGAGGATTTTGGATTTGAGGAGGAATGAGAGATGGCACTTGTGAGATGTGAAAAACACGGCAAACCCAAGGGACGAACATTGACTTATGTTAGGTCAGTCAAACCACTTGGTTGGCCTGATACCGCAGCAATATGTGGTAGAAGAGGTTGTGAATATCCAGGGTTGATCTGGTTAACTGATCAGGAAAGCCAGGCATATGAGAAAGGACAAAGGGTTTTTTCGTTCAATAATGCCTCAATGAAGGTCAGGGCACCATAATATAACCAGAATTTATGAAAATAAGTCATTGCCCGATGGGTAAATCCATTTGGTTGATCTTTTTAGTTGGGATATGCTTTCTATGAGTCTACTGTAAAAAGGAAGGGGATGATTTCTAGATGGAAAAAGAAACCCCAAAAACCTAGTTTTTCGAGGGCATTATCCCTCAAATTGCAGATTTTCGAGCTAAAAGTGGAAAACTTTCACCATCAAATCCTAAAAAACTCGGTTTTTACAGTACTTTCTTTCTATGATTATGGAAAAGTCACTGCAAAGCCCCGTTATAGCTTAGGAAGTAATGTTCAATCTAAAAAATTAGTTGTTTTAGAGGAGGGTTGTATTATTATGGATGGAATCACCGTTGTTTCAGTCATCAAGCGCAAATTTCAGGAAAGTGGTTCGCCTATGAAGATCCCCATGCAAAGAGGGGGAACCTTTTCGGCTGAACTCACCCCAGAGGGGATCAGGGTGGACAACCTCGGGAACCAATCCATCCTGCCCTGGATCGTCTTCCAGGAAGCGATCTGTGTATTGATCCGTAATGGAGGTCGTGTACGGCGTGGTGATGCGATGAACGCCCAGTTGGGGGAACCTGACCTGTCGTTGGATTCTATCGAGGGACATATCGCCCATGTCGTCTATGGTAAAAAGATCGGTGATTCTGTCTTTCGACGCATCACGCCCATCGCAGCGATCCTGGTTTGGGCGGGGATTTGTGAGGCTGCTCCTGGGGAATTGATCTTGTTATGAATATCCCCCAAATTTATTCGAAATTTTGTATATTTTTATGCAGGAATCACAATTTCTACAGTAGGGGTACGAATTTCGATGGCAAATATTCATAACAACGTGGGGGCACGATGCCATCGTGCCCCTACAGGAGGTGTTGATGAATCGAAATGATCACAAAACCCAACCGATTTGATTCCCAACGGCGACACCGCCGGTCCATCCGCCTGAAAGGTTACGATTACACGTCACCGGGTGGCTATTTCATCACGATCTGCACCTACCAGCGGGAATGTTTGTTCGGGGAGGTCGTTGATAGGGAGATGGTTACGAACGAATTGGGGGAGATAGTCCAACACACCTGGGATGATTTGCCCAATCATTATCGGTACATGATTTTGGATCAATTTTTTATTATGCCGAATCATGTCCATGGGATCATCATATTATCTGATTCCCCAAACGATTATTGGGG
>CAZTJD010000157.1:0-9176 GCA_964613985.1 uncultured Anaerolineales bacterium
GTGGCAGGCTTCTTGGGATCTCGCCAATTACTTCGATTCCAATGTTATTTAGCTTAAATATGATGACCATTGTCGTCGCAAATACCATTCCCAATAATGCGGCAGGGAGCTTCGGGGTAAATAGTTTGAGGAGTACAATGATCAATAAAATCCCAAGGCTTAGAAAAAGGCTGGTCATATGTGTTTCAATTATATGGGAGACGATGGCATTAATGGTATCGATCAGGCTGGCGCTGCTGGGAATATTCAACCGCAGGATGTGACGTAACTGGTTGACCCCAATTAACACACCTGCACCTGCGGTAAAACCAATAACTACAGAATCAGAGACAAAATTTACCAGCACACCCAACCGGGCAATTCCCAAAAAAAGTTTAAAAATCCCTACCATCACGGCCATAAGCCCAGCAGCCAATAGAAAACGTTCGCTACCCACCTCTGCCAGGGGTAAAAGGGTGGCTAAGACCAGCAGAGAGGTTGTATTAGTTGGACCGGTGTTAAGATGATGAGAAGAACCCCATAATGCCCCTATCATGGATGTAACCACTGCTGCATATATTCCAGATTGCGGGGGTAATTCAGCAATCATAGCATAAGCTATCGCTTGGGGCAGGGCAATAACCCCCACAGTAAGACCAGCGATCAGGTCAGGACGGAAATCGCTAGCTTCGTAAGTACGGATCAGCTGAAGTGGGCGAAGAAAATAAGCTGTGGTGATTCGCCAATATTTCTTCAACATAGTTGGGTAAAAATCGTGAAACTTTATTTGGGTTACTTACCCAAAAGAGTATTTGTTGATATCAATATTGAGGTTAAAATACTCTTCTTTGCGTGGGTATGATGTATTATAAAATATTCCAGTAACCCTCCTGTTGCCATCTAAGGTGTTACATGATCTTCAGGGCGAGGACCTGGATCATCCAGACCACTTTTACGAAAAGGGAACAGAACTTTTACATGCATGTCTCTGTCGAGTGTGCACTGGCAAGAGAGCCGGGATTTTCCCAGGTTATTCTGGGCTTCTAGTTTTTTCTTTTCTGCCTCAGTCATCCTCTCGGGCTCTCCTTGAATAAACTCCACCCGACAGGTTGTACATCGGGCATAACAACCATAACGGTGCAGTGGCTCTCCTCCATGATCCTCTAGAGCTTAGACCAGCCGTGTCCCCTTTTCAACGTCAAAAGTGCCTACTCCTTCTATGGTCAATTTTGGCATTTTTTCTCCTTATCTCTGTGTCAATTTATGGATCGAATAATTTAAGGAGGAAAATATTCTCCATGGATCCAACAAATGCCAGGTAAGAATAATATTCCTGGATGATTCTATAAAGTATATCATCTAAAACACTTGACTATAGTTAGGTCAATAGCACGAAGCTTCGATACTTACTTTCTAAATGCTGGAAAAGAGGAAATAAATGACAAAAAAATTTCATGTTGCAACCCTTGGGGGTGGCTGTTTCTGGTGCCTGGAGGCAGTATATGATGAACTGGAAGGTGTTGTGGATGTGGTATCGGGTTATACTGGAGGACATATGTCCAACCCGAATTATAACGCCGTTTGTACCGGGAAAACCGGTCATGCCGAGGTCGTCCAAGTGACATTCGATCCCAAAGTGATAAGCTTCAGAGAAATCCTGGAGGTTTTCTTTACCGCCCATGATCCAACCACTCTCAATTATCAAGGTGCAGATGTAGGAACTCAGTACCGTTCTGCCATTTTTTACCATTCGGAGGAGCAGAAAAAGGTTGCCGAAGAGATGATTGATACCTTTGAGGAAGAAGGAATCTGGTCCAATCCCATTGTCACCGAGGTTACCAGACTGGAAGAATTTTATCCTGCTGAAGAATACCACCAGGAATATTACAAAAAGAATCCATACCAGGGCTATTGCAGAGCGGTGATTAAACCAAAGCTGGTTAAGGTTCGAAAAAAGTATGCAGGTTGAGAAGATCGTTGGAGGATTGAGGATAAATTCCAGCCATAACTATTGATATTCTTTTTTTTAAATAGAAAAACATTGTGGTTATTGTTTTATCCCCTACATAGAACACAGGACCAGTCAAGAGCACAAAAATGATAAACCCAGGATTAGAAAACAAAACTATCTTGATCACTGGCGCTAATCACGGCATTGGAGCAGCCACCGCAAAGGCGTTTGCTGCTCAGGGTGCCCGCGTTTTCATCACTTTTTACAGAGAAGGCAACAACCTTTCTATGAAAGATACGGAGGATGTGATTCTGGCGGGAGTTGCTGGATATAAACTATATACGGTGCTGCAGCAACAAAACGGGGATCAAGTTATTGAAGAAATTAGTGCCAGAGGTGGAACCGCAGTCGCTCATGAAACTGACCTTGCAGAGGCTGCCAATATCCCACTCTTATTCGATCTGTGCGAAGAGAAATTCGGTCCAGTTGATATCCTGGTTAACAACCATACCTACTGCGTAATGGAAACCTTCGATCCAGAGCGTATTTCAAAGAAGGGAGAGCGCTCAGATCAGATTTTCCCCATTAACTTACCTCAAGCTGAGATCATCGATGCTCATTTCACGATCAATGCCCGAGCTTATGCCTTGATGATGTCAGAGTATTTCCAACGGACCATCAAAAGAGGAACTAACTGGGGTCGGGTAATCAACTTGAGTACAGATGCCGCCCACCTTCATGAAGCCAATGTCAGTTATGCGGCTAGCAAACACGCTATCGAGTCTTATTCACGTTCAGCCGCCGCTGAGATGGGTAAATACGGCATCACTGTGAATATTGTCGCTCCCGGACCCATCCAGACAGGCTACATCCCTCCAAAGGCGGAACTCGAAATTGCACAGAACACACCGTTAGGACGAGTGGGAAAGCCTGAAGATGTAGCCGATGTGATCCTCTTCCTGGCTTCTGAACAAGCCCATTGGTTAACCGGGCAGCTATTGTATGTCGGTGGCGGTTGGCGGATGGGACAGTAAGGAATTCAAAATGAATGTCATTGCCGATAGGCTATCAGGCAGGTTCATTTATCAATACCCGACCCCTTGTGTTATGCGAGGGCCAGAAACAATAAAACTACTTTAACTGCGTAAATAATCTCTTAAATGACGGCTGCGGGTTGGGTGCCGAAGTTTGCGGAGGGCTTTGGCCTCAATCTGCCGGATTCGTTCTCTGGTGACATCAAAATATTGTCCCACCTCTTCCAGGGTATGGTCTTTTCCATCTAGTAAACCAAATCGCAGTTCTAAAACTTGACGTTCCCTTTCTGAGAGAACCGCCAGCGCGTTCTTTACCTGTTCTCTTAAAATCTCTCTAGCAGCAGCATCCATCGGTTGGAGTGCTCCTTCATCTTCGATAAAATCGCCGAGTTGGTTGTTGTCTTCGTTGCCTACTGGACTGTCCAAGGACAACGGCTCCTCGGCAGCGCGCAAGAACTGGTTTACTCTGGATACCGCACGTCGAAGCCGGTGATGCAAAAGGGTAGGGAGTGGATGGTTATTCCGTCGAAATTCCTGGATCTCATCAGCCTCGTCTTGTTTTAAAAATCCAGAAGCAATGGCAACTTCCTCTAAAGTGGGATCACGGTTTAACTTTTGAGTCAATTCTCGTTGAGTGCGAAGCAGACGGTTGATGGTCTCATAAACATGCACTGGGATGCGAATCGTACGGGCTTGGTCAGCAATCGAACGGCTAATCGACTGGCGGATCCACCAGGT
Organism: uncultured Anaerolineales bacterium; assembly: GCA_964613985.1. Lineage (GTDB taxonomy): Bacteria > Chloroflexota > Anaerolineae > Anaerolineales > UBA11858 > CAZTJD01. Next base: position 3,703 of record CAZTJD010000157.1, read on the forward strand.
GGCATAGGTGCTAAATTTATATCCCCTGGTGGGATCAAATTTAGAAACAGCACGTAAAAGACCAATATTTCCCTCCTGGATCAAATCCAGAAAAGAGGTCCCCCTATTCACATAACGTTTGGCAACACTAACCACTAGGCGCAGGTTCGCCCGGATGATCGCATTATAAGCCTCGTAGGAACGTTGGCGAAGTCCCTGTAATTCAGCGCGAATTTCTTCCTCAGAAGGCAGGTAGCGAAAAAAAGTTTGCTTTAATGGAAATTTCTGTCGATTGTGGCAATAGTGGCCTAATTTCTCAGCTGTGACGTCGGGTAGTGTATAAAGAGAGACAAATAGGATGAAAGCATTTCGAGCCACATCGTCCCAAAATGGATCTTTTCCCCAAAGCCCGTTATCCAAATAGTCACGCAAGTATGACTTTTGGTCGCTCTGCCAAGTTTCCCTGAGATGCCTGGCTTCAACAAATATCTCGAACAAATCGGGACAATCAAACATCAAACGTTTGATATCCTCTCCCACCCGCCTCCAAGCTGTTGTCATTTCATCAAAAAGTGTGCGATAAATATTAACAGTTATGGGTACCCCTCGCTTGGCGATAGGATATTGTCTACGAATAGCATCCAGGCGGCGAATCGCTCGCATTTGAGCAGAGAGCCAAAACTCGTGGTTGACGTTCAATAACTCGATTGAACCAATATCCCTGAGATAAAGCCTGACAGGATCATCTCCCAAAACTGTCATGACTTTATGGGCAACCAGTATTTCCTCACTGGTTACGTCTTCCGTATCCTGCTCTATTTCTTGCTCCTCTTGGGATAAAGTATGGGCATCCAACTCAATTAGAATTGACTCGCTGTCAACTTCAGAGTATAGCTGATTCATCTCATCTGTTCCATCAACCCTATTTTGGATGATGTTCTTTTTATCTAACATTTTTCTTGGGTTAGGATTCTGCTGTTCTGAAGCTTGTTTTCGAGACACTGTTTTACCCCTTTTTACTCAAGATAGAACGATGGGTATAACGTTCCCTTGCTTTGTGCAACCTGCCTCGAAGGACTGTATATTTTAAAATTGTATCCTGGTACTCGATCGCTTGCAAGTCACCATTTTCTTGGGCAGTTTCTTGAAGGAAGTGCAACAATTCAAACTGTTGGCTGATCTTTTGCTCGCGTATCATCATCAACGCCCGAAGAATATCCTCAAGTATATCATCACCAGTGGGATCTATTTCTTCAGTCTGCTCCAGAATCAAGTCGGTCAATTTCATCATAGGTTCAGAGAGATGGTTAAGAACATAATCCAGAGGCTCAATATCATTTTGATCTAGCGAATGTATTAATAATTTTATTAATTCTTGATGGTCTATCTGATCAAAATCTGCCTCAGCGATTCTCTCTAGACCATCTTCCTGGAGGTGCCGATCGAGATGATAAATTAAATCTGGACGGCGGATAAGAGCACCTAAGATGTATGCTTCACGCTTTTGGTTAACAAAGATAATATCATGTAAAATCTCTTGCTCTTCTTCTGGTACATTTGATACTGTACGCTGTTGGTATCGAGGCTGCCTGGGACGAAATTGACCGACACCGAGTAAAGTTCGTTCATCAACACGCAGAAATCTGGCCAGCTTCTGACGGTAAGTATCCCGCTCAATTGCATTAGGAAGATCTCCAATTAAAGGCATTACTTGAGCTGCGACCTCTGTCTTAACTTTGGGATCTCCCAAGTCGCGTCCCTGAGCCAGGGTATCCATTACATGTTCAACAACCGGCTTTGCTTTGGCGATCAATGCCTCCCAATCCTGAGGATTATTGTTCACGACATCATCCGGATCCATCCCCTGAGGTAATGTAGACACGCGAATATCTGCTTGCAGCCTCCCTTCCCAGTGGAGTAGGCCGCGTGCATCGAAAAGAACTTCACCTTCGCGATCCAGGGTTTGTCTGGCGACTTCCAAACCTCGCAGAGTAGCGTTTGCCCCGGCCGCGTCTGAATCCATTGCCAGGATGATCCGACGAGTAAATCGCTTGATTAATCGTAAATGGTGTTCTGTGAGTGCAGTCCCCATGGTTGCAACGACATTCGTGAAACCATGCTGGTGAGGAGCTAAAACTCCCATGTATCCTTCCACGATCACCACCTGATCCTGAGTGCGGATTGTTCGACGGGCACGATCCAAACCAAAGAGGATCCTACCTTTATCAAAAATACTTGTTTGCGGTGAGTTTAAATATTTCGGTAGACCGTCGGGAACGAGTGTTCGTGCCCCAAATCCAGCCATACGGCCGCGTTCATCACGTATAGGCAGTAACACCCTTGCTCGGAAACGGTCATAAATCCCCCCAGATTCCCTCTCAGAAGCCAGACCAGCATCAACTAATTCTCGTTCCGAATAACCCTTAGATTTAAAATGTTCTGAAGCAGCCTCCCACGAATCAGGCGCATATCCAAGACCAAAAACCTCAATAGTCTCATCGCTTAGCCCTCGCCCCTGGAGATAGGTCAAACCACTGTTTCCTGCGATCGTGTTAAGCAGGTTATGACGATAAAAAGTTACTGCTTCCTCCAACAACTCCCGTAATCGTTCATTCTCTTCCACCTGCTCTTGTTGTTCGGTAGTGGGTGGTTCCAGAGTTACCCCAGCCCGTTCTGCCAGATAGCGAAGCGCTTCAGGGAAATCCCATCCCTCCTTTTTCATTACAAATTTGAAGATGTCCCCGCCATCATTGCACTCCCCAAAGCACCTCCAGGTTCCCGACTCAGGCCAGACTGCGAAGGCTGGAGTCCTTGTATTGTGATGGAATGGACAGAACCCGGTATAGTTTCTGCCCGAACGACGCAGGTCAACTGTTTCGGAAACCAGGTCTACGATATCTATCCGTGCTTTAATCTCATCAATAGCAGTCATTTCATTCTATTTTCGATGGAAGATCAATAAATACTTTTCCGATGATCTTAACAATTTTACACGAATGATTATTTACTTGTGTTGCCTAAATAATCTACCAAATGGATTATACCAGCGTAGTGTTTTCCGCGCCGAATTGTGCCACATCGTCCACAATCAGTCAGATCAGGAATATCGAATTAGGTGAGAGATACCAAATAACGGAAAGAAATCAAGTATTTTCAGCATAGCCGCCTTTACCCTCTGATCTATCTCAGACCTGGCAACGGCATCATGGGACTCTGCTTCGACTGAATTAAAAAATTTCCCTTATCCTACGGATGAAACTGTCCCCTGCTGTTTGTAAAAAATGACTATGTGAGAAAGCATAATCGGTTGTTACGCTAAGACTGAACTCCTTATCAACCCCGAGAGACCTATGTCCAAACTCATGAATAAGCGAAAACTGTATACCTTTGTTAAAATCCTTCTAATCTGCTAAAATCCACAACGCCATCAGCCAAAGCTGAGATTCGCTGTAATAATCCAAGTCGGTTTTCACGAATGGACCGGTCTTCTACCATTACCAACACCTCATCAAAAAAAGTGTTGATCACCGGGATCATGGGTAGAAAGGCATTAAAAAAGTCTTCTACGGAACCAGGGGGCCGCCGCGTTTCTTCTGCACTTACTATAGCCTCATAGAGGGCATGTTCCATCTGATGTTCGAATAGATTGCTGTTCACATCGAGAGTTTGAACATTTCCAACAGGTCGAGTAATGCGTACACAGCGGGAATAAGCCGGTAAAATCCTGTCCCAATCAGGATGAGAAACCCAAGTGGTTAATGCCTCAGCAGCTTTAGTAGCCCGTGCAGGGTTATGCCCTTGGGCTGCAATCACTGCATCGACAATATCATATCGAAAATCACGTTCCAGAAGCAGGTATCGTAAGCGGTCGATGATGAAAGTGCTGCAGTCCAGCAGTGATTCTGGCGAGGCGTTGATAGGCAGGTTAGCGGCTGCCATCTCCAGAGCTGTTCGGACGTTAAAATCCAAATCCCAGGTAATCAGGTTACCCACTAAGCCTAAAGCAGTACGTCGCAGAGCAAAGGGATCTTTTTTACCAGTCGGTGCTAATCCAGCAGCAAACAATCCCACCAGAGAATCTAAACGGTCGGCAAGCCCGACAACCAGTCCTGGTCTAGTTTGTGGTTGTGCATCATCTGCTGAACGAGGTAAATAATGTTCGAAAATGGCAGTCGCCACTTCTTCTTTTTCTCCAGAAGCCAGGGCATATTCACGACCGATAACCCCCTGCAAGGATGTCATTTCAACGACCATCTGCGTTGCAAGGTCTGCCTTGCATAAAAATGCAGCCCGCATTGCAACCTCAACTTCATCCGTTTTTAGCCCAATGATCGGGATTAATTCACCCACCAGATGACCAATCCGGCGAGTCTTATCTAATATTGAACCCAATTCTACTTGAAAAACCAACTGATCCAACCGTGGGACGAATGCCTCGAAAGTGATCTTCGAATCTTCACGGATAAAATACGCTGCATCAGCAAAACGGGCTCGAACAACATCCTCGTTACCCTGCTTTACCGCGGCAAGAGGCATCCCCTCCGGTTTATTCACCACTACCAAGAAGTGGGATAGTAGTTTTCCATTTTTATGCAACGGGAAGTACCGTTGGTGTTTCTTCATTACGCCAATCAACACTTCGTGAGGCAGCTCGAGATGCCGGGGGGTGAAATCGCCTAGTAAGACAGATGGTGCCTCTACTAGATGGGTAATCTCAAGCAGCAGGTCAGAATCTGGAATAATATCTCCACCTGCCTCGGTAGCTACCTGCTGTAGTTTTTCTGCAATCGCTGCCTGACGAACTTCAGGATCAAGGATGATCCCCTGAGATTCAAGCTCATGAAAGTAATCAGCCACAGATTCTACTTGGAACTCTACAGGATCGAAAAAACGCAATCCTCGGATCCTATTCTGAGCTGAAAGACCTGCAAACTCAAAAGGAATAACAGCCTCACCGTGGAGAGCAAATAACCATCTAATTGGGCGGGAAAAAGGCACATTCGTCCAATTCCAGCGCATAGATTGACTAAATTGAATACTGCCAAGCAATTCTGGGAGCGATTCGTTCAGGAGTTCATAAGCCGAACGTCCCTTGGTGTGCAGTACGGCAACGACATATTTTCCCCCCTCAATCTCATGAATCTCAAGATCTGATACATCAACCTCTTTCGAACGAGCAAATCCTTCAGCCGCACGGGTTGGCGCGCCTGTAGAATCAAATGCGCGATTCGCAGGTGGACCTTTCACCATTTCTTCTAGATCGGGTTGAAAAGCCGCTAATTGTGGGACATAAATTACCAAACGGCGGGGAGTCCCAATGATTTTTACCTGGTCGTAATCTAGTCGCAGTGATCGTAATAATTTGGGGACTTGCTGCTTCAGCAGGTTCAGGGCATTTTCCAGGTCACCTGGGGGTAATTCTTCTGTACCGATTTCTACCAAAAGCGGTGCAGGTGTTTGGGGGTAGTTCACATCAGCCAATTTCTGACTTACGA
>CAZTJD010000158.1:0-9022 GCA_964613985.1 uncultured Anaerolineales bacterium
TTGCAGGAGGAGGTATTGCAGTGGGTTTCATTTTGGGGGTGCTCATATCTCAAGCCATCCGGTTTATTGATGATTCTTTGATAGTAACAACTCTTACTACTGTACTGGCATTTGGTTCTTATCTTGTTGCTGAACAAATTCATGTGAGTGGCGTTCTTGCAGTGGTTGCTGCAGGTTTGGTAAGTGGAAACATCGGACCGCGGGGAATGTCCCCCTCAACCCGAATCCTGGTTTTTAACTTTTGGGATTACGCTGCATTCCTTTCCAACTCGGTAGTCTTCCTCCTGATCGGTCTACAAATCAATCTACAAGTCTTGCTTTCAGATTGGCAGGTCATCATCTGGGCGATACTCGCTGTCCTCATTGCCAGAGCAGTAAGCATATATGGTCTATCCTGGATCGGTAAAGGGCTTCCTTTGAGATATAAAAATGTCCTCTATTGGGGTGGACTTAGAGGAGCGATATCACTCGCTCTTGCACTCAGCTTACCAGAAACCCTTGGGCCTGCTCGAGAAGAAATCAAGGCCATGGCTTTTGGTGTTGTTCTATTCACCTTGTTAGTTCAAGGCTTAACCATGAAACCATTGATCAATAGAATGAAGTTGATCCAAAGAAATGAAGCTCAGGAAGAATATGAACGACGACATGCTCGTTCAATAATGGCGAAATCATCTTATGAACGCCTCCAAGAAATGTATCATGGTGGTCTAATCTCCACCCATATTTGGGAAATATTATCAGAACCCATAAAACAACATGCCGATGCATTAGCTGAGATTGTTTCTGAAGCGCTTTATGCTGATCCTGGTGTTGAGGAAGAAATATTAGAAAAGACAATGCGTGAAATGTTGGTTTCTCAACGCAGTGCTTTGAATATGCTGCTACGAAATGGAATCATCCTGGAAGAGACATATGCTAAGCTAGCAGTCGAAGTTGATACAGCACTCGCTTCTCCTCAGACAAATCAGATTGAATTGCTATTAAAGAAGCAATTAATTCCAATCGATGGATTAATGGCAGTTATCGTCCAAGACTCCGATTTTGAGAATGTAAATGCAGTCTTGAATCGATTAGGAAATCCTGTAACCCGTTTATCAAGTTCGGGCGGCTTCTTAGGACGAAAGAACACGACCCTTTTGGTAGGGATTCCAAATGGGAAAGAAGCCAAGATCATTGAAGCAATAATTGCAACCAGCCAACAACGTGTCGAATTCTTACCATCTATCACACAGAAAAATAACAGTGGAACTTCCGTAACGGTCGAAGGGGCAACCATCTTTACTTTTGAAGTTGAACATTATGAGGAACTCTAATATGAGAATGATAATTGCAAATATTGATGATTCACTATGCGGTGATCTTTCGGAGATTTTAATCAATGCGAATTATCGAGTTACCCGTTTAGCGGCGACCGGTGGTTTTATATTTGGTGGTGCAACTACATTGATGATTGGGGTAGAAGATGAATTGGTGAAAGAAGCACTTCAAATCATCAGAGATAATATTAAAAACCACCCTGATTATAAAGAAAATATTGCGACAATTTATGTATTAAAAGTTAGAAATTATAATCGTTTGGAAAGATGATTGAATAATTTTCTATTATTCAAGGTCGATTTCAACTCACATCAATACCCAATCACCTAAGCTGAAACTTTAACATTCGTAGATGAATTTCTCAAGTAAAAGATGAGATAAAATTTCAATAGAGGATTCTTTTTAACATAATAATGATGTTAAGACTCAATTTCAAACGATATTTTTGGAACACGCTTGACAACAGAGTTGACATTTCCCGGTAAAGTTTTAAGGATTTGAAATTATGAAAATGATGGTAGCGATTTTGAGGGACGAAGATACGGTTTCGATATCAAATAAAATGGTTGATATGGGTTTCAATGTTACCCGTATCGCATCCACAGGCGGGTTTTTACGACAAGGGCGAAGTACATTAATGGTCGGATTGGAAGATGAATATGTTGACCAGGCAATCCAGGCAATAAACGAAATTTGCGTTCCTACCATAGAGCCATATCTACGACGAGCGACAATTTTTATATTGGATGTTGAGTACTTTGAAATATTATGATTGTCATCACTCCTTTTTTCTCAAATAATGTATGCCTTTGCTGCAAAAACCGATTTTTTAGGATTAGATGGTAAAAGTTTTCCACTTTAGGCTCGATAATCGGAAATTTGAGGGATAAAGCCCTCGAAAAAATCGGTTTTTTGGGTTTCTTTTTCCATCAAGAAATCATCCACTACCTTTTTACAGTAGACTCATGTATCTTATAACAATAATTATTCATGGAATTCCTCTACCTGATAGGTAAATACTTCAATTTTTTTATTTCGCCATGTGTTTGCCGGCAAGCCCATTTTTAAACAAAGATGATTGAGAAATTCATCAGGCTCTTTAATCTTTTCCCATACTTGAGGAAGGAATGTTGCTCTCCTTATCCCATCTTTCAATACAACCCCATCCAATCCTGGCCTGATCTTTGAAATAATATCCAAAGGATGATCGTATACTACTGGTTGAGGTTTTGTCAGCCTAGAGATTTCGATTTCAATCATAGATATCTCTTTTGGGTTGACAGGTGAAAATCGATAATCCTGCGTGGCTGCTGCAATCGCATGTTCTCTAACATCTTCAATTAGGGGTTGATAAGGCTCTAAAGCCCCAATACAACCTCTTAATTGACCATTTATGGTCAGGGTAACGAAAGATGCACCTTGTTCTTTGAGTGTGTCTGAGTAATCATTTAGAATTAATGGTTCTAAACGTTCACCTTTCACAATTGTTTCCAATGCTTTTCGCGCCTCAGTTAACAAAATTTCTTGTTCCTTTGGGGTTAGTTTTTCTGCGGTCATTCTCTTTTCCTTCTATCTATCCTGGGTCTATAACTTGCAACAGTGATAGTATATCAATCTTTTTCTAATATCTGTTTAATATTGCGCCTACTTGATGAAAATTCGAGATTAAAATATAAAAATTCGTACATTCTGTAATGATGAAAACCCTTGTCGTATCTTTTTTAATTGGGTACTATCATAGTTAATCTACTAAAAAGGTTTTTGAAAATGAAACAAGATAATCTGAATCCGGATCGAGGGAACAATTTAAAAGAGATAATATCAGAAAACTTTCGTTCCGCGATATTCGTTATAATTGTTGCCGTAATTATCGCAACCCTTTTTACTGGAGCCACACCACCCGGCTTGCAATCCGATACCCTGGGACAAAAGATAGCCGTATCACAGAGCAAGAAGAATACACCGACACCAGAATGGCCTACACCAACTGCAAGACCACGTCCAAGAATAGGTATTGTTGTTGGTCATTGGGGAGATAATAATGATCCAGGTGCAGTATGTCCAGATGGATTGACAGAATTAAAAATTAACCAGGATATCGCTGGTTTAGTTCAACAATTGCTGGATAATGAAGGTTTTGATGTTGATCTCCTAAAGGAATTTGACCCAAGACTAAATGGTTACCAGGCATTAACTCTTATATCCATCCATGCAGACTCATGTACATATATCAATCCCCAGGCAACTGGATTTAAAGTTGCTGCAGCGTTGAATACGCCTCGACCTGAAAAAACTGCCCGTCTTACAGCTTGTTTACGTAATCGTTACGCTACAGCTACAGGAATGTCCCTCCATCCTGGTATTACCCCAGATATGTCCAGTTACCACGCCTTCGATGAAATAAATCCAGAAACCCCTGCAGTAATCATCGAAACAGGTTTTATGAACCTTGATCGCCAATTACTAACACAGCAACCGAATCTTATCGCGGAAGGTATTGCTAATGGGATCCTCTGCTATATATTTAACGAAAACATAGCAAATGAACCCATAGAATCGTCCAGTGAATGACCAGTGTCTAGAAACGCTAAATCAAGCAAGAAGTGCCTTATTGAGAGGTGACAGGTCTACGGCTCGCTATTGGGCTAGAAAGGCCGCGTCAATAGGACCAGACTATGAAGAACCATGGTTAATATTAGCTGCCTTGGGATCCCCACGAGCCAGTTTAGTTTACCTCCAACAAGCATTGGAGATAAACCCATCAAGTACACGTGCTCGACACGGCATGCATTGGGCCGTTAAGCGTTACCGTGGATCAAGAGAAGAAAAACTAAAAACTCGACGGCTTATCCAAGATTCCATTACACATATCGCACTAACAAGGAACAAAACCGCTTCTCTGCAGTGGATAATCATTCTGACGATCCTTGCGATTGGTTTATTTTACCGGTTCGGAGTACCGAGTTCTTTTGCTTTTGAATCTTCACGGGGCAACTCAATATCATTTAACAACGTTGACATTCTCAAGGCGTCTGCTACTCCAATACCAAGCTTTACACCTTCTCCTACTTCTACACCTACAATAACACCGTCACCGACACCAAGTTTGACACCAACTTTCACAGAAACACGGCTCCCGACAGAAACCCAATTGCCTCCTAAAAATACAATTGAAACAATTAGTATTTCACTGCCGGGTGGTGTGACAAAAGGAGAGCGGTGGATTGATGTAAATCTTACCAATCAACGAGTCTTTGCGTATCAGGGTAAGAATCTACTAAAATCATTCATCGTATCTACAGGAACCTGGCAGCACCCGACAGTTACAGGGCAATACCGAATATATGTAAAATATGTTTATGCAAATATGGCAGGACCAGGGTACTATTTACCAAATGTGCCATATGTGATGTACTTTTATAAGGATTATGGCATACATGGAACTTACTGGCATAATAACTTTGGAATACCCATGAGTCACGGTTGTATAAATCTCAAAACAGAAGATGCAGGTTGGATCTTCAACTGGTCCACAATTGGTACGCTGATCAACATACATTACTAAATCAGATGAGAAAGAAAGATCAAATTTCAAGGAGAGAATTCATTAAGCTATTTGGATTGGGTTTGTTTGGAATGATAACCCCAGATATAACACCCAGCCAAGCCCCGATTTCAAACCAACAAGGACGGGCAATTTACAACATTATTGAAATTTTTGATCGCCCTTCCTTATCTGGAAAATTAGTTAAACAATTGTGGAAAGACAGCGTTTTTCAAATAAATGAGGTAACCATAGGAGATCGTGAACCTGCCCATAATAGGGTTTGGTACCGTATAGGAGAAAATGGTTTTGCCCATTCTGGGGGGATCCAACCCGTAAACACAATCCTTAACAAACCCTCTGCGGACATCCCCAAAGGTGGTCAATTGGCTGAAGTCACGGTTCCTTTCACGGACGCCTTGTGGGAGCCTGCACAAAAACATCTTGTTGCTTTTCGCTATTACTATGAAACGACACATTGGGTCATTGGATTAACTTATGCCCCAGATGGTTCACAATGGTACCGTGTATTGGATGATAAATGGGAATTAACCCTTTACGTTCCGGCGAGGCACCTACGATTGATCCCACCTGAAGAATTATCAGTGATCTCTGCAGACATACCACCAGAAGCAAAAAGACTGGTCGTAAAGACTGACGAACAGCTTGCAATTGCTTATGAGTTTGATAACCCAGTGTTTATGGCACGTACGGCAACAGGTGCAGAATTTAGAAACGGGATTTTTTATACACCCAAAGGTCGTCATAAAACATTTCACAAACGTCCCTCTCGCCATATGGCTGCGGGTAATTTAGCAAATAATGGCTTTGATTTACCTGGAATCCCCTGGGTGAGTTATATTACAGAAAGTGGTATAGGGTTTCATGGTACTTATTGGCATAATGATTTTGGTAAGCCAAGAAGTCATGGTTGCATTAATTTAACTTCCAAGGCTGCAAAATGGATATTCAGATGGACGCTCCCTATATTGCAACCCAATGAACAGTATGCTTACGATCTTACCGCAACTAGAGTAGACATAATATAACAGCTAATTTCTAAACAATAATGGACAAAAAACCACTTTTTTCTGGTCTAGTCGTTGATGAAAACGACCAAATCGCTGAAACAGCTTATGTTGGTAATGAACCATGCTATGTTGTGAATGATGAAGGATTTCGGCGACACATACCTTCTGAGTTTGTTGATAGACAAGTTCTACGGAAAATGCAAGAAATGATTGAAGGTCAAGAGAACTTACTTAGTGAACAGGCAGCGAAAATGCTTGGACAGGACGACATCTTCACCCGAGCAATGATTGAAAATCAATTTAAACAGATGGATAAACAATTTGATAAAATTCTTGAGGTTGGAATCCCAGATGAAGCACTTGCCTACATGGGAATGACAGGATTCCGGATTCGTATTAACTTTCATGGGGAAGTCGTAAATATCGATCAACCAGGTATGGTATTACCTGATGATGAGGAATAATCAGGTTAACAATAATAACAAGTACAACTTTGTTTTCATTCTGGTAAAATACCAACATCAAATATCAAGAGAAGATAACGGAAGAAAATTTCAAGAATCAAATGCTATGGTTGCTCACGACATAATTAATGTAACCGAATCAAATTTTGAATATGAAGTAATTAACTATTCCCACAATATACCTGTAGTGGTAGATTTTTGGGCGGAATGGTGCGTCCCATGTAAAATGCTCGATCCAATTTTGAGGAAGTTAACATTAGAACGAAGTGGTGAATTCCGTTTAGCGAAAGTTAATGTAGATGAGAACCGAAATTTGGCTATGCGCTACAACATCCGTAGCATACCAGCTGTAAAAGCATTCCGAGATGGCAGTGTAGTAGGAGAGTTCTCCGGCATACAACAAGAACCTAAAGTACGAAATTTTCTGGAAGAAGTAATTCCAACGGCTTTGAACCTTAATCTCGATAAAGCAAATAGTCTTCTTGATGCCGAGAATTGGGCTGATTCTCAATTAGCTTTTCAGGAAGTTTTAGAAAATAGCCCTGGGCATCCTGCTGCACTTTTAGGGCTTGTGAAGGTTCTTCTTGCCCAAGGACATGCCAATAGAGCAAGAGATATCTTGAACGGTTTCCCAGTTAGCAAAGAATTTCAATCTGCTGAGAAAATTATCCCGCTTGCGAAAGTATTAGCCGAATTCGATAAATGGGAAGAGACAGAAAATCCAACAGATATCACCTACAGTCATGCCTTAAGATTAATTAAAATTGGGAACTTACCCGCTGCGATGGATGGTATCTTGGAAGTCCTGAGAGAAGACAAAAATTATCGAGAAGGTCAAGCAAAATCAATTCTTCTCGCCATCTTTGAAATCCTGGGTCCAAACAACCAAATGACTCGGCAATATCAGGCTGAACTTGCTACAGTTTTATTTTCATGACCTCTTTAGATCACTTTGAAAGAGATCATTCTATTTATTACATTTATTAAATTGCTGGTATCCTTATTATATTTTAATTCCACGAACTGATTCCAACCTGCGTAATCTTCTCTGTGGTATAAAATAACAGATAAATAGTATTGATCAATAGTTACATCCTAACAAAATAACGTTTAATGCTCTTCATATAAATGGAGGAGGGCTCTATGTCTAGAATCCCTTTACGTGTTTATAATCAGGAAATCGAAGAGGCTATAGACCAGAAGCAAATCGAAGAAGCAATAGCCCATTGCCACCATATACTCAAAACATTTCCAAAACATATTGATACCTACCGATTATTAGGAAAAGCTTACCTCGAAAGTCGGCGATATGGGAATGCAGCTGATATATTCCAACGCGTCTTGTCTTCAATCCCAACGGACTTTATTTCCCACATTGGTATGAGTATCATCCGGGAGGATGAAGGGAATTTGAATGCGTCCATCTGGCACATGGAACGTGCTTTCGAGTCTCAGCCTTATAACACCGCAATTCAAACTGAACTTCGACGTTTGTATGGGCAACGTGATGGAATGGAACCCCCAAAAATCCGTATGACAAGAGGAGCCTTGGCGCGAATGTATGCCAAAGGAGATCTCTACGAACAAGCAATATCAGAAATTCGCGCTACACTCACTGCTGATCCTGATCGACCGGATCTTCTAGTCCTATTAGCTGACATGTACGCAAAGAATGGACAGGAATCGGAAGCAATCCAAACATGTGGGTCTATCCTCCAAAAACTCCCTTATTGCCTGGATGCAAATTTACTTCTCATGCAATTGATTCCCGTTGGAGAAGGCGGTGATGAAATAAGGACTTGCCAACAAAGGATCCAGGCTTTAGAACCTTACAGTGCATTTATCTCCCCTCAAAGTCCTACTGCCAGGGATGTACCAGATCAAGCGGTAGCAATATCCAGGCTTGATTGGGATGGTGCACCTGTAACTACCGAAAAAACTGTGCAGCCGGAGTGGGCATCTGCAATTGGTGTAGATATTGACACAATAGATTCTAAGCGAGAGGATCTACCTGATTGGCTGAAGGATACAGATGTAGAGGAACTTAGCAGTAGTAGAGACGAAACTCGGGGAGAAGTAGAATTAGGTAAAATACCTGATTGGATGCAAGATGCAGGTTGGGGCCCATCAGAAGGTACAGCAGGTGAAGGAACGATACAATATTTATCGGATTTAGATGAATCTGAAATTGATGAGGCTGTAGTAGGAGAAGTACCTAGTTGGCTTCAAAGTATTGCGCCTAAAGATAACGCAGATGAGGAAAAGGAAGGATTTCAAGAAATTGATGCTCTAAAATTCGATGATACCTTGCCCGGATGGCTGAGCGAAGAAGAAGATATTCCAGATTGGCTTATTGAATTAGGGGAAGAAAAAAAAGAAGAATTGGTTACAACCACTGATAAATCAGAAAGCTCTTCAGAATTACCTGGAGGACTGCCAGATGAAAAATTATTAGTCGATGAAGAAATCCCTGAAAGGCTCCAGGAGTTGGACGAAGAAGAAGTCGAAGCTGAAATTGAACCCGAACCCATCCAAGAAATTCAACCTGAAGGAGAACTGGCAGCTCATGCAGGAATCCCTGACTGGCTCCAGGAGTTGGGCGAAGAAGAAGTCGAAGCCGAGATCGAGCCCGAACCCATTCAAGAAATGCCACCTGAAGTAGAAGC
>CAZTJD010000159.1:0-8607 GCA_964613985.1 uncultured Anaerolineales bacterium
TTTCATTAAAGACTCCTCTGAGAAAAAGAGTCCTGAAGAACCCGCAGAGGTCTCACTCGAAGGCAAGAAGGTCTGCTACTTAATCCCTGAATCTGGAAATGCCTTCCTGTCAGGGCTTACTGAGGGTGTTAAGGAAAAATTTGCAGCTGATGGTGTAGAGGTGCTGATTTACGGTGCTGAAGGCAGTGCAACCACCCAGTTCAACCAGATTGAGAACTGTATCTCACAAGGGGTTTCCGGTATGGTTATCATGGCTGCATTGGAACCGGATAGCGTGGCAGCCTCAGTCCTGGAAGCCAAAGCGGCCGGTATCAAGGTAATGGGTGTACCAGTAGATGAGCAGGGTCCTTATGATTCCATCATGCACACCGACCAGTATGAAATCGGAACAACCATGGCTGAAATGGCCTGTGATTGGATAAACGCGACCTATCCTGATGCCGAAGATGACAGCATTGAAGTTGCAGTAATCGGCACCAAAGGCACTGAAAATATCAAGAGACGAACCGAAGGGATGGAGACCATTGACGACTGTGCCAAGGCCAAACTGGTACAGTTCGTTGACGTCCCCGAAACAACAATGACAGAGGCTGTGAGCGCGACCGAGAACATTTTTACAGCCAATCCTGATGTTAAAGTTATCCTGGTTGTAGGTGATTCGGGTGCTCAGGGTGTTGCGGAGGCCATGTCAGCCTACGCTCCGAATAATCTTGCTGAATACGCTGTGTTCTCTGGTGACGTCAGTCCGGATACGCATGATTTAATCCCGAAATGTGAGGCTGGTGCCTATCGCGGTGCCGTTGCTATCGGTGGTAGTCTTGATGATCTGATCCAGAGTACCTACCAAATCATGAAGGGAATGATTGGAGATGGAAATTACCCGGCGGAAACCCTCGATCCATTGACAACATTTAGATGCGCTGGGACAGCAGTCGAGCAAGCTGAAAAACCACCCGCACCTGAATTCATTGAGGTTGGCGCATCCATCCCATTGACTGGTAATTTTGGTTCCCTTGGCAACATGGTTTTACCGGGATATGAATATGCCGTTGCAGATATCAACGCTGCCGGTGGTATCTATGTAGAGGAATATGGCGTCAAAATCCCACTTCGTTTGACCTATTACGATGATGAATCTGACCCCACCAAGGCAGTCAGCAAATTAGAGACTCTCTATTCCGATCTGGATGTGACAGCTTATCTGGGTGGTGCCGGCAGTTCCATGCATGCCGCTGCCTCCGCCATTGCTGAAAAGAACAAAGTTCCCTATCTAGGCATCGCCTTCGCGCTCTATCAGATTCACCAACAAGGGTATCAATACCTGTTCTCACCATTCCCCAAATCGCCTCAACAGGCAAGTGATACCTTTGAAATTCTTAATGCCGCCATCCCCGAAGGTGAACGTCCTACGAAAGTAGCGATTTTCTCTTACAGTGATGACTGGGGAAAAGAATTGGGTGATCTTTGGGAACAAAATGCTGCAGAAAATGGTTATGAAGTAGTCGTACGTGAGGAGAATCCAGTCGGCGTCAATGAATGGTCTGATGCAATCCTCAAGGCTAAGGCAGCAGGGGCAGAGATGCTTCTATCCTTGCCCATTTTCCCAGATGGGAGTGGGATGTTTAAGACTATGGCTGAACTTGGCTGGACTCCAAAATTCTCCCTGGTGATCCGAGCACCGGAAGGTGTAAACTGGGGTGAATCCATGGGTGTTATTGGTGACTATGTAACCATATTCCCAGGATGGCACCATGGCGAAAAATACCCAGGCGTGGCAGAGCTTAACGCTCATTACGAAGCCGACTTTGGTCGCCCAGCCGACCTTCTGACTGGTCCAGCCTATGCCTGTGTCCAAATATTGGCGGCTGCTATTGAGCAGGCTGGAACTTTGGATCGCGATGCAGTCCGAGATGCGATTGCTGCTATCGATATAATGACCGTGATCGGTCCGGTCACCTTCAACTCAGATGGTACCGGCAATGTGCTGAACCCACTCATTCAATGGCAGAATGGTCAGTTGGAATTGGTCTGGCCTCCTGAACAAGCCACGGCTGAATTCCTCTACCCAGCTCCTCCATTCGAAGAGAGGTAAAATTTCAGTTCTATCTAATTTAATATCCATCTATGGGATGTGGGATTGAGAATGGTTTCTCATTCCACATCCCTCTCTTTATCAAGAAAAATCTACCACGATCGTTATATGAATGGTGCTTCGAAACCGATTTATCATAAAGGAATCCTAAGCAACCAGGATCAGCTAGGTCCATTCCCTGTTGAACGCTTAAAGCGTGTTGATAGACCGACCAACCTGGTGACTGATGCAGTCCAGAGAATCGATGCGAGGGAAAATGCCTACGGACTGGCTGCGCGCGGTGATTATGGGCCTGTTGTCCAGCAAAGTGTAAAATACAAACTTCCCGAAAAATATCCTTTATCAGCAGCGCAAAAAGATATCCTTGATCACATTGCTCTGATCGAACCGGCTTCAGTCCCTCAGCAAAAGGCTCCAATCCCAGAAGAACCGGAAACATTAACCAGGCATATCAAGGCTGTAGGATATTTCCTCAAAGCCGATATCATGGCTTCTTGCAAGGTGCTGGAATCCTCATATTACAGTCATGACAGGAATGGCACACCCATCGAACCCCAGTATGAAAATGCAATCATCATTATTATGCGAAAAAATTGGCACGCCATGCATGCCTCATCCGGTAGAGACTGGATAGGTGATCCGATCAGTTTCCAGGCCTACGAACACCTGGGATTAGTCGCCGAAACCTTGTCCAATTATATCCGGCGCCTGGGTTGGGAAGCGTCCCCGCAGTACGGCCCTTCGTTTGTGGACCACTATGAGGTTTTATTACCACCCCTTTTGCTGGCTGCTGGAATCGGGGAAGTTAGCCGGGTTGGGATCATCCTAAACCCATTTTTAGGCCTGGGTTATAAAGCTGCCGCTGTCCTGACGAATATGCCTATTTTGCCAGATAAGCCCATCGATTTTGGTTTACAGGAGTTTTGCCAAAATTGTCAAATCTGCGCAGAAGTCTGCCCCAGTAAAGCGATTTCCTCAGGGGATAAAGTGATTTACAATGGTTATGAGACCTGGAAACTGGATACCCAGCGTTGTGCCAGTTTCAACTTCACCAACAAGAAAGGAACGATGTGCAACCGCTGCGTCAAAAGCTGCCCCTGGAGTAATCCACCCACTTTAACTCACAACCTGGTGCGATGGATGGTGATGCGTTCCAAACCAGCACAGAGAATAGCCATCAGAGGGGCATATCTGATGAAATCCGGAAGGGATCACCCCGATGATAAATGGTGGTTTGACATGGAATATGTGGATGGCGTGATCGAGGAGCCAAGATTCTAGATCCCACTTCAAACGTTGATACAGATTATACTTTTCGTATCAGAAATTAGCCGAAGGTGATAATGATAGTGGATTCAAAATCGGTTTTTTCGCTGAAGAATATCACCAGGCGTTATCCAGGATTATCACCCCTGATAAAAAAATCGTTTAGTAGAAAAGAAGCCTGATGCATCCCTTCGTAGTGGAAAATGGGGCTGGGGAAGCGGTCCATATAATATTTCTCCATCCCATATTTATTCCACCTATGGTAAATTGTCCAACAAATAAATAGGAATAAGTTACATTGGAGGTCAGAGATTATGGAATACGCTGTTAAGATGAAGGGTATCTATAAAAGCTTTGGGGGGGTCCAAGCCCTTGAATGTGTTGATCTTGAGTTAAGACGGGGTGAGATTATGGGGATCGTTGGGGACAATGGCGCTGGCAAATCCACACTGATGAAAATTCTCTCAGGTGCATACCAGGCGGACAAGGGAGAGATATACATTTTTGGGAATAAAGCAGAGATTCACAATCCTTTAGATTCATTCAAACTAGGAATTAGTATGATCTACCAGGATTTAGCGTTATTCAACAATCTGGATGTTGCAAGAAATATCTACGTGGGAAGAGAACTGGTCAGAGGACCTCTTGGACTCACCCTAGACAAGAAAAATATGTACAAACGGGCAAATGAGTTAATCAAAGAATTGAGGGTGGATATCAAATCACCCAAAATGAATGTGGCTAGGATGTCTGGAGGTCAGCGACAGATGATCGCTTGTGCTCGAGGGATTGCCTTTCAATCAAAGGTCATGATTATGGATGAACCGACAGCTGCTTTAGGTGTCACCGAAGCCAATAAACTGTTAGGTTTGATTAAAAACATGAAAGACCTGGGACTGTCAATATTACTTATAACCCAGAGAATACCAGATATTCTAGCAATTGCAGACCGTGTATTTGTCTTAAAAGGAGGAGTCAGGCAGGCTATTTTGAATATCAGTGATGTAACTCTGGATGACATTGTAACGCTCATTGTTAAAGGGAAAGACAACGATGAGGAAACAGTTGACGAAATAGAATATCAGTCTTTTGGGTAACTGCCGCCTTAGTGTTGACAATTGATGATTTTTTTAAGTAAATGCCTGTATGATACTAGACATAAAATCCAGCCAAAAAGGGGCATTTACTCAGGAACTAGCGGTTCAGTACCATAATTTATTTTGTACCTTCATACCGCAAAGCACTTAATCTGGTATTGATAGGATACTAAGGAATTTTGTCCAGGATCAATGTGAAAAGTTTTAAAAAATATACTTTAATGAAATCAGGGATAAAAAGATGAAAACTCATCCTTCGCATTTTACCAATCTATCTAGGATTGTCAGTATGATTATCAGAAAATACACTCCTTTATTGGTATTGGTACTGGCGGTAGTTCTATTTTCCTTCATCGCTCCAAATTTTTTAACCTTCAATAACTTCAAACTCATGATAAGGCAAGTATCCTTCGTTGCCATCAGCGCAGTTGGCCTGATGTTTGTGATGGTTTCCGGTGGGATTGACCTTTCTGTTGGGTCCCAGATTGTTTTTACCAATATCGTGCTTTCGCTTCTGATGTCAAATACTTATGGATATGGGATGAATCCACTTTTCTCCATCCCGATTTGTCTCGCGATGGGAACGGTGCTTGGCACAGCAAATGGTTTCTTAAGCAACATACTGAAGATTCACCCCCTGATCATTACGCTAGGCACATCTTATATTTACAAGGGTCTTGGCTACATCATTGCGGGTGGGCGGAACATCGATGGTCTGCCGGACTCATTCCGGATATATGGCCAAGGCTATATAGGTCAGATACCAGTTCCTATCATTATTATGATCATTGTGGCAATTATCGGAGCCTATTTCTTACAAAACACATTTTTCGGGAGTCGTGTTTTTGCAATGGGAGGTAACCAGGAAGCTGCGCATCTTGTTGGAATTAATACCAAACGGATGAAGCTGATCGTTTTTGCTATCGGCGGATTTACATCTGCGATCACAGCAGTGCTGCTGCTATCCAGGGTTTTCAACGGTCAGGTAAGCACTGGTCAAGGGATCGAGTTTGACGCCTTAACTGCCGCACTTTTAGGTGGTGTCAGTTTTACAGGTGGTGAAGGCTCAATTTTAGGCTTAATCACTGGGGTCTTGATTATTGGCGTTCTAAATAACGGCATGCAGTTGTTTGGGCTGCAGGATTTTTACCAAAACCTGGTCAAAGGTGCTTTACTACTAGCTGCAGTTGGTTTTGATGAATACCAGAAAAGCAGAAGGGCAAAAGAGACGATTGAGATTGTGAAGGCGGAAAATAACCAGCCAAATTTATAATGAGTTTACTTAAAATTTTGAGAATGAACTTGGAGAATCAAACCATGAATATAGATAAACGATTTGATCCAAATACTCATTACGCTGTGGAGATGCTACCACCATTAGCATATACCCATCACGTAAAAAGGCGATACCTTGATATTCCCTACGCTAATCTCTCTTTATCACAAAAACTTGACATCTATTTACCGGACAAAGGGGAAGGACCGTTCCCGGTCATCCTGTCGATCCATGGCGGTGCTTTTATGGGCTGTGATAAATCGGACAGCCAGGTGCTGCCCATGCTGGAAGGACTGAAGCGAGGGTATGCGGTTGTGGCGTTGAACTACCGTCTGAGCTGGGAAGCGATCTTTCCAGCTCTGGTTCACGATGTCAAGGCTGCTGTCCGTTGGGTGCGTGCTAACTCGAGGTGGTTCTATCTCGATCCGAAGAGGATTGCGACCTGGGGCGGTTCTGCAGGGGGCTACTTGTCCACAATGCTTGGGGTATCTGATGGCATAACTAAACTTGAAGACCTGAGTCTTGGAAATCCCGACCAACCAGACAATGTCCAGGCAGTGGTCGATTGGTTTGGTCCTACAAATTTCCTCAAGATGGATGAGCAACTGACTGCGAATGGATTAACCCCTATGGAAGGCTGTGAGCATAATGGCGCTTATTCTCCCGAATCACTCCTTTTGGGTGCAAAAATTACGGATATCCCCGAAAAGGTAAAAGCAGCCAATCCGGAGACCTACATCCGAGAAAACGCTTCGCCTTTCTTGATCCAGCACGGGATTGCCGACCCTGTCGTACCAGTCCAGCAATCCATGGGTTTGGCAGAGGAATTGAAAAGGGTGTGTGGCTCAGATAGAGTAACACTCGAGCTATTTGAGGGATTTGAACATGGAGATCGCCGATTTGACTCACCGGTGAACGTCAAGCGAGTGCTTGATTTCATTGATTCACATTTGAAATAATGATTCTTTGGAATTAATTTTCGGTTTAAGAAGGTTGGAGGTGAATAAAAAACTTCTTGTCATTGGGGCACACTCCGCTGATTTTATCTGGCGGGTAGCCGGTATCAATGCGGTGATAACCTTAGTAGGTGGGAGTTCAGTGGTTGTTACACGTTCTTATGGAGAACGTGGTGAATGAAATGTGCTCTGAACAGGACTCAATCAAAATGTAAAAAACGCAAAGTTTATTTGTCACGAGCAAGCTATGGAAGCAGCTGGAATTGTTGGTATGATTGCGATCAAACTTAAGTGGACATAAAGTCGTGAAATCCTAAATGAGGAATATCGGATCGCGGATGGAAATCCAGACTACATTTTTGTAAATGGTAGTCTATTAATCCGTAAAGGATATCTGGTCGAGGTCCAAAAACAGAGAACACAACCTGTAATTTTAGTGCTAAAGAGGATATTGGGCAAGCATTTCAAAAATGATCATCAATCTCTTTTAATAAATATCAAAGAAATGTATGATGGGGAAGCTAATACTAATAATAATCATGCTTATGGAAAATATCCAAGAGTGATTTCTTATGAGGCTCACTCATTTTTTTGGGGGGGTGGCGAAAGATCAGGGAATAAGGAAATCATCACTGATTAGGAAAAAATTTTAGCATCAATTATCCTTATGATAGATTAACGATTATCAGCTTATATTTCTGATAATAAACCATATTAAAGGACATGATTGAACAATTATTTACATGTATCCTTAATAAAATTAATAAATGTTTGAGCAGACCAGGAAAGCTTTTTAATCCTTGGATACACAAGTACAATGTTACAGCTAATATTTTCTTCTAAAGGAATTGCCTGAACATCTGGGTTTTTATGGTATTCATAGATTTTTATTGGCATTAATGCAATCCCAATATTTGCTCCAACAAGGCCAAACACGCTTACCTTGCGGTGACTCGAATAGAAGATGGTTGGTTCAAATCCGGCTTTCTGGCATTCATTCATGATCAGTTTGTGAAGATCTGTAACTCTATCGAATACTATAAAATTGTCCTTGGAAAGCTCTTTTAGAGAGATTGAAGATCGCTTAGCGTGTTGATTTTTTTTGGACACCACAATTAGAAGCCTATCTTTGTAAATTTCATGGCTTTCGTATTGATCATGGTTAAGAAAATTATGGCGGGTAATTGCCAAATCAAACCTACGCTCAGCGATCGCTGATAAGATATTTACACCATCAATTTCATCTAAACTGAGATGAATATGTGGATATCGTTCTCTGAATTGAGCAATTTGATTGGTTATTCCATATTGGGTAATTACAGGAATAGCTGCAATCGAAAGAGTGTCAACTTTTCTTTTATATCCATCGAGTTCAACTATCATATCCTTAAAAACCGCATCGAGTTTAAACGCGTGTTCTAAAAACCTTTCCCCAGCATCAGTCAAAGACACCTTACGTTTACTGCGATCGAAAAGGGTTACCTGTAGTTCCTTTTCTAATGCAATGATTTTCTTTGACAGCGAGGATTGGGAAATATAGTATTCATCTGCAGCTTCTGTAAAGCTGCCTGTGTTAATAATAGATAGGAAAAATTGAACCTGACGAATTTCCATAAATTAAAAATCACGATCTATTCATTTACGGAATAGATTGTATCATGAAACGATATAGCAAATCATGCATGTGATTATTCATTTTCTTAGGAAAATTTACATCTCACATAGAATTATTCCTTAGTTGCCAAAGGAAGATGTTAATTCTAAAATAAAAATTTACCACCTGGGCTGAAAATTAACATTAAAAAGTCGACCACCAAATAAGCAATCCGAGTACCATAAGAGACAATATGGTCTCGGAGGTGACAAGGAGATGAAAACGGTGGAAGACTATGAAAAGATAAGACGGACCTACTTCGTAGA
>CAZTJD010000160.1:0-8573 GCA_964613985.1 uncultured Anaerolineales bacterium
CATTCATCCACCTTCCCCCTAACGCCTAACTCCTCTCCCGGGAGGAGAGGGGAATTTAATCTTCAAAAAACGCCTCTAATCCTTTAAAACAATCCTTACTTAGCTTGTGCCCGACGTCAGACTCACAGAAGGTGACTTCTGCACCAGCATCGTGGAAGAACTGTGCAGCTTCACGCGCTTTTTCGATCGGTACCATCTTGTCTTTCGTTCCGTGGGAAACGTAAACAGGCAGTCCGCCATAGGCGGGATTTCCGGCATAGGCTTCAACTCCCTTAGGTAGGAAACCTGCCAGCCCGGCGACTGCCTGGACTTTTTTAGGATAGGTCAGGGTAAAGGCATACGCCAGGGCTGCCCCCTGGCTGAATCCTGCTAACCTGAAACGCTCAAAATCAGCCCAAGGTGCTGACAAGGGCCAATTTTCCATCAGGTCGAATAATTTTTCAATTGCGGGAAGGAAAACACCCACCGTGGGCCATCTTTCCTGACGTTCTGGATACCAGGTATAACCGTGGTTTTCCGATGCGATTGGTGCCCGTGGTGCCAGGATCAGGAAATGGTTGGGTAGGAGGGAAGCGAATATCCACATCGAGTCTTCATCTCCCATCCAACCGTGAAACAACCATATCACGGGATGAGGTCCTTCCCCTTCTGGTTCGTGGTAGCGGAGGGTCCAATCCTGGACTTCCAGGATTTCAATAGGCTTTTTCATAAGGCATTCTTTACTCCTCTCGCTCCCTCACCCGCTGCACATACTTCTCCATCCCCCACAAGATAGCTATAATGATGAAGATCGGGGCAGAACCGGCGAACAGGCAAAACAGGCCGAACAAGGCCGGTGCACTCCCGTAAAAATACCAGATCAAACCGTCACCAATGATAAACAGGATCAGGAAAAACCCGATCACCAGGCGGAGGTTGGTCTGACGGTGGTAGCGGCGCAGGTCTCGGCTCATGAGGGTGCCTGGAGATCACCACCAGGGACCACCACTTCAGAGATGGACTCCTGGATAACCATATCCGGGGACAGGTTGCGCAGGCGGGCGCCTGGACCCAGGATAATGCGGTGGCTGAGTGTGGGCACCACCAGGGCTTTGACATCATCGGGGAGAACATAATTTCTCCCCACCATCGCAGCCCGTGCCTGACTGGCACGGTAAAGAGCCAGGCTGCCGCGCGGGCTTGCACCGAGGTAGACATCTTTGTGCTCCCGGGTCTTCTGGACGATCTCTACCAGGTAGCGATAGACTTCATCAGCGACAAAGACCGACTGGATGCCTTCCTGTGCTTCCAGGACTTCTTCTGCGGAGACGACCTGCTCAAGCGTATCCAGGGGGTGCACAAACTGCTGCCGCTTGAGCACATCGATCTCATCCTCCAGCAGTGGATACCCGAGCTTCACTCGCAGCAGAAAGCGGTCTAGCTGGGCTTCAGGCAGCCGGAAAGTCCCTTCGTATTCAATCGGGTTCAGGGTTGCCAAAATCATGAAGGGCACGGGCAGCGGATGGGTCACACCGTCCACGGTGACCTGCCGTTCCTGCATCGCTTCCAGTAGGGCGGATTGGGTCTTAGGGGTGGCGCGGTTGATCTCGTCCGCCAGGATGATTTGCGCCATCACTGGACCGGGTCGGAACTCGAACACTCTGGTTGCCTGGTTGTAGATGGAGATGCCGGTGACATCACTGGGCAGCATATCAGGGGTGAACTGGATGCGACTGAAGGAAATGCCCATCGACTTCGCCAGGCTGCGAGACAGCATGGTCTTGCCTACTCCGGGCACATCCTCAATCAGCAGGTGCCCCTGGCAAAGCAAGCCGACCAGGGCAAGTTCCACCGAGTCTTGTTTGCCGACGATGACACGGTTGACATTAGAAATAACTGTTTCTGCAAATGATTGGACCTGGCTCATAGGTGCTCCGTGGGGGTTAATTGAAGAATGATGAATGATTATGAATGATTTACGATTGGAGATTGGAGATTATTATCCTCCTTCTCCTCTCTTTAGAGATGCCTTCCTTGTTTCTCTATCTTACTTGAGGAGGTTGACATTGTGTTATCTCTTTAACCGACAGCCTTGTCAGTTTTATCTTGATCGATAGCTCCGTCCACTTTAATTTGATCTCCTGCCCTGGACTCATGATTTTGATTAAGAATCCCATCCCTGGGGCGGCAGAGGCGGGAGGTGAATTGTCGCAGGCGGGCGAGGTAGAGGCGACGGCGCAGGTTTATCCAAAGGTGAATGAGACGTTTTCGATCCTCCATGCCCAGGAACAGTGGGCTGTAACGCATCAGGGTGTAAATTCTGGTGAAATCACGGACCTGGGAGATGGCATTTTGCAGTGGTTTTTCAAACAAGGAACCGAGAGACAAGGTGGCAAGGCGATTCTCCAGGGTCGCAGAAAATTCGATAGGTGTACTCTCTTTTAGAGTGTGAATGCCTAAACCTCGCCCATGGCGGTAGAGGCGCTGGTAGAGGTGGTTGGTTGCTGCTGTTGGGGTCATATTCTGCAACCTGATATGATCGAATAAGAAAATCCCCCATCCCAAGAGGAAAAACACGATCACCAGAGCTCCAAGAGTAAGAGGCCAAATCCGATCCAGGCCTAGTTGGACGCGCCAGGGGGTCAAGATGTCCAGGCCGCGTCCCTGCTTAGTGCTTTGCTGGACTTGCTCTTCTGTCTCAAAACGGGTGATTGCTTCCCTACCTGATGTGGGTTCAAAAGGTATCCAACCTATCTCTGCAAAATAAACCTCCACCCAGGAATGCGCCTCCGCCTCTGAGACAATATAGCGGTTGTTAACGCGGTCATATGCACCGCGCACATAGCCTATCGCAAGCCGGGAAGGGATCCCCAGGCTACGTGCCATGACCGCCATGGCACTGGCGAAATAATCGCAATAACCCTTCTGCAGGTCGAAAAGGAAATAATCAACCAGGTCAGAACCAACCGGGGGCAGGTCGACGTCCAAGGTGTATTCGAAACCACGTAAATAACTTTCCAGCGTCCGAACCTTGTCATAGGTGGTCCCATTCGCTGCTGTCAGATCTTCTGCCAGTTGGGAAATCCGGGAGGGGACCTTGTCGGGTAAGGGTAGGTACCTTTCAATGACCCAGGCGGGGTATTCATCTGGCACCTCTCTCAGAACCTCTTCACTGACCATAGGAATCAATGACTGCACCCGATAGGCATTCTGATCAATGGAAGCGCCAAAAAAGTCGCCATGAGCTTTGAAAATTTCAGTATAGCGGGGTGTAGGTCGATAAGCAATTTTAAAGACCTCATCTGCAGTCACGATATCGCCAGCGGCATATAAAAACCGGGGTTCCCCCTGTGCCATCCGGAACTCCTGCTGGATCATCTGGTGGTAGGGAGAATCGGTTAAGATCACTTTTTCCCCAGGATCATAGGTATGAATGACGATATCCGAACTTCGCCAACCAGATCCGGAATATTCATTATACGTCAGGGAGCGCCAGTACAGGGGTAGGTCGAGGGTTGTATCGTCGTCACTGGGACCACCACCACTGATCTTGACTGTCATAACGATCTTTTTTGAGAGGTCTGGGCTACTGCCAATCAGGTGCAAACGTGGTAAACCCCCCTGCAAGGCGCTGCCAATATTGCCTATGGGAATGCTGCTTTGCTCCAGCCCAAATGACTCAATCACCGGTTCCGCCTCTTTAATTTGTGGCGAGGTGAAATCGGAAACATAATCAATGATTCCCTGGAAGGGGATCGACGGCAGGATTAAAGCAAAGACAACAATCCCAAAGACAACTGCCAGGGAGGTTGCTGAAAACTCTTTAGGCAGGTCTTCAGGATAATCCAAATGCACTGATTTCCAGGTTTCTTCACTTTGATCATAATTCACATAGGAAAACAGGAGCAGAGTTGCAAATAACATCGGTCCTAGAATGATGGTGCCTGACCAGGTGTAGCCAAGGATCGCTGTTGCTAAAATACCAATTGGCAGCAAGGCTACAAGCGGTCGACCGCTCCGCCTCAACCACCAACCAGCCCAGGCAGTACCTGACCACAGGACCACATTCCATAGCAAGGTGATGGCAACATCATTGATCAATGGCAAACCATCCCGCAGCGATTGGAACCATTCGAAGAGCGCCTTTACCATGGCATTGACCCCAGAATAGACCTCACCAAAAGCGAAGGAGAGGTTGGAAAGGTCAACAGTTTCTCCTGGGATGAGGTTGAGGATCTGCCAAAGGGTGCTGAAAAAAACCCGGATCAAGGCGAAGAGCGGGTCTGATAAAGCTCCAACATGAATAAGTGTGATCAACAATCCGAATAGGATCAACAAGATCGCTGCAACCCAACCGCGCATCTTGCTTTGAGCTAGCAACCAGCTACTGAGAAGAGAGAAAAAAATCACTGGGAAAATCAGTCCAAACGAGATCTGACTGATGGCATTACTGAATGCATAAGCAGAACTCCCCACTGCCAGGAGAAGCAGTAAAAATCCGATCAGGGACTTAATTCCAAGCTTGTGGACAAACCAGTTTAGGAACCTCAGGATCATCCCAGGCCTCGCCAAACCATCTCATCAGGCGCTAACATAGGAACCGCCCGTCCAAATGGGGTAACCCGCCATTGCCACCGCCCTCCCTTACCCGGTTGGAGCTCCTCGTGGTCCAACAAGTCCTTCGAGATTATTTCATGAACGATGCCCAACCTGGAAAGGGTTTCTGCCATGACAGCCGCAGAAGCCTGCCCCCCAAAGGTTTGGGGGTCAAAGAGCAGGACGGTAGGGACAATATATTGTCTCCTAATGGCGAGTAATGCCTCCAAACACCGTCCTCCCACTGCGGGTGTAATCACGATAAGGCTGGTGTTCTGACTGAGATCTGGTCGAGACAGGTCGAGGAGTCCTGCCAAATCCAGCTTTCCTGGTTCAATCAAAGCCAACGATCGTAAGATTGACCAGTTATGTTCATCGCTCATGTTGGGTGCTAACCAGACCAGTTCCTGTCCATGGGTAATCAACCCGACCGAGCGACCAGAGCGCATTCCCAGGTTTGCCAAGGAAGCGGCAAGGATCACACCGTGTTCTTCGGTCGAATCCAATCCCTCCCCAACCTGAACCTGATCTTCAAGGTCTAGGATAATCCACCAGTCCCCTGCAGGCGCGCCTTCAAAAACTCGCACGACCAGTTCGTCATGCTTGGCAGAAGAAGGCCAGTGGATCCAACGCAGGCTGTCTCCTGCCTGGTATTCACGAACGCTGGCAGAACTCACTGTACGCTCTGGAGCGTTAATTCGCGGCGCTCCCTCACCAGCTCGCCCACCTGGAGCAACCTGGATATGAGGCAGGGTCACCACAGGCGGCATCACCATCATCGATGTTGAGCTGGGGTCTTGGATCGTGACTGTAAACAAACCCAAGGGATCTTTCGTACGAAGCGTAGTTGGACCAAAGGTATACAGACCGCGCTGTGAACACACGCTGCGTACCAACCAACGGCTTTCCGCAGTACTGTTGATCCCTCGTACCTGGTTTGCCAAATAGTTAGGCATATTGGTCTGGTCAACAATCTCGACCCATAGGGCCGGGAAACGAGATTTATTGACTAGCGTGAAGCGTTCTTCCAGCTGGTCACCCACCTGCGCCCAGCCAAAGCGCATCTCTCGCTTCAGGCTTAGTCCTCGAGCCAAAGAGCGTGCCCATAAGTAGCTGAGCAATAATGAACCCCCAAAAGCCAGAAAAAGGACCGACCATCCCTTATATGGATCCACCAGGACGAAGACGAAGAGCAGCAAGGATAGATAGGGGAAAAGGGGGAAATTTTGTTTCAGCGGGGATTTTGCGTTTTCTTTTTGCACAGAATGACGATCCATCGTCTACATATTATACGCTTGAACTCCTTGTTTTGATCAATGTGGAGATGAGATTTTGGGTAACCTGCGGGGTATGGAAACCCCGGTTACGGGTGATGTACGTGGGAAGCGGGGGTTAAAAACACCAGGTGCAGTCATTTTAAAAAGACGTATTTTCACAACCTCGGAGATGCGGGGTATGTAAACCCCGCCTAAGGTGTATTCAAGCGCGAACAATTCAGGCTTTAGCAATGCAGGAAAAACCAATCACGTTAGGACCAAGATGAGCACCTAGTACAGGAGTGACGTTCACCGAAAGTGGTTCATATCCAACGGGGAATAGGTGCCTGGCGCGCTGGAACAATTGCTCGGCCTGATCAGCAGCATTGGTATGAACCAGGTCGATCTGTTCCAGGGGTCCTAAGTCTTCAACTAACTGGATCAGCTTGCGGATGGCTTTTTCACGGGTGCGGATCCTGTCTGAGATAGGATTCCCCTGGTTCATGATTAAAACTGGTTTCAAATGCAACAAGCTTCCGATCGTCGCCAGGGCAAAATGCATCCTACCGCTACGCTTGAGATACTCTAAGGTGTCTAAAGCGGCAAATACATAGGTCCGTTTGGTTAATTCTACTAGCATGGGTACAATTTCTGCGACAGGTTTTCCTTCCTGGGTTGCTTTTGCTGCTGCCAGGACGATATATCCTGCCCCCAGGCTGAGTTGTTGGGAATCAAAAACCGTTACCGGCACAGTTGAAAAAGATCCAGCAGCGATCCGTGCGACATCGGGAACCGCGCTTAGGCTCTTCGAGATGTGGACAGACAGGATTTCATCGACCCCTTCAACGGCTACTTTTTTATATACTGCTTCGATAATTGCTGGGCTGGGGGCTGCCGTGGTAGGGTGTTCCTTAAAAGAAGGCAGTCCCTGGTAAAAATCCTGCCGAGACATATCAATGCCATCCAGGTAACTCCTCCGCCCGATATGAATATACAGCGGTATAACCGTGATATTGTATGCTTCAACCAGTTCAGTCGGTAAATCACAGGTACTATCTGTAACGATTTTTACACTCATTAGATACTCCCAGAATGGAAAAATTATTAATTTCGTTCGATCCAATCCATAGGATGCCAAGTCTGACCAGTTTCTTACCCGAGTCTTAGAGAAACCATGTAAAAATGATAAAAAAAAACCAGAATCGCTGCCTAGGTCAGGTTCTCTTGTTGTTTTCCGTGCCTCCAAGCCCACTTTCCCCTGGCAGAAATTGGGAGGAGGAATATTCAAAAGTTTTGGTTCGTTCTTCAGGAGGCACATAAAACTGGCGTTTGTAAAGATCCGCATAGATGCCATTCATCGCTAACAACGCCTCATGGGTTCCACGTTCCACAATTCTACCTTCCTGCATGGTAAGGATGATATCCGCATTCTGGACGGTGGAAAGACGGTGCGCAATCACGAAGCTTGTCCGTCCTTTTAATAGCGTTCCCAGGGCTTTCTGAATTAACACTTCTGTACGGGTATCTACGCTAGAAGTCGCTTCATCAAGGATCAAGATGCGCGGGTCAGCCAAAACAGCACGGGCGATTGAGATCAGCTGCCGTTGACCCTGGCTGATCATCCCACCACGCTCGCCAACGCCGGTCTGGTACCCATCAGGCAACCTGGTGATGAAATCGTGGGCATTGGCAATTTTTGCTGCCTGGTAAATTTCATCTTCCGTAACCCCCAGGCGTCCGTATCGGATATTATCCATGATGGTACCTGAAAATAAAAAAGGCTCCTGAAGCACCATACCCATCTGAGAGCGAAGGGACTCCTGGGTCACATCCCGGATATCGTACCCATCCAGTAATATCCTTCCCTGATTAACGTCATAAAATCGTAGAATCAGGCTGACCAGGGTAGATTTTCCCGCCCCAGTTTGACCGACAATGGCAATCGTCTGACCTGGTTCAGCGATGAAATTGATTTGTTTTAAAACTGTTCGTTCCTGATCATAACTAAAAGTAACTTCATCAAATACGACCCGACCTTGAAGGCGCGGCATCTCGATCGCATCTGGTTTATCCTGGATAACCGGCACGGTATCGACAAGCTCAAAGACTCGTTCGGCAGCAGCAAATCCGGACTGAGCCGTGGTCCAGAGCTGGGATATCGTCATTAGCGGACGGAAGAAATTCTGGACATATTGCATAAAGGCGATCACCACACCTACGGTAATCATACCCTGGATCGCCAGATAACCTCCAAACCCGGCAACAATGGCTACATCAATGGTACTGAGCACATTTACGGTGGGCATAAAAGCGGAAGTGATCATGTTTGCACTGATATTAGCATCCCTATTAGCGGCATTTCGATCTGCAAACCGTTGAATGTTCATATCCTCTCGGCTAAAGGCTTGGGAGATCTTTACCCCATCTAATTCTTCCTGTAATCCAGCGGAGACATCGCCAATTGTTTTTCGGGTTTTGCGAAATGCTCGACGAGCCATCTTGGAAAACTTATTCGTAACTAAATACATGAAAGGGACAATGGCAAATACGGCCAGTCCCAATTGCCATTGTAAAGCTAACATGGCAGCAACCACTCCAACCAGGGAAAAAGCAGCGCCAACAAACTGGGCTAATCCCTGGCTGAAGAAGGAGTTGATCGCCCCGATATCATTGACCAACCGGCTCATCAGGTCTCCCGCTTCTTTCCCCTCGATATACTGTAATGAAAGTTTTTCCACAGTT
>CAZTJD010000161.1:0-8528 GCA_964613985.1 uncultured Anaerolineales bacterium
TGGCCTGGCTGTTCGTCTTCATGCCCATGATCACAGGTTACATGCTGACCCATCACATGGGTCCACCCTACGAGATCATGTTCGGAGTGCACATGCTTTTTGTGGATTTGTTGTTGATCTGGATCCCGCTCAGCCGCATCTCGCACTTTATGTTTTATTTCTTCGCACGGGTCATCCACGGCACAGAATTCGGTAAGCGGCAAGTATCCCCATAGGAGGCAATTGATGTCTACCCAAACAGCTATAAATACCTTTGTAAAAGAGACTGGCGGTTGGGCAGCCTCCCAAATGGAAGCCTGCACCCGCTGTGGTATGTGCGCTGAAGCCTGTCATTTTTACCAGGCTACCGGCGTACCTGAATATGCCCCGGTTTGGAAAATCGAACTCCTACGCCGGGCTTACGAGCAACGCTTCACCGGCAGCGGACGAGTGAAAGTTGCCCTGAGGATTGATAAACCAATCAGTGATCAGGATTTGCTCGATTGGAGCAAATACGTCTATGAAGCCTGTACGGTCTGTGATAGGTGTTCGTTGGTCTGTCCGATGGGAATTGACCTGGGCAGCCTGATCCACGATGTGCGCTCTGGGCTAGCCGAAGCGGGTGTAGTGCCTGCTGACTTGGAAGCTGCGGTAGAACTACAAATCAAGGAGGGCAGCCCCCTCAGCGTGACTGACAAAGTTTTTAACGACCGCCTGAATTGGGTGACTGACGATTGGGATGTAGATATTCCTCTGGATAAAGAAGGCGCTGATACCCTTGTGGTCTTCTCCTCCATCGAGATTATGAAATTCCCCCAGAACCTGGCCGCCATCGCCAAAATCCTCAACGCTGCCGGTGAAAACTGGACCACGAGCAGTAAAGCCCGTGAGGTGGTTAACTTCGGTTTTTACGAAGGCAGCCGCAAACATACGGTGATCTTGCTGCGCCGGGTGCTGGATCACGCGGCTGAGATGGGCGTTAAGCGGATTGTGGTTACCGAATGCGGCCACGCTTATGAGGCCCTGCGTTGGACAGCCTACAACATCACCGATGTACCCAAAAACCTGGAGATCACCCATATTACCCACCTGCTGGGCGAGTATGTTAAGAACGGGCGCATCAAAATTAAAGAAGGCTCGCTAAACAATGGCACCATCACCTTCCACGATGCTTGCAAGATTCAGCGTTTAGGTGGCCATATCCAGGAACCGCGCGATGTGCTAAAAGTGTTGGCCCCGGACTCATTCAAAGAGATGACCCCCAACAAAGAACAAGCTATTTGCTGTGGCGGCGGTGGAGGTGTGATTGCCATCAAAGAGGCCGACCCGATACGCTATGCAGCTTTCCAGCTCAAGATTGACCAGATGGAAGAAGTTGGTGCCGAAACCGTTGTGATGGCCTGTTCTAACTGCCGCTTGCAATTCACCGATTGCGTGCAGCACTTCAATTTGGGTGTCAAGGTAGCCGGTTTATCTCAAATGGTTGCCGATGCACTGGTAGATTAGGAGGATTATGATGATGACGGTAGCATTTACGATTACACCTGTCGAAAGAGGCATCATGCGCTGTCGACACACCGGGGAATTCACTCACGAAACAGTACAGTCGCTGGCCGATTTCTTTCATTCTTACGGCGGTAAACTGCTGGTGGATTTGACCGGATCCAGCGGTGAAGAATGTTCGAAATATATGAAGCTCTTTCGCCCGATGATGCCTACTACGGCGATCTTTGGCGCGGAAATTAACCCTGCGGTTCTCGAACTTCCGGATAGCTACTACACCCGTGAGGTACGCTATTTCAAATCGGAAGAAGAAGCCCTTGCCTGGCTTCGTGAGCAATAGGAGAGAAACATGGCCCAAAGAATAGTTATAGACCCAATTACCCGGATTGAAGGCCACCTGCGTATCGAAGCTGAAGTGGATGCCAGTAACAAGATCACCCAGGCGTATTCATCAGGCACGATGGTGCGCGGTATCGAGATCATCCTGAAGGGACGCGATCCGCGTGAAGCCTGGGCTTTCACGCAGCGCGCCTGTGGTGTTTGTACTACAGTACACTCCTTCGCCTCCATCCGCTCAGTAGAGGACGCCTTAGGGATCAAAATCCCC
Source organism: uncultured Anaerolineales bacterium (assembly GCA_964613985.1). GTDB lineage: Bacteria > Chloroflexota > Anaerolineae > Anaerolineales > UBA11858 > CAZTJD01. The sequence continues at coordinate 2,090 of CAZTJD010000161.1, forward strand.
AAAGCAGCCAACCTGATCCGCAACCTGATGATCGCTCAGCAGTTCGTGCATGATCATGTAATGCACTTCTATCACCTGCACGCCCTAGACTGGGTGGATGTGGTTTCGGCTCTTAGCGCTGACCCGGCAGAGACAGCCAAAATTCAGCAATCTATTTCGCCCTGGCATAATGCCTCAGCCGGCTATTTTGCTGATATACAGAGCAAAGTGCAGGGCATTGTGGACAGCGGTCAGCTCTCGCTGTTTGCCAATGCCTACTGGGGACATCCAGCATACAAGCTGCCTCCTGAAATCAACCTGCTAGCAACCGCCCACTACCTGGAAGCTCTCGATTGGCAGTCACATGTAACCAAGATTCACACCATCTTTGGCGGTAAGAATCCTCATCCCAACTTCGTGGTTGGCGGCGTACCTATGCCGATTGATCTTAACAGCGATACAGCTCTCAACGCAGAGCGTCTCTCGATCATTAAAGATTCGATCATGTGTATGATTGAATTTGTCGACCAGGTTTATCTCCCCGACCTGCTGGCGATTGCTCCTTACTACCTGGATTACGCGTCCCTCGGAGAAGGGCTTGGCAACTTCCTGACCTGGGGCGAGTTCCCCGGTACCGACAACAGCGACATCTCCCAATTCCTGGTGCCGCGCGCCGTCATCGTGGGTCGCGACTTAACTAACATACAGGAACCCGATCCGCGTGATTTCGAACTCATGAAAGAGTACGTGACCCATTCCTGGTACGAATACAGCAAGGGTGACAATACCGGCTTACACCCCTGGGAAGGCGAGACAGCCTTTAAATTTACCGGTCCTCAGCCACCTTATGATTATCTTGAAGTAGAACAGAAATATTCCTGGCTCAAAGCCCCGCGTTGGAACGACAATCCCATGGAAGTTGGCCCATTAGCCCGCGTCCTGGCGATGTACGCCACCGGGCACGAGCAAACTCAGGAACTGACCAACCAGGTGTTGAAAACCCTGTCAGCGCCGATCGAGGCGGTCTTCTCGACCCTCGGACGCACCGCCGCCCGCGCCATCGAAACCAAGGTCTTCGTCGACGCCATGCTGGGCTACTACAACGAGCTGATCGAAACCATAAAGGCTGGCGACACCGACACTTTCGCAGGTGAGAAATGGGAACCCAGCTCCTGGCCGAAAAAGGCTAAAGGCTTTGGCTATATGGAAGCACCGCGCGGTGCACTGGGTCACTGGTGCGTGATCGAAAACGGCAAGCTCTCGAATTACCAGATGGTCGTCCCTACCACCTGGAACGCTTCGCCACGTGATCCTAGCGGCGCGCCTGGCCCGTATGAAGCCTCCCTGGTGAATACGCCCCTGGCAAAACCCGAATGGCCGCTGGAAATCCTGCGCACGATCCACTCCTTCGACCCCTGCATGGCCTGCGCCATCCACATGGTTGATGCCGAAGGTAATGAGATCGGTGAGGTAGCGACTGGCCTGAATGTGTGTATTACTTGAGTGGCAGTCGGGCTTGTTCGCTGATTGGTCCTTCTAAAATTAAATCGGGACACGGATTGAGCGGATAAAAAAATTTTATTGTCTGTGAAATCCGTGTTCCCTTTATTGTTATGGCAAATCGAAAAATCGTGCTCGGCATTGGAAATACCCTCAACACCGATGAAGGGTTGGGTGTCCACGTCCTGGAAGACTTGCGTACCTGTCTTGGGGAACAGGAGCAACTTGAAATCCTGGATGGCGGTACCCTGGGATTGAACCTGCTCCCCCTGGTGGAGCAAGCCAGTCACCTTTTAGTGTTGGATGCCGTCAATGTGGGGGCGCCACCGGGAACGGTGGTCGAACTCGACAAAGACGAAATTCCCTTGTTTCGCGGTATCAAAATGTCCGACCATCAGGTCACCTTTCAGGAAGTCCTTGGTCTGGCAAAGATTCGCGATAAATTCCCTGAGTATCTACTCCTGATCGGCGCGCAGCCGGCTGACCTATCCATCGGTGTGGGCATAAGCCCGACCATCGAAGCCATCCTACCGGACATTGTCGAGCGCGCTATTTCTACACTTCGAAAATGGAACATCATTCCACTGCAAATTGAACGCTGAGATTTCGATCTGCACCTGCAACGGAGCGCTTATGGATTATTATTACCTCGACCTAGTCTCATGGCAGCACAGTCAGGCTCTTTACCACGCTGCGGCTTATTTGGGACGCGAAGCCTTGTTTATTCTGCGCCCGGATTCGCCTTATGTCTGCATTGGCTGTCATCAGGATGCTGAACAAGAAATTGACCTGGCTTTCGTCCGAGCCCACGATATTCCTGTTTTTCGGCGAGAAGTTGGCGGCGGCGCGGTTTACCTGGATGGCGAGCAGCTATTCTATCAGATCGTTATCCGCAGCGATCACCTGAGTGTCCCCAGCGATAAGGGCGACTTCTACCGGCAGTTTTTGCAGCCTGTGGTCGATGTTTACCGGCAATTTGGCGTAGATGCAGCCTTCAAGCCAGTCAACGACATCATCGCCAACGGGCGTAAAGTCTCTGGCAACGGGGCGGCTGAAATCGAAGGCATGACCATCCTGGTGGGCAACATCATCGTAGATTTCAATTATGAGATGATGGTCAAGTGCCTGCGTGTGCCCGATGAAAAGTTCCGCGATAAAGTTCATAAAACACTCACCGAAAACCTGAGTACCATCCGGCGAGAAACTGGCTTGACTCCACTAAAAACTGACTTGGCTGCCGCGCTGGTTGAGGCTTACCGCCCCCTGTTGGGGGAGTTGCATCCAAAGACCCTGGATGGGGAGTTGCTTGCCAGAGCAGATGAACTCATCGCCGAAATGAACACCGGCCAATGGCTCTTTGCCAACGACCGCCGCCGTCCAGATGAAAAACAAGTCAAAATCCGCGATGGCGTTTCTGTCATCCAGAAAGTTGTCAAGCTACCAGGCGGCCTGGTGCGAGCCAATGCCGTTGTCGAGGATGGTTTGCTGCACGACGTGCATCTCTCCGGGGATTTCTTCTTCTATCCATCCAGCGCCTTGCCTGAACTAGAGCAGACCCTGGAGGGTGCCCCTGCCGAGTTTGATGATCTCACGAGGACGATTCAGGCATTTTACCAGGAGCGGGCAGTGGAATCCCCAGGGGTAAGGGTCGAGAATCTGGCAGCAGTATTTGCGGTCGTTTAATGGGAGTTTAATATGTGCTTAGGTGTCCCTGGAAAGATCATCGAAATCTATGAAGCCGGCAGCTTGAAAATGGGCAAGGTCGATTTTGGGGGTGTAGTGAGGGAAGCCTGCCTGGAGTATGTTCCGGAAGCCCAGGTTGGCGATTACACCGTCATCCATGTCGGTTTTGCCATCAGCCTGATCAATGAGGAGGATGCCCAGGCCTCCCTGGAAACGCTGCGCGAAATTGTAAATTTAGAGCAAGAATTGGGGATTGGCGTGGCTGATGGTGACCAGTTCGGTGAAACTGGTAGATGAGACTTTCCCCAATACGTAAAACAGGCTGAAGCCAAAATTTTCGCCCCAGAGATTGCTTCATTTCATTCGCAATAACGAAAATCAGCAGGATTCGTCTAAGAAGGAAGAACTTGCCTTATGTCAAAGAGACATTGGGTCGAACCTGGTATAGTGAGTTGTCGAAAAGTAATTTGGTTATGTTCCACACCGATCAACCTGACCAGTAAGGCAATACTCAACGAGCATAGATCTGGGAATTGGTCCTGGACAGCGCGGTAAGGACAATGCTCGAGAATCAACCTGGGACCAATGATTGAAGCCTCCCATCTGGCACGATAGTTATGTTGGTTTAACCAGGCAATCGCCTGGTTTAGGCGATAGATTGGATTGGGATGACGCTGATAGGTCATGAGTAGTTCATCCGCAATCAAGAGGTACTTATCTTGGTTGGTAAATGTGACGGGGAGTGTTTGATTAATCAACACCTTCAGTAATGCCGTGGCCAGGTCGAATGTGTTATGTTCTAAAGCACCTACTGCGAGGCCATATTGTTTTGTGGGTCGTCCACGACCTTGGGTTGGAATTTTACCCATCTCCTGCAGGATATTTTGGCTTTCAAGTTCCTTGACATGGTGGCGGATATTGGTGATGGTCAGGTTCAATCGCTGGCTGAGTTCGGGTACTGTTGCCACATGCTCGTTCTTTAAATACTCGATGATCTGTCTGCGGGTATATTGCATGGCTGGATTATATCCTTATTCCTGAATTAAAACAATATAGATCATTTTAAATAAACGTTGACGTCCAATTTTTGGAAGGTATAATTGCCTGGAAGTATGAATTCCTAATGTTCGAAAACAAAAACCACTTCTCAGGAGAGACTCGTTTATGTCTGATGAACTGAATTCCCCGGGATATGATGTCCCACCTGAACTACAGAGTAATGTCAATATTACTACCCTGGACCGTCTCTATAACTGGGGACGCCACTACTCAACCTGGCCTATGTTTTTTGGCCTGGCTTGCTGTGCGATTGAGATGATTTGTGCAGCCACTTCTCGCTTCGATTTTTCCCGTTTTGGGATGGAGATCATGCGACCCAGCCCCCGGCAGGCAGACCTGTTGTTAATTTCTGGCACCGTGACCAAGAAAATGGTCCCACAGGTCGTGCGACTTTACAACCAGATGCCGGAACCAAAATATGTGGTTGCCATGGGGGCTTGCGCTTGCGGAGGGGGACCATTTAAAGACGGGTATAACGTGGTTTCAGGAATCGACCAATTCTTACCGGTCGATGTTTATATTCCCGGCTGCCCCCCCACACCCCAGGCACTACTCTTTGGCTTGATGAAGCTGCATGAAATGATTGAATCTCAATCGATCAAGTCCGTGCGTTGGTACAAGAAGGAGCCATTGCCCGAAATCCCGGTACCCATCTTGGGACCAGACCTGATGGATCCACGAGACTTCCAGAAAATTAAAGAAATCTCAACCCAATCAACGATTGCAGAAAAAGAAAAAACTGAAAACATCTCAACCGGAGCAAATGCATGACGCACCTGGCCCTTGCTGTTGAAACTGACCTTGTAAGCCGTTTCCCTGGGACGGTAAAACGGGACGAACGGGATCGATATGAAGGGTATCTTGTAGCTGCGGATGCCCTGCTTGATTTTGCCCGAACCATAAAGGATATTTATGGATACGACTACCTTTCCTCGGTCACCGGGGTGGATTATCTACCCCAGAATATGATGGAAGTTGTCTATCATGCTTATAAATCCACCGGTGGGTCTGCCCTGATCTTTAAAGTCCAAACACCTCGAGAGAACCCGGTGGTTCCTTCTCTTGTTCCTGTTTATCCGGGGGTCGAGTTGCAGGAACGGGAGGCATGGGACCTGTTGGGCATCCGTTTCTCGGACCATCCCGATCTACGCCGCATCTTGATGTGGGAAGGTTTCTATGGACATCCCCTTCGTAAAGACTGGAAAGAACCTTATTACGAAGGAGAGAAAAAACCTTTCGAGACGCGCTGGCCGGAAGGAGCGATGGTCCACCGTGCAGAAAGCCTCAATCCCTTGGGTAAGAATGTGGCTTATCCTGCGGATTTTAACCCAGAGACCTGGACACCCGAAGGTGAGGAAGCGGTCTATATGGGAATGCAGAATGTCCCCACGGAATCGGACCTGGATACCGATCAAATCGTGATCAATATGGGACCACAGCACCCCTCCACCCATGGTGTTTTCAGGATGGTAGTCACCCTGGAAGGGGAAACAGTAGTCAAGCTCCGTCCGGTGATAGGCTATCTGCACCGCAATCATGAAAAGATTGGGGAGCGAAACACCTACCTTATGAACATTCCTTATACCGATCGCCTGGATTACCTCTCTTCGATGAGTAACAATTTTGGTTATGTCATGGCGGTGGAAAAGTTAATTGGCAACCGAGCAACACCACCCGAACGGGCCGAGTACCTGCGGGTGATCATGGCTGAACTGAACAGGATCACCAACCACTTGATGGCTCTCGGGTCTTTTACCAATGACATGGGCGTATATTTCACCGGTTTTCTTTACGCCTTCGAGGAGCGCGAACTGATCCTGGACATCTTCGAGGCTGTTGCTGGTTCACGCATGATGTGTAATTACTACCGCTTTGGTGGCGTTGCCCGAGATCTACCTGATGGGATTTACCAGAAGATCCGGGACCTGGCTTTCGAGCGATTGCCACGTCGGATTGAAGAGTATGATCAGTACTTGACGGAGAATGAGATTCTCCGTTCTCGGTGTGAAGGCACCGGAGTATTAACCCCTGAGGAAGCCATTGCTTATTCAACCTGCGGGCCGGTGCTGCGCGCCTCCGGAGTACCCTATGATGTTCGCCGGGCAGATCCTTACGGCATCTATGATCGCTTTGTTTTTGACGTTGCTGTCCAATACCATGGTGACGTTTATGATCGTTACCTGGTACGCATAGAAGAGATGCGCCAGAGCACACGCAT
>CAZTJD010000162.1:0-8430 GCA_964613985.1 uncultured Anaerolineales bacterium
GTTTACCTGATCGGTAGCGGGTTGTTCATGATGAACCTTGGGTTTGCGTTAACCTTGCTGCGGAGGGAGTTACCAAAAGGAGCGGGTTGAGTGAAGTTTTTAAGAGTATCTGTTTAACATCATGTTAGAATTACTCTATGGGTATCCGTCGAAACTGCACATGAATGGAAATCTAGATTGGAAAACCTCAAAAAAATTGAAAGAAAAGCCGGTCTTGAATCGGTTTTTTTGTTTTTCTTTGAGGATCAGCCTGTCGATCTCTGGATAGATATCAATCCTGAAGGTTCCAGGATCCTAAACCCCTTGACTTAAAAATAAGAGAGAAATTATTCTCTCTTCTAGCAAATTTCCGAATCAAAACCTTTATTGTCAGATAGCTAAAATTTTAATTACTTCAGGAAATATGTTTGTGAAAAGATCTATTCGTTTAACACTTTTCGCTCTTGTCCCTTTTATCGCGGCGACTATCTTGATCTCTGCCCAGTTCCAACCAGTCGATGCCCTTGCTATTGAATCCGGTGGAAACCCGATCCCTGGTCCTGAAATGCTTAGCACGATCGATGTAAACCAGGAACAATGGGAGGGAGTGCTGGTACAGGTCCAGAACGTGGTTGTAACTAATGATGATCTGGGATATGGGGAATGGGCTGTTTCTGATGGCAGTGGCGATGTGCTTGTGGATGATAAGGGAAGCTATAGCTACAGCCCAACGAATGGGGACCAGCTGGTCGCAGTCACGGGCTTGTTGGATTATTCCTTTGGCGCTTACAAGATCCAACCACGAGATGATAACGACATCATCCAGAAGGTACTCCTGATCAATGAACTCAACGCGGATCCAGATCCAGTCAATGGTGATGCAAATGGTGATGGAGTGGTTGAAACTTCTCAGGATGAATTCGTAGAATTAGTAAGCCTAGCCAGTGTCGACCTGGATATTTCAGGGTGGACCCTATCTGATGGTTATAGTGTACGGCATACATTTCCAGCTGGGACTGTAATCCCCGCTCGCTGCATCCTGGTCTTGTTTGGGGGTGGGACTCCCACAGGGTTTTTCGGGAACGCTGTGGTGCAGGTTGCCAGTACTGGACAGATGGGGTTGAACAATGGTGGCGACACGGTCACCATCAGCGATGGCACCTTCAACCAGGCCTCAGTATCTTATGGTGGGGAAGGAGGGGATAACCAGTCCCTGACCCGTGACCCCGATTTGTCCGGGGATTTCGTGAAGCATTCCCTGGCAACTGATTCGGGGGGCACCCTTTTCTCACCGGGGACGATGGTGGACGGCTCCCGGCACCTGGGTTGTTATGCTAGTGAATTTAGCGCTTGTGGTGAAACGGCGATATTTATCCATGACGTCCAGGGTGATGGATTTGCAAGCCCATTGAACGGTTTACCCAACATGGTCGTCGAAGGCGTCGTCGTAGGGGATTTCCAGGGTGAAGATGAGCTGAGAGGTTTTTATCTCCAGGAAGAAGATGCGGATATCGACAGCGAGATGAGTACGTCTGAAGGCGTCTTTATTTATGAAGCCACACCCTCGCTTGATGTGAGTCTTGGTGATGTTGTCCGGCTCCAGGGTACAGTGGATGAGTACAACGAAGTGACCGAGATTAAGAACCTGACCAATATCACCATCTGTGCAGTTATCAATGAAGTATTCGCAACCGCGTCACCCCTGAATCTACCCGTAGAGGACTATGCTGATTTCGAGTCTTATGAGGGGATGAAAGTAAAAATCCAGCAACCTCTCACAGTTTCTCAGAACTACTTCCAAGGGCGATATGGGCAGGTCACGCTGTCTGCGCAAGGGCGCCTTTACCAGCCCACTCAGATTTATCCACCCGATAGCCCAGCGATGTGGGACCTTGTGGATGAAAACCTGCGCCGTATGTTGATCCTGGATGATGGCACAACACGGCAGAACCCCTATCCAATTCCCTATATTGGGATCAGTGACACCTTGCGAGCAGGAGATATCACCGAAGAGCTAACAGGGTTGATGGATTATGGTCCGATAACGGCGGAATCAACCTCGCGACATTACCGGTTGCAACCACTAGGAGATGTAACCTGGCAACGAATTAACTACAGGGTATATCATCCCGTAAGAGAACCAAGGATTTTACGCGTAGCCAGCTTTAACGTCTTAAACTTATTTAACGGTGATGGACTTGGTGGTGGATTCCCTACTTCAAGAGGTGCTGATACACTCGAGGAATACGATCGCCAGATAACGAAGATTGTTAGTGCAATGGACCGTATCAACGCAGACATTTTTGGTTTGATGGAAATTGAAAATGATCTGACACCAAATAGCGCAGTTGAGGATCTCGTAGAATCATTGAACGATTTATATAATATTAGAGCCTACGACTTTATCGATACGGGCGTTATCGGTACAGATGAGATCAGGGTGGCATTAATCTATAAAACAAACCGTGTGACCCCCGCTGGTCCTTACGCCATTTTGGATTCATCTATTGACCCTACCTACCTAGATACAAGGAATCGACCAGCTTTAGCCCAAACTTTTATGGATAAAGTCTCAGGAGAGACCTTCACAGTGGTGGTCAATCATCTGAAGTCGAAAGGATCTTCCTGTGAGGATATCGGAGACCCAGACCTCGGCGATGGACAGGGGAACTGTAACCTGACCCGAACAAATGGTGCCATAGTTGAAGCAGCTTGGTTATATACCAACCCGACTGGCTACGGGGATGGGGACTACCTGATCATCGGGGATTTGAACGCTTATGCCATGGAAGACCCCGTTATGGCGCTGCTAGACCATGGTTATATTAACCTACTTGATCAGTACATAGGACCCTACGCCTACTCTTACATCTTTGATGGTGGTTCCGGCACGTTAGACCATGCCCTGGCAACCCAAACCATGAGCTGGCAGGTGTTTGAAACAAATGTCTGGCATATCAATGCTGATGAGCCTTCTGTTATTGATTACAATACGGAATTCAAGTCAGAAGACTTATTTGAACCACATCCTTACCGATCCTCTGACCACGATCCCGTGATCATTGATCTGTTCTTGGGGCCTTTAAGCTACCAGGTATATTTCCCTCTCATCCTTAAGTAGTGCATTCAAGGAATTCCAGCCCGATTTTATTGAGCGCCATAATGTACGTTTATGGCGCTCTTTTGCACATAAAAACTAAAGTTGGAAGAAAAAAATAAATTAAATAAAGGGGATGGAAAATAGAAATAATCCTAATCCGTGTTTTTATATAATAGTAGGATCCTGCTGAGGATTTAGGACGCTTTTTCCTATCGCTGCGAGCGGAGTCTATGGAGAGTGGTAGTTCCTGGTCTTTGGGAAGATATTGCTTCGTTTCACTCGAAATCAAAGGACCCTTGCTGCGAGTGGAGTTTACGGAGTGAGATAGCCTACGGCTTGGAAGAGGAGATTGCTTCGTCGCAAAAGCCTCAGTTGCGGTATGGGACACTACTCACGATGATCCAGTCAAGTTTCTTAGCTAACCAGTAGGAAATAAATGGGACGCTACTGGAATCGACCAATAACGTCTCAAAAAATATTTATTTATTCTCTTGCCCCCGTTTTGTCGGAAAATAGCCTAGTAGGTTATTATCCTTTTAAGAGTCTTTGCTTCTTCAACCCAATCAGCAACCTGTGCTGCAGAGGGCATCCTGCGGACAAGTTCCTTCTTGTTGTTGGTCTCCACCAGCTTGGAGTATAAATTCCCTGGATTGCGTTGAGCTAACTCGGGGACGGTGTCCACTCCAGCCTCTTCCAGCAGGTCGGCGTATTCTTCACCCACACCAGTGATCCGGAATAAATCGCAGTGGTTGACCCACTCCAGGATCAGTGTGCCGCTTATACCGGTAGCCTGAGCAAGTTCGTCGCGACCTTTGGGTGTGGCGCCTTTGTACAAGAAGCTAGCAGTGGTGGTGATACCAGCATCCGCCAGTTTTGCAGCATAAACGGGGCCAATACCTTCAACAACAATTAGTTTTGCCATGTTTTTGCTCCTTCATTAAAGATACTAAATATTTATTACTTATTCTAAGTATACCTGAATATAGAGAATTCTGTTTGGATTTTATTTGGTAATATGAGGTCGGTTAAAGGTTTTTCGGGTGAGTTATATACGGTAGGTGGTGGACTGGGAAATTTGCCCTATGGGGAATGGCAGAGAATCGGTGCATTTGGCAATTCTATTGATTTTGTCAGAGTGGGTTTGGGTGCAACGAACTCTACCACGCCAGAATGGGAGGTGTATCAATCGTCAATATCTAGAGAAAGGTTGTCGGGTAGATGTAAACAAGAAGGATCCAAATTATGGAGGCAGATCTTTCCTGCATCCACCAGGTCTTCAAGTATTTTCAACAACGACGGGGCTTCTACCGGCGGGTAATCGTGACGGTGCAGCAGGTAGACGTTTATGGGCTCGAACCCAAGACGACGCAGGCTGGCCTCACGAACACGATTTCAATGTATAATGTCCCTGGAAGGAAGGACAAGTCCAACGACCCATGTGAGAAATTCATCCCAATTTTAGGAGGAAAGAATCATGTCAGAACCGCGTGCAAAATCCTTCAATTATGCCATCGGCATGTTTGGCACATCGATCCCGATCAATATGCTCAAAACCTATGCCGCCATCTTCTATGTGGATAAATTAGGGGTTACGACCGCACAATTCGCTCTGATGCTACTAATATATACTTTTATTGACGCTGCGGATAACCCGGTTTACGGGTTCCTTTCGGACCGGACCAGGACTCACTGGGGCCGCCGGCGCCCCTGGCTGACCATCGGAACTCCGCTGTTGGTGCTGACCTTCATTGCTTTCTATAGTCCACCAGATTTCCTGGCTGGGAATTCCCTAGTGGCTTACTGCATGCTGTTCTACATGCTGGCCGGGACTATGGATTCTGTCATCAACGCCAATTATGCCGCTTTGTTTCCGGAGCTTTTCCGCGATGACGCCAGCCGGGCAAATGCCAACGCGATGAGGCAAGCCTTCCAGCTGGTGGCGATGATCATCAGCATTGCCCTAACACCAATGGTTACTGGGGCAATAGGCTACAGTTGGACTGCTATCCTCTACGGCATCTTGGGTGGCGTTGTGATCTTGTATATGACCTTCTCTTGCCATGAGGCAGAAGTTCACCCGGATGAAAAAAAACCCCAGCTATGGCAGAGTATTCGAGACCTGTTTACCAACCGAAAGTTTTGGGTAGCTGGTTTTGCGAACGCTTTTTACAGTGCGGCAATGGCTCTTGTCTTGGCATCGATGCCTTTCTTCGTAAAATATGCCCTGGCACTCTCCGAAAGCCAATCCACTTTCTTATTCGCAGCGGTTTTACTGATTGCCATTGGCTGTGTGGCAATTTGGGCTCAACTGGTCAAGCGGATCGGTTTGATGACAGTATGGAGGGCGTCTTTAGTCACTCTGGCACTGGCGTTCATCCCACTCTACTTTGCAAACTCTCTGGTCTCTGCGATTGTTTGCGCAGCCCTGGTTGGCTTTGGCTTCGCCGGAGTGATTACAACCATGGACCTGATCGCTGCCAGGATCATGGATGAAGATACTCAGAAGCATAGCCAACGGCGAGAAGGTATCATCGCCAATGCACTTGGATTTATGAACCGGTTGAGCGGGTTGTTTACCAGTGCTGCTTTCTACCTGGTCTTCATCCTTTTTGGCTTTGAAAGCGGGTTGAATCCCGGTTCACATCCCGACCAGGCTGCTCGGTTTTTACTGACCGTCTTCCCGCCTATCCTGATGGTGGTCAGTTTTACTTTCTCATTCTTTATTCATTTTGATGAGGAAGTGGAGGTTGCAACTGATCTAAAAAATGATGAGATGATCGTTCCGAATCAGAATCCTGATCTGTAGTTCAGAAAACAAGGCTTTCGCAGGTTATGGGAGCGATTTGTCCCTATTCTTCGTTCCTATGCAACTCCTTCGCCGAGGACGAAGATTTGAGGGGTTGGTGGAGGTGTCACTTTGATCGTCATTTCGAGCAGAATGTAGTGGAGCGAAGCAATCTTCAGCCAAAGGAAGGGGAGATTGCTTCGTTGCAAAGGCTTTGGCTAATGCAATGAGCGCTCCTCGCAAAGACGAGAACCCGCAAATCCTTCCCAATCAAATAAGGAGAAAATTGTGGCTTTACTTCGAATTGACCATGTACCAGAAACGATTCAAGTCAATCTACCTCTGAATATCATCCTACCCGATCCTGGCAAGATGGCTGGCATGCCTGTATCCAGACGCAAAGTCCTCTACCTGCTGCATGGGCTGAGTGATGATGCCAGCGCCTGGCAGCGTTACACCTCCATTGAAACCCTGGCAGCTGCATACGGATTGGTGGTGGTGATGCCCTCTGCCGGGCGCAGTTTTTATACCGACCAGCCCAATGGACAGAAATATTTCAGCTACCTGACTGAAGAACTACCGCAATACTTGCTGGATGTCTTCAACCTTGCTCCTCGCCCAGAGGATACTTTCATTGCTGGAAATTCGATGGGAGGCTATGGCGCGTTCAAGGCTGCTTTGCTCTTTCCCAGCCGATATGCAGCTGCTGCCAGTTTCTCGGGGGTACTTTCGATGGCTATACTCAGCCTGCTCCCTGAGAATGATCCACGCAAGGATGAGTTCTCCTGGTTGTTCGGTGACCTGGACCTACTGGTTGGCAGCGAGCACGACCCAACCTTCTGGATACAGGGGGCAGCTAAAGATGCAGCTTGCCTGCCAGAACTTTACATCTCCGTCAGCTGCCAGGAGGACCTTTACCCACTCAGCGGTGCTTTCCATGCCCTCTGCCAGTCGTTGGGGATTCATTCAACCTACCATGAAGAAGACGGCGCGCATGATTGGTTCTTTTGGGACCGTCAGATGCGGTGGTTCTTGGAAGCCATTTTAGGTCCAATCCCTGAGTCCTGAGGATGTTGCTTTACACAGGGGACATTGCTCCCGAATACGGACAGCCAAAAGCCTATTGGGAAATGAGGTTGCTTTATGGAAAACGTGCTGAAGCTTGAAATTTTCATCCGCAAAGACCAGGAAGGTCAGTACCTGACCCTCCCGTTCCAAATGCCGCCGGATACCGAGACCTTCTCTCTGAGCTATCGCTATGAACGTCACCAAGAGAGGGTCCTTGATGGGGAGAGTGCGGGCTTCACCCAACGTCAGGAGGTCAATATCATCGACCTGGGATTGATCCATCCCAATGGAACACAGGTAGGCGCTTCCGGTTCGAACAAGACCGAGATTGAGATCGACTCAACCCATGCCACCCCGGGATACCAGCTGTGTGACCTGGTCCCGGGCGAATGGCAGATCCTGGTTGGGGCATATAAAGTGGCAGACGCTGGGGTGAAGGTTTTCTACGAGCTGAGTTTTAGACCCAAATGCCGCCGGCTTTTGAAGGGAGATTTACATGTCCATACGTATGGTTCTGATGGGGTTCACAGCGTAGAAGAACTGGGTCAGCGCGCAATAAGGCACGGCTTGGATTTCCTGGCGATTACGGACCACAACCAGATGGTCTCAGCCGAAAGCCTGCCGCAAATCCCGGGAGTGACTCTTATCCCCGGGATTGAGTGGTCCCACTTCCAGGGGCATGCAAACTTCCTGGGGGTGGATAGGCCTTATGATGAACCTTATTTTGCCCGCAGTTTTGAGGAGGTGTTGGACCGGTTTACCACGGCAAGGGAGAGGGGTGCGCTGATCACAATCAACCATCCATTCGAGGAGGAGTGCCCTTTCCAGTTCGATCTCCATTCCCTGCCCTTTGACTGTCTGGAGGTCTGGAACGGGCCGATGCGGGAATCAAACTTAAGGGCTATGGGATTGTGGCAGCAACTGCTGCTGGAGGGGAAAAAAGTCCCAATCTGTGGTGGCAGTGATTATCACCGCGACCAGCTCTTTATCTTTCCCGGAGGTCCTACCACCTGTGTTTTTGCCAGTTCAGCAAGCGTGGTGGATATCCTGTCTGCGCTGAAGCAGGGGCATGCTTATGTCGTGTTTGCTCCGGATGGGCCAAGCCTGGAGATGGTGGCGGGAGGAGCGGTGATGGGCGATAGCGTGACTTTTTCCAGCCTGCGAGAGTTCCAAGTTACGGTAGACCATTTGCTAGCGGGTGATGTCTTGCAGGTCGTCACTGCCCAGGGGAATGAGCCTGTTTTTAAAGCGGAATCGGGTGGGAGATACGCTGGGAGCTATGTCATGGAGTCCCCAGGTTTTGCGAGGGTAGAAGTCTGGCGGGGATTTGTGCCAGGATTGCCGCTGCTACCGGCATTGATCTCGAACCCGATTTATTTTGTGGAGGAGTGATTGGGGATATGCGATTGGTGGATCTGTAGATCAGGCTGCTTGTGATCTGTCAAGGATGAAGATTTAGAATGATTCGATTAATGAAGAGCGGCAGTTTTAGCAATTC
>CAZTJD010000163.1:0-3778 GCA_964613985.1 uncultured Anaerolineales bacterium
TCGCTTTGTCGCGAAGGACTCTCCTCGCGATGACAATGATAAGTTTCTTAGTAGTAAATCACAATGGAAAGCTTCGTTCTTTCAAAAGGAAACCAACCTGAACCTGTCACTGCGAGCTGCTCTTGCGAAGCAGTCTCCTCTTTGGACTGGAGATCGCTTTGTCGCGAAGGTCTCTCCTCGCGATGACAATGATAAGTTTCTTAGTAGGCAGTCTTACCGCCGAAGCAATCTCTACCCTCCGAAACAAAGATTACTTTGTTCCACGTTTTTCCTCTAGCAATCACCAGCAAAGTATATTTCACCTTGAGTGATGTAAAACTCCACTGTGGATTTACTCAAAATAACAACCCTGCTTGTGATCTATTTCAGACCTTTGGATTTAGGATAATAAAGGATGTTGAGAGCCCACGCATTATCTGGCACGAAGCGCACCTTTGATCTTTTCGCTTCCTTAATATTGATCTTAGCGCTGATGACAGCTGCTTATCAGCTGGTTGTAACAAAGTGGGTTGATTCCCTTTATGTTGTATTAACGATTACTTTTCTAGGATCAATTTTAGGGGTGGCTTTAGGATACAGCCGCTTTAAGAACATCCTTCTACTACTATTTACAGCACTCTATGGTTTTTTTATCATAACCTGGCAGTTAGCCTTCTCAGTAAGGGGAGGAGTTCCCTGGATAAGCAGGTTAGAACAGGTTGGTAGTACCGTAAACTTAGCCATTATTCACTTGGTGGAGAGTGAGCCTGTAGATTCGCCCATTTTTTTTCTAACCTTAATGTCGATCCTTTTTTGGGTTTTAAGCGTTTATGCTGGTTATAGTCTGGTTCGTAAGCGCAACCCATGGTTGACAATCCTTCCAATGGGAATAGTGACGCTCCTGATATACATCTACGGGAGTGAAGCTTCATTGAACGCAGGGTACCTTGCCACCTATCTTTTCCTCGCTTTGATTTTGGTCTCTCGGATTTTTATTGTCGGGAGAGAATCTCACTGGACTCAATCCCATGTAAAGGTTCCGAATCTCGTTCGTTTTGACTTCATGCGAGTTACTTTTTTCGTCACATTTCTGCTTGTGTTGATTGCCTGGCAGTTACCAATCTTAGTGAAATCCTTTCCGTCCTTCCAGGAAGCTTGGGTTAAAATCTCTCGTTCCTGGGAGGCAGTTGATGTTTACTTTGAGAATGCCTTTGCCGCGCTAAAGCCCTCTGCACAACTGGTCGGTGGTTATTATGATGATTCCCACAACCTGGGCCGTGGGAATTCCAGGTCGGATGATCTTTTCTTAGTGGTTAATGCCCCCTCTCGACCCTCATCAGGTGTCCGTTATTATTGGCGTGCTCGTTCTTACGACGTCTATACAGATGGAATCTGGCATGACTCACAGACTGAAACCATCGTGTCACCCCCTGATGATGCTGATTTAAACGTACCAGGTTTCACAGGAAGGTGGAGGGCAGATATAGAAATAACCACTAAGGAATTGATATCAACCCTATATTTACCGGTCGAAACCATTTGGGTAAGCCGTCCCAATAAAATTGTTGCTGCATATACCCCAGATGGGAGTCTTGATATCTTCGCTATTCATGCGGATCCCCAGTTGAAGGCGGGATCGTCCTATCAACTCCTATCAGCCCTGGCAAATTTCACAATTGAAGAATTACGCCAGGCAGGTACGGATTATCCCTCCTGGATCACTGATCGCTACCTGCAATTACCTGATACAGTATCATCCCGAGTGATCGAACTTGCAGAGTTCATTACCAAAGGGCAAGATAATCCTCATGATAAAGCCGCAGCGATTACAATCTGGCTTCGTGAGAACATTGAATACAGCCCCACAGTACCGCCAGCTCCTGAAGCCCAGGATCTGGTTGATTGGCTGCTATTTGACCTTCGGCGAGGATTCTGTAATTACTATGCAAGTGCGGAAGTCATTTTACTGCGTGCAGCCGGTATACCGTCGCGGATCAGTTTTGGCTATGCCCAGGGAGAAAAAGTTAATGAACCTGTGAATGGGTTGGATAAGGCTAACGAAGGTCGTGAATACTATCAGGTACTTGAAAAGGATGCCCACAGTTGGCCGGAGGTTTATTTCCCTGGATATGGTTGGGTGGAATTTGAGCCTACTGTTTCCCAAGCCCCCTTGACACGACCGATCAACCGGGAAGTTGTGCATGCTTCTGGCATGATTGAACCGGAAGATGCTTCTATTGGCGACCCCGAATTCGAGGAAAATTTTAACAAGCGAGCTCTCCTCCTTGAACGCGAGTTTGAGCGTTTACGAAGCCAATCAGTGGATGAGAATCTGGTTTCAACCCATATAATTGATCTTCCTTGGCAGATTCTTATATTCATTGCAGTGTTCATTAGTTTTCTGGTTCTGTGGCGGGTTCGTAAAAGAAGAAATATTCCACCAGCTGCTGTGTTGATGGAAACCGGGATCCAGCGATTAGGCCTGTCAACGCCTGCTTTTATCAAGCGTTGGGCGCGACAGGCTTCCCTTCAGCCGCTTGATCGCGCCTTCCATGAAATCAACCTGGCGCTTAAGCGCGTTGGGCATCCCGCACTTCCTGCTGACACCCCAATGGAACGTGGCGTGAAATTAACCCGATTCATTCCTGAGGCCGCTGTTCCTGTGCAAAATCTGGTTATTGAATATCAGGCTTCGGTCTATAGCCCCAACCCTGGAAATTGGGTGTTGGTAATGCCGAACATGCGATTGATTCGCAAGCTCTCATATTTGGCATTGTTACGGAGAATGCTACCAAAAAAATTGCAGTAATAGGAGTAAATATGTCACAAGTTCAGAATTTTGCTACTAGCCTGATTGAAAATATATCCAAGGTGATTATTGGGAAGCGCGCCGCTATTGAACTGGCCCTAATTGGTTTGTTGAGCCAGGGGCATGTTCTGATCGATGATGTGCCAGGAGTCGGAAAGACCATGTTAGCCCGTAGCTTGGCGCGCTCTTTAGGTTGTGATTTTAAGCGTATCCAGTTCACACCTGACATGCTGCCCAGTGATGTGACAGGGGTTTCGATCTTCAACCAGATCACTCGGGAGTTCGAGTTTCGTCCTGGACCTGTGATGGCTCAAATCGTCTTGGCGGATGAGATTAATCGCGCAACCCCCAAAACCCAATCCTCGCTCCTTGAGGCTATGCAAGAACGACAGGTGACCGTAGATGGGATAACACATCTTCTACCTCGACCGTTTATGGTCCTGGCAACCCAGAATCCTATTGAATACGAGGGAACCTTCCCACTCCCTGAAGCTCAATTAGATCGTTTTTTACTCCGACTTCAACTTGGATACCCAGATAAAGTGGACGAAATCAAAGTGTTAACCAGCCAACAGCACCATCATCCTTTAGCTGATATTAACCAGGTTGTCTCTGCAGATTCCCTGATCCAGACCCAAGATGAAGTCCGTGATGTTTATGTTTCGGAACCTGTGAAAGATTATATTGTGGAAATTATCCGCCAGACCCGTGATCATCCTGACGTGTATTTGGGAGCCAGCACGCGCGGCAGTCTGGCTTTATTTGCTGCTGGTAAGGCGAGAGCCGCGATGAAGGGGAATAAATTTGTGCTCCCTGATGACATTAAAGCATTGGTAATCCCGGTTTTAACTCATCGATTGATCCTTGGACCAGTGGCTCGTACCAGGAGTATTAACCCGGAAGATATTATTTTAGAAATATTGAACAGGGTTCCGGTTCCTGGGGGTGACTTGATTCCTGAAGAGCTGCTGTGAGTCGTTCCCTCGCTGT
>CAZTJD010000163.1:3788-8372 GCA_964613985.1 uncultured Anaerolineales bacterium
GCATTGTTGATTCTCTCCCTGCTTGGTTGGGCTTTTTCAGGCAGAGTTATATTTTTACGTTTGTCTTATCTTTGGGGATTGCTTATTGCTAGCAGTTGGTTTTGGGCTCGATCGACTTTGAAGGGTATCCAGGCCAGGCGGGTTTCCTTGGTGGATAAAGCACAAGTAGGTCAGGTCTTTAGTGAGCAATTCGAGATCAAGAATTCAAGTCGGATCCCTGTGTTGTGGATGGAAGTTAAAGATGATTCGGAATTACCAGGATCAGGGGGATCCAGGGTAATTACATTGATTGGAGGGAAACAAACCCGGACTCATTTTTCCAGACATCGCCTCCTACAACGGGGTGTTTTCTCTCTCGGTCCCACAACCTTGATCTCAGGAGATGGATTTGGATTATTCCGGGTAAGCATGGTTGTACCTGCGCGTAATTCACTCTTAGTTTATCCTTCGATATTCTCTGTGGCAGCGTTCCCACACCCACTGGGATTATTGCCTGGTGGAGAAGCCCTGCATCGGAAAACAATTCAGGTAACAGCGAATGCTGCGGGTGTACGTGAATATGCACCTGGGGATTCTTGGAACCGGATCCATTGGGTCAGTACCGCTCGTCGGAATCGTTTGATGGTCAAAGAATTTGAGTTAGATCCGCGAGCTGAAGTTTGGTTCTTTCTAGATGGTGAGGGGATTGCACAGGCAGCTTTGCCGTTCATCTGGCAGACGATGGTAAGTGTGCCATTAGTGGAATTCTTCTCCCAGGTGGATACGCCGCCGACTACAGAAGAATACTTGGTCATTATTGCTGCGTCATTATCAAAGTACTACATCGAGCAAGGCCGAGCTGTAGGATTGGTTGAAAATGGTGAAGTGATCAATGTTTTAGCACCGGACCGGGGATTCCGCCAATTTGGGAAAATATTACAGAGTCTGGCTTTATTCCAGGCAGAAAGTGAAGTTCCATTCATCGGTATGGTATCCTCCCATGCCCGATATATCACCCGAGGCAGTACCTTAATCTTAATTACTCCTACGGTGAATCAAGAGCTAACAGGCTGTGTTGATCAAGTCTATCGTCTTGGATTGCGACCGATTGTCGTCTTAATAGATTCAGGTTCTTTTGGCGGACCTTCAGGGTCTTCTGATCTGGAAGAATCTATTCGGCACTTTCACATTCCAGTTGAAAAGATAAGAAGTGGTGAGGATATCGGCATTGTTTTATCCCAATTTTCTTCTTAAGATAAGAAATGAATGTTATTTCTAGCTGAGATTATCCTCCTCAAATTTATCCATTGTATTAAGAAATTCTAAAAAAGTCACATTTCGATCAAAGAAAATATTGACACGATCCCGATCGAAAACTAGAATTGGCAAATTTGTACTTATTTTGAACCGAATATGTGGTTAAATAGTATATAGTATGAGTTGTAGCTACTTGAGAGGTAGAAACATTGACATCAGATCGTGAGCTGATTCTACAGCTTCAGGAAGGTAGCCTGAACGCTCTGGGGGAATTATATGACCGTCACCAGCAGCTGGTGTATCGAACCGCGCTGGCTGTTACT
Source organism: uncultured Anaerolineales bacterium (assembly GCA_964613985.1). GTDB lineage: Bacteria > Chloroflexota > Anaerolineae > Anaerolineales > UBA11858 > CAZTJD01. The sequence continues at coordinate 5,348 of CAZTJD010000163.1, forward strand.
GGTGAACCCGAATCTGCTGGGGACTTATTGCAGGATGTGTTCTTACGTGTTCATCGTTTCGCAGATCGAATTGATCCTGATCGCCCACTAGAACCCTGGCTCTACCGTACTACCATGAATTTAACTTATACCTGGGTAAAACGATATAACCGTTTAGTCAGACCTCTTGAGGATATTGCGAACTGGTTGTCTGGCGGGAAAAAACATTCTCCCTCTGATTTGACTGAAAAGGAAGAAGAATTCGAAGATATTCGCCGGGCGATTACCCGGTTGGATCTTCCCCACAGGATGGTTGTGGTTCTATATTATATCAATGACTTATCGATACAGGAGATATCGGAAGTTCTTGATATTCCTTTAGGTACTGTAAAATCTCGCCTGTTTTATGCTCGTCGGGTCTTAAAACAGCAGTTAGAAACCAAAGGATTTGATCTCCGGGAGGTGCAGTATGAGTTTACCTAGAAATCAAGATGAGACTGATATCCTGGATTTGAGTTTAAAGCACATTCTTAGGAATTGGGTTGGTCGTAGCAAATCTCCTGCAGATTGTAAAACATACCTATTAAACGCAGCATCTGGGATGTCGAGAAAGCCTTCAACACCCAAAAAGTCGAAGATAGCAATCCTGATCTCTATGACCCTTAATGATGATTTTCTTGAGCTGTATCTTGAAAGTTCCAGGAAAACCCCTTATTACTCACTGTTACCAGGAGCGATGAGTATGAATTATCCTAATGGCATGTTTGCAAAATAAAACCAAAGGAGACTGTCCATACTGGATAGTTCAATGAAAAAATTCATAATCGTTCTCCTCGTTGGAATGCTTATTGGTACCTTAACAGCCTGTCATACCCCAGAAACCGAAATTCCGTTGGTAACGGATTTGATTTTCTCTTCAACGACTTCGGAGGTTCTACCGACCACTCAACCGACATCAACCCCAGAACCGCCGAGAATACTGACCATTTGCAGCCAGGAACCAACGTCGTTATTCCTTTACATGGATACATCCTCTGCTGCCCGAAGCGTTCTACAGGCGATTTATGATGGCCCCTATGACATGGTCAATTACACCCTTGTCGCGGTCATTTTGGAGAAGATCCCATCGCTTGATGATGGGGATGTCTTCCTAAAGCAAATGGAGGTCTACCCTGGTGAGCTGATTATCGATGCCCAGGGAAATTGGGTCAGCCTGAGTGAAGGGGTGTTATACCGCCCTAGTGGCTGTCTGGATGCAACTTGTGCCTTGACTTATACAGGGATTGACCCGGTCCAGATGGATTCAATGGTCGCACATTTCAGTCTACTCCCAGGTATCCAATGGTCGGATGGGCAAAATCTAACTGCAGCGGATTCAGTCTACGCTTTTGAAATCTTTGAAGCATTATTTGGCAAGACTCCCCCGGAAGTCTTGCAGGTAACCCATACATACACTGCCCTGGATGAACAAACAGTAGAATGGACTGGCATCCCTGGATACCTGGGAACAGTTTCTACGAAGTTCTTCTCCCCTTTACCAGCACACCAGTGGGATGGCTTTGATCTTAATTTTTTGATGTCTTCTGAAACGTTTACACGGGAACCAATCGGTTGGGGTCCATATATCATCGAGGAATGGATTGATGGCGATCACATCACCATGAGCCGCAATCCTAATTATTTCCGCAAAGCCGAGGGGCTGCCTCATTTTGACTATCTGGTCTATCGTTTCATGGAAGACGGGGATGAAGCGATTGATGCCCTGCTAGCAGGGGAATGCGACCTGGTTGACCGTTCCTTGCTGTATGAGGAACACCTGCCCCGCCTCCAGGCGAACCAGTCATCAGGCAAGATATCGATATCCATTCAGTTGGGCAATGCCTGGGAGCTCGCTGCTTTCGGGATCGATACTCTCAAGGAGAACCACCTGGATATCTTCAGCCAGGTTGAAATTAGGCAGGCGGTGACAATGTGTATCGACCGACAACGGATCCTGGACGATGTGCTGTTTGGCGTTCCACCTCTGTTGGATACCTACGTACCGTCCAACCATCCCTTAGTAGATCCGGATGTGCGACAGTACGAATATGATCCTGAAGAAGCGGGGCTGATTCTAGATGCTGCTGGATGGTTGGATCTAGATGGTGATCCCCAAACATCGCGAATAGCTAAAGGGATCGCCGGAATCCCGGAAGATACACCCTTAACATTTACTTACCTCGTCCCAGCGGATGGCGAACGGCCTCAGACTGCCCAGATTGTTCGAGAAGGTCTGGCATCCTGCGGAATTGAGGCAGAAATCGTGGTACAAGATTGGGATACCCTGATGCAGCCGGGACCGGATGGCCTTTTATTCGGGCGCAAGTTTGATATGGCTCAATTTGCTTGGGAACTCACCTTAGAACCATCCTGCACTTTGTTTGTAAGCGATGAGATACCAGGGCCCTATCCGGAATTTTCCAGGGGTTGGGGTGGCGGCAACTTGAGTGGCTACAGCAACCCGGCGTTTGATACTGCTTGTTCAGATGCACGCCTGTCTCTTCCAGGTAGCGAGACTTACGTTCAAGCTCACCAGCGTGCTCAGTCAATATTTGCGGAAGACCTGCCCGTCATCCCCCTTTACCAGCGAATCCGCTTAGTCGCATTAAGGCCTGACCTATGCAATCTGGTACTGGACCCCTCGGCAAATAGCGCTCTGAGCCATCTGGAGTTGTTGGATTATGGACCGTTTTGTGGTTCAGAATAGGATCTCTTACGGGAATAGTACTGTCATCCTGAATGGAGCGCAGCGGAAGGAAGGATCTCTGGTAACGAGTGCGAGATTCTTCGCTTCGCTCAGAATGACAGTCCTGATGATTGGTAAGTAAGGATATCTTACCGAAATAATACCGTCATCCTGAATGGAGCGCAGCGGAATGAAGGATCTCTGGCAACGAGTGCGAGATTCTTCGCTTCGCTCAGAATGACAATCCTGATGATTGGTAAGTAAGGATATCTTATGGAAATAATACCGTCATCCTGAATGGAGCGCAGCGGAATGAAGGAT
>CAZTJD010000164.1:0-1297 GCA_964613985.1 uncultured Anaerolineales bacterium
ATCAGGCACTGTCAATCCCCGGATGCTGGTGGTTATACTCCTTCTGATTTCCCTGATGTTGAGTTGGATTCAGATGATATCGAAGCACTCCTTGATGAAATTGATGGTAACCTTATTGGTTAATTTGAGATATGACAAAAACTAGAAAAAGTAATAAGAATATTGAAGCAGTTTATCCACTTTCTCCAATGCAAGAGGGGATGATATTTCATAGTTTGTATGAACCGGATGAAAGATATTATTTTGAGCAATTGACCTGTACTATTCACGGGGAAGTAGATGTGCAGTCGTTTCAAATTGCCTGGAAAATGATTATCGAGCGCTACTCAATTTTAAGAACATCATTTGTTTGGAAAAGTCTTGATCAAATGCTCCAGGTTGTTCACAACCAGGTGGAATTGCCTTTTGAGCTATTGGACTGGCGTGAATCAACTCTCCAGGAACAAGAATTGATGTTGGAAGAGTATTTAAAAGCTGAGCGTGTAAAGGGGTTTAACCTGGCCATAGCGCCTTTAATCAGGATATCACTTATGCAGGTAGGTGAGAATACTTATTATTTCGTTTGGAGTTATCATCATGCGTTGCTAGATGGTTGGTCTCAGCCGCTGTTACTGAATGAATTAATTACCACTTATGAAGCCTTATCTCAAGGCAGCCAATTGAATCTTGAACCAGCTCGTCCATATCGGAATTATATTGAGTGGATAAAAAAGCAAGATATTTCTAAAGCCGAATCATTCTGGCGAAAGTCTTTGAGTGGTTTCACCGCTCCCACCCCTATTTTTGTAGCACGTAAACACCCAGCAGTTATTGAATATGGTGAACATGTTGAAAAGTCCATCTACGTCAACTCTGACACTACCCAAAAAATCCTTTCTCTAGCCAGACAATATGAACTGACCATCAATACATTTATCTTGGGTGCATGGGCTATGTTGTTAGCCCGATACAGTTCCCAAGATGAGGTTTTATTTGGTGTTACAGTTTCTGGTCGTCCTCCCGACCTGCCAGGGTCCAATACCATGATTGGATTGTTCATCAATACTTTACCTATGCGGGTCAAAATCCCTTCAGAAGCTTCAGCTATCTCCTGGCTTCAAGATTTGCAAGCCCATCAAGTTGAATTACGGGAATATGAATTTAGCCCATTGGTGAAGATCCGTGAATGGAGTGATATACCCAGCGGAGAAGCAATTTTTAATAGCATCTTGATATTTGAGAATTATCCTTTTGAGGCTTCAGGCCAAAGTAATGAACGCAGTATAAAGATAGAAAATGTTCGTGTCAGTGAGAGAGC
>CAZTJD010000164.1:1397-8245 GCA_964613985.1 uncultured Anaerolineales bacterium
ATCAATGTGCTCATCACCTTTTCGAGCAGCAGGTTAACCGAACACCAGATGCTATTGCTGTGATATTCCAAGGAGAAAAGTTAACCTATCGGGAATTAAATACTTACGCTAACCAATTCGCCCATTATTTACTCAGCCTCGGTGTGGGTCCAGAGACTCTGGTTGGAATATTCCTTGAAAGGTCTTTATCTCTCATCGTGGGGATATTAGGGGTTTTGAAAGCTGGTGGAGCTTATGTTCCCCTAGATGTCAGCTACCCAATAGATCGCTTGAACTCCATGGTTGCAAGTACCCGGTTACCAGTTTTAGTATCTGAAACTCGCTTAGTCGATAAACTACCAGAGAGTAGTGCCAAAGTTGTTCTCCTCGATGAAAAATCAACCGTAGATGGAATCGGGGTTTGTGAAACCACAAACACAGTCAGTAACGTAAATCCCAGTAATTTAGCCTATATCATATTCACTTCAGGATCAACTGGGGAGCCCAAAGGGGTCATGCTAGAGCATATTGGGCTTGTTAACCTGATACTGGCACAAAGGGAGGCGTTTTCAGTCAAAGCAGGTGACAGGGTATTGCAATTCGCATCGATAGGTTTTGATGCCTCTGTTTCAGAAATTTTTACAACTTTGGGAAGTGGGGCAACATTATTCCTTGTTCCCCAAGAAATCCTAACTTCACCTCCAGAATTAACAAAATTACTACATGAAGAAAGGATCAATATTGTCACGCTTCCCCCATCTCTATTGAAGTTGATGCCATCGCCAGAATTGCCGAACCTAAAGACACTGGTATCAGCTGGGGAAAATTGTACTTGGGATATTATTCAAAAGTGGTCTAGTGGGCGACGTTTGATCAATGCTTATGGCCCAACGGAAGCGACTGTAGGACCGACATATTATCTCGTTGACGATTGTTACCGATCTGTTAGTAAGGAAAGTAATAGTGTCCCTATTGGTCGACCTATCCACAATATCAAGGCATTTATTCTGGATGACCACCTACGCCCGATGCCAGTTGGAGTACCAGGAGAACTCTACATTGCCGGAGTCGGTTTAGCCCGGGGATATCTAAACCAACCGGGACTCACACAAGAAAAGTTTGTTTACCACACCTTTGGAAGTGAAGAGGCAATAAGACTCTATAGGACAGGAGATCTTACTCGTTATTTGCCTGATGGAAATATTGAATTTCTTGGTCGGACGGATAACCAAGTGAAGATACGTGGATTCCGGGTTGAACTAGAAGAAATAGAATCCATCCTGAATCAACATCCATCTGTTCAGAATGCGATTGTTATTTCACAGGAAGATGAGACGGGTGATAAGCATTTAATTGCGCATGTGATTTCTGAACAAGCAGAAACGCTCGATGTGACTAATCTGCGTGGTTTTTTAAGTTCAAAACTTCCGGGTTATATGGTGCCTTCATTCTTCAAACTGGTAACGGATTTTCCGTTATCTGAAAGTGGCAAGGTAGATAGAGATGCACTTTCTTCAATAGATGGTGATCGAATAGGTTTAGCAACAAGATATATTGCGCCTCAAACGCCCTATCAGGAGATCCTTGCAGGTATTTTTGCTTCAACACTTGGAACCAAACCTATCGGCATCGATGATAATTTCTTTGAATTGGGTGGACATTCTTTATTGGTTACCAGTCTTTTATCTAAAATTAGAAAAACTTTCCAGTTGGAACTGGATTTACGTGATGTTTTCAAGTCACCTACGGTAAGAGAATTATCCAAAGTGATCCAGAGAGAAATACTAAGCGAAAGTCTTGCTTTATCTCCACCAGTTACACCACAAGCACGGGGTGATGTTTTACCATTATCCTTTGCGCAACGACGACTTTGGTTCCTTGATCAATTACTGCCTGGAAATGCATTTTATAACCTTCCCACCGCATTGCGTGTAGACGGGGATCTAAATATCGAAGCTCTTCGTAAAAGCTTGAATCAGATTGTTCACCGGCACGAAACTTTGCGTACAACGATTACACTGAAGGGCGATGAACCTGTCCAGATTATCGTTCCTTCACTAAAGATTACAATCCCTTTAATTGATCTGAGTCAGGAAAATCCACTAGAACGGGAAGTGAAGGCGCAACAGATTATCATTGAGGAAGCTCGTGAGCCATTTGATTTGGAACAAGGACCTTTGTTACGAACGAAGATATTGCGTTTGACTTCTGAAGAACACTTCATCCTTTTAACGATGCATCATATTATTTCTGATGGCTGGTCGATGCGAATTCTCATACGAGAGGTTACCAAGCTCTATCAGGCTTTTGTTTCAGGTGATCCAGCCCCCTTACCCCCTCTTCCAATTCAATATACTGACTACACATTATGGCAGAGGGAATGGTTGCAAGGAGAAATACTGGAAAAACAGCAGCATTATTGGAAATCACAATTGGCTGACTCTCCTTCAAGCCTAGAACTACCGACTGACCGACCTCGCCCAGCTATGCTTAGTTCTCGAGGAGCTCACCTCTCTTTCGAAATCCCATTAGACCTCTCAAGAGCTGTAAGGGAATACGCGCAACTGGAAGACGCCACACTTTTTATGATCTTACTATCAGCTTTTCAGGTTTTGTTATATAGGTATACAGGTCAGACAGATATAAGTGTTGGAACACCAGTTGCTAACCGTACCCGAGATGAAATTGAAGACTTAATTGGTTTCTTTGTGAATACACTGGTTATGCGAGGAGATCTATCAGGGAATTCCAGCTTCAATAGTTTTTTAAGGGAAATGAAAGAAGTGACATTAAGTGCTTATGCTCATCAAGATTTGCCTTTTGAAGCACTTGTTGAAATGTTGCGACCAGTACGAGATATGAGTCATTCGCCATTATTCCAGGTCATGTTTGCACTAGATAATATGCCTTTAGAGCGAGTGACATTACCGGGTTTATCGTTAATCCCTTTAGATGCTGAAAGTGGAACAACAAAATTTGACCTGACTCTCACAATTCACGATGGGTTAGATACACTCCACGGGAGTGTTGAGTACAATACTGATTTATTTGACCCTTCAACTATTGAACGGTTTGTGGATCACTACTGTGTGTTGTTGGAAAGCATCCTGAAGGCTCCTGGGAAAAGGATTGATGAATTGGCGATCCTTTCACCAAACGAAAAAAACCAGATTCTGATTGAATGGAATAAAACCAGGATGCCTTTCCCGGCGGATATTTGTGTTCACCAGATTATTGAACATTGGGTGGAAAGATCTCCAGCTGCGGTAGCGGTTACTTTCTATAGTGAATCCCTGACTTACGCAGAATTAAATGCCCGTGCTAATCAATTTGCTCATTATCTACATTCCCTGGGTGTTGGTCTCGAATCTCTGGTAGGCATATGCCTGGAACGAACGATAGATTTGATAGTAAGTTTACTCGGGGTCTGGAAAGCTGGAGGAGCTTATGTACCACTGGATCCAGAATATCCTGATGAGCGGTTGTTTTATATGTTATCAGACGCGAAGGTGGCAGTTCTAGTTACACAAGAGGATTTAAAGACTCGATTCACCAATCAGAATATTCCTATAGTATTGATTGATCAAGATCGAAATTTATTTTATGAGTATAGCCAAGATTCACCGGAAGCTCCGATACTTCCTACGAACCTGGCATACATGATTTACACATCTGGATCAACCGGAATTCCAAAAGGTGTCCAACTTGCTCATATTGGATTGTGTAACGTGATCTCAAACCAGCAATCTATTTTTGGAGTATTTCCGGAAGATCGAATACTCCAATTTTCCTCCCTTAGTTTTGATGCAGCTACCTTTGAAATCGTAATGGCTTTAGGCTCAGGAGCAGTTCTTTGCCTGGGAAAACGAGAAGATCTGCTTCCTGGACGAGAACTAATTGAATTCATGCAGGCATTAAAACCGACAATAGTTGTCTTTCCTCCCTCGGCTTTAAAAGTACTACCTGATACTGAGTTACCATTTTTGAGAGTGATTACTGTAGCAGGTGAAGCCTGTCCAGCTGAGTTGGTTGAGCATTGGGCAAATGGACGACAATTTTATAACTTGTATGGCCCCACAGAAGACACAATTTGGGCAACTTTTGCCAGATGTGAAGATGGCAAAGAGAAACCACCTATTGGAAAACCTATACAAAACCATCAGATATATATCCTAGATAAAAATTTAGAACCAGTGCCAATAGGTGTTGCTGGGGAGTTATTCCTTGGGGGGGTAGGGATTGCTAGAGGTTATGTTGACCGTCCGGGTCTGACAGCGGATCGTTTTATCCCGAATCCTTTCGGTCACGGTGACCGGCTGTATAGATCCGGGGATATCGCCAGGTATCTGGCTGACGGCAAAGTCGACTTTCTAGGTCGCGAGGATGATCAGGTTAAGATTCGGGGATTCAGAATCGAACTGGGTGAGATCGAAGTGGCTTTGAAGCAACATCCAGATATCCATGAAGTAGTGTTAATGGCTCATTCAGATGATACAGGAGAACCGCGTCTTGTTGCATATATTATTCATGAAAAAGAACGTAAGATAGATTTTTCTACTCTTCGAGATTATCTTGCTAAGAAACTGCCGGGTTATATGATCCCTGGCATTTTTGTTACTTTAGATCATTTACCCTTATTACCCAGTGGAAAAGTAGACCGAAATGCGTTACCTATTCCAGAAAGTCTTCAAGTTGAACGGGAATCTGAATATGTTCAACCTAGGAATCGACTAGAGCAAATCCTGGTTGAGATGTGGCAAAAGATAATTCGAGTTGACCAAATAGGGATTTATGACAATTTCTTTGAGTTAGGAGGGGATTCAATTCGAGGGGCTGTATTTATCAATCAATTGGAAGAAATTTTAGGCGAGTCGATATATGTAGCTGCATTATTTGAAGCTCAAACGATTTCAAAGTTAGCTGATTATTTACTTCAGAAATATCCTGAGGCAGTTGCCGAGAATTTTGGCAATATTCAGCCTGATGGCGAACTGGAGCAGACTGCTTCAAAAGAAACCAAAAACGATTATACTAGGTTACCGCACCCGGCAATTGTACCTATCCAACCACTTGGAACAAAAACGCCATTATTTTGTGTTCATCCTGCAGGGGGAATAGTTTTTCCGTATTATAATCTCGTTTCTTATATGGGTTATGACCAACCACTTTATGGCGTACAATATCCAAATGCTAAACGAATGGATGTGAAATTTCATCGATTAGAAGATCTGGCAGTTTATTATTGTAAAGGGTTGCAGATCGTACAACCACACGGCCCGTATTCTATTGCAGGTTGGTCAAGCGGTGGTGCGGTGGCATTTGAAATGGCGCGAAATTTAACTAAACATGGTGAAGAAGTAACCTTTCTGGGAATTATAGATTTCAAAGCACCTCGACAATCCGCTTTTCTTAAACCACCCAGACGAGGTGTTGGAAAAGGAAGAATGAGGTTTGGTAGATTTCATCTCATTCTACGATTTTTCCGCTCTCTTCCCCCCTTGATTAAAGAATTCTATAATTTATTAAAAGTAGCTATTTCTTTTACTCGGGATGGTTTATTCTTAAAATTCTCTTCCCCGAAGACATTAATTTACAGTCGTGGTTCGAAAAGTGACAAACCACCTCTAAAAGATTATCTGAAATGGTTCTGGATATCTGCGATGCGTCGTAGTTTATTAGCAAAGGCAGATATTGGAGATGTTGTCTCAAGAGATTCTGATTTATTGTTGATTGAGTTACCAACTGTAAGTCGTGTCATAGGTCGAGTAGGTAAAGATGTTCGAATGACCCAAAGGTATATGCCAAAGAATTATAATGGGGATATCACCCTCTTCACTGCAAATATACCAGAAGAGGATCTAGCTGACTTAATAGATCCAACAATGGGTTGGCAAAATCTAACTACAGGGGAAGTGATTGTTCAGAAGATCCCTGGAAACCATGTGGCTGTGCTTAAAAAACCCTACGTGGAGCCATTTGCACACATCTTGAAGGGCTGTTTGGATAGGACTGCGAGAGATACTTAACCGTGCTGATACCACCAAATTTAGAGTACCATTCTTGGATTCGTCAACTGAGGCAGATTCCAAACCCGAGGTTGCGCCTATTTTGTTTTCCTTACGCTGGAGGAGGTGCCTCATTGTTTCGGTTATGGTCAGAATATTTACCCGAAGAAGTTGAAGTATGTCCTGTGCAACTCCCTGGTAGAGAAAGTAGGGTTAAAGAACCAATTTATGATGAATTACTCCCCCTAGTAGAAAAATTATCGGATGTCTTGTTACCTGGATTTAACCTCCCATTTGTTTTCTTTGGTTACAGTCTTGGAGCTCTAATAGCATTTGAACTTGCTAGATTGATTAGGAAAAAATTCAATATTGTACCTAATCATATTATTGTGGCGGCCTCTCCTGCTCCCCATTTGCTAGAGAAAAATTTTCCGGTACATGAACTCTCAAGTGGTGAATTTATCGAATTTCTTAGGAAAATGGAAGGTACACCAGAAGAAGTTTTCAATGACCCTGGTTTACTTGAATTTTTCTTGCCATTGTTAAGAGCAGATTTCCGGGTTTATGAAACCTATCTGTACTATCCAGACCTTCCATTAGCATGTCCAATTTCCGCTTATGGGGGGTTGGGAGATGATTCTGTAACAGAAGATGAACTTCAGTCATGGGAGGTACATACTTCAACAAATTTTATTAGACGGATGTTTCCAGGAAACCATTATTTTCTTCGCGATCATGCTAATTTGCTATTTAGAGCCATCCTTGAAGATTTGTCTAAATTAATACAATAATTAAGAACATTACAGATAATTGGAAAGATGATAGAATACCCCCATTTGGAGCTAAGGAAGAAATTATGCTGGG
>CAZTJD010000165.1:0-8203 GCA_964613985.1 uncultured Anaerolineales bacterium
AATGTCATTCTGAAGTAGCGCTCTTTGCTACTGAAGAATCTCTAGTGCTATATGAGAGATGCTTCGTTTCACTCATTTTGACGAATAGAAGATTAATGATGGACAGACTACTAGGTAGACAACGGGAAAGATAAGAGTATCCAGTAAGAATAACGGATATGGAATTAGAGATCGAATTGAGGAAAAAATAAGCTGACAGATAATATAAGCTAATCTTTCAAGAAGTGTCTAGATTAATCTCATGGGTGATCTGATCACCCACCAACGTACCCAGTAAAGACCCAGAAAAATAAAAAGATAAAATGGGAAATTAAGCATAGTAGCAATCGAAAATTGACCCGCCTTTCCTGGTATGGCAATTGCTAACGCCCATGTACCTACTAGAATGATCAGTATAAATGAAATGACAATCCAAAAACCCCATTTTTCATATCGATCATTAATAATAGAAAAAATTAAAACGAGGGGGAAAAACAATAAGACTGAATCACTAATATGAGTTGTAAATCCAACCAACTGACTGACTGTCATGGTTAGCGCGGCTGTCCATAAAAAATGACGATATTCCTTTACTTTAACGAGCCACCATTCCAGAATCAACAAAATAGTGAGACTTATCGTATAGAGCCAATATAATTGACTTCCGATCCCGGGTAACCATTCTGTAAATATATTCCCCAAGGTTCCTATAGAACCAAACAAGTCGCTGCTAACTACAACTCTTATATTTTGAAGGAGCCAATCCGGTATAAAGATCATACCCATACAGAAAAATATGATCAACCAAATAAAAAACCAACGCACCATTGCCCACTTGCGAGATCTTATCGCCCAAATCAGAACATAAATAATGAGTAAGATCGTTAATTTTGGCCTTATCGTCGAAAAAGCTAGAAAAAAACCTGCTGTAAGGTTGTTTTCATCACGAATCGCGTAGAAACAAGACACAATGAATAAAGCTACCAGGATTGCAATGTTTCCATCGATGATTCCATACAATCCATGGAAAGTTAATATAGAAAATATTAGGTATATTGGTAACAACAATAAACTAATACGCCATCCCACAATATGCACAGATAAGCAAACCATGGATATTATTGCGATTTCCAATATCGTCATCCACAAACCACTTGCCAGATCATAATCGCCAATCATTGAAAAGGGAGTGATTAATAAAGTTATATATAGAGGTAAATCAGATTGGGGAATCTTATCCAAAACTTGTCTCTGATTATCATGAAATTGATCTTGGATATCTTGTGCTATAACATTATCGTATGGACTTCTGCCTTCAATAATAAACGTCCTTGTAGTCACCCATTGATCAAGAAATAAAATATTGTCCGGATTTTCTTGAACGTACCGGAAGTTGGTCCAGAAGAGGGCAATTCCAGTAACAATTGAAATAAGAATAATAATGAAATTTCTGACTTTAGGGTTTATTCGGTTTTGAAGCTTTTTCATCAGCGAATTTTGTCCTGAATACTCTACAAATCCCAAAAACCAGCTATTTTCACCTTGCTTTTCAGTTGGATACCAAGGATTTGCAATGGGTGAACAAAGGTTCTGTGATACCACAGCAACGCGTAAAAAATAAAAACAACAGTAGTTTTAATCCAATATGAGGAGATTAATGCTGTCATTCAGAAAGTGATGTAATTCCTACAAAAACAACGGAAAAGTTCCAGGGGGAGCGTTTTCTCTTTACGGATCTTCCATGCTGGTACTATCTTGAAATATACATGATCTATTAATTAAAAGAGCCACCAGTACTATCCAATAGAAAGTTTCAAGTTCAAGGAATAGGCTGAAGCTGATATTAGCGACGATAAGGAAAACTACCAGGAGGAAAGGGAAAAACGCTGAAACAGATCCTCCAGCAATCCCACCACTCAAAAAACGGATACTTGCTATCAATAGTATAGAAAGAAAAAGGATAAGTCCAATAATCCCAAGATGCAGCAGAATATCCAGGTAGCCGTTGTCTCCTATCAAAACCGGCATGGTCCAGTTTATGGTTTGCCCCAGATTGACCCTGAAATCATGGAAGTTCCAGATAGCACCATATCCATACCCAAAGAGGGGTCGCTCGAGAACCAGGTTAGTAAGCAGATATTTCCATAATACCAGCCTACCAGACCAGCTGGCAGATTTGTTCAAGAAATCAATGATTTGTTCAATCCGGAAAAATCCAATGAGAATACCAACTAAGAATACAATTCCTAATAACTGATAATGAATCTGTCTGAATGATTTCCTAAAGTGTTGCCATAAAGCAAGCAATGCGACCAATCCGTGTAGCCCCAGCAGCAACGCAACCCCGGTTAGCGAACGGCTGAGTAATACCAGAGGCAAGGAAGTCAGGTAGAGCACACCATAAAAAACCATCTTCACCCAAGCTCGCTTCCAGTACTTGATAAGTTGCAGGAGATAAAGGAATGCAAAGAATGCCATGATGGTGCTTAGATAATTCCGGTGCCAGAAAACACCTCGCCAGGCGCCATAGTAGGGATGCCCCATCATCTTACCTATATTGGGAAGCGTGAATATTAGCAGATAACTGGACAGGATCAGGATCACACCGCACCAGGCGGTAATAGTCAAAAATCTATCTCTCCCGACGAGGATGCCGATATTAGCAGCGATAAAGACTGATAAAATCAAGACAATGACCCGGTACAAGCTTGCTTCGACATGAATCGTCCATAACAAAGATAGTGCTGCAAGGGAAAGAAAGGGTATCAGGAACCAGTTATCCTTCCATGCTTTCGCATAGGATATCCAACCTTTCTTTCGGGTAATTGAATAAAACATCCATCCAAATAGGAGAAACCAAAAAATCAATTCGATCCAAAGGTGCCCTGCTGTGAATGGTTTCTTCAGATAAAAATCCTGGAAGACCAGGGCGCGGCGATTCGCCAGGAGTAAGGCGAAAATCAGCAATACGTTTTCTATGGCAAGGGAAATTTTCAGATTTCTAATCATCTTATTCGTTTCCTGGTTTAATAAGCTCCCTTCCCCATTAAAACCACCCAGATAGTTCGAACCATGATATGGATATCCAGCCAAATGGAGTAGTTCTGAATGTAATAAAGGTCATCTTCAGTATGAAGGTGCATGGGACGGTCGCTGCGACCGATAACCTGCCACCAACCAGTAATCCCCGGAGGGACAGAAAAACGCTTGCGCTGCCAGGGTTGGTAGCCTTCCACCAGGAAAGGGAGCTCTGGTCGTGGACCGACCAGGCTCATTGTGCCACCTAGCACATTGAAAAGCTGAGGAAGCTCGTCGACACTGGTACGTCGTAGGATTTTCCCAATCCTGGTGACTCTGGGATCATCATTGGATTTATGGATCGGGTTAACATTTTCGTCTCGGTGCTCAACTTGATAGATCAAAGCTTCTGCCTTGGGGACCATGGTACGGAATTTGTAAACTGTAAACATTCGTCCGTTCTCCCCAACCCGCTTCTGCTTCAAGATGACAGGTCCGCGATCTTCAATCCAGACCAGTATCGCAGCAATTATCATCAAAGGCAGGCATAAGATCGTGGCAATCGTACCCACCAGGAGATCAAAAATGCGTTTTGCCAACAGTTGGTATTCACTGAGTGCTGGCGCCCTGAGATCCAACATCGGGATACCTGCCACACTAACAATGCCCAAGCGGTAAAGTGCTAGGTCAAAGAAGCCCAACGCCACCCAGATTCGCACGGGCTGACCTTCTAAGTCAGAGACGATTTTTGCCATGTTGGTGTACTCAGAATATGGTAGAGCGATGACCACATCCGTAACATGGTGCTCCAGGACCACCCTTTCAGCCTCCCCTAAACTTCCCAGCAAGCTGGAAGGGTTTATATTCAGCTGTCCCTGTTCATCCAGAAATCCGACTATGCGCAGTGTCTCGACCGACTGCTGAACCATCTCCTCTCGTACCCGTTGACCCAAAGGTCCTGCACCGATGACTAACACTCTTCGGAGAGAGTCCTCCCGCTGATCATTTCTCAATCTAAAATACAGGCGCGCCAGTGAACGCCATGCCAGCAAGCAACCATAAACAAGGATGATGAAGACCAAGTACATCGCTCTCGAGACCTGACGGAATGAAAAGTATAGGATTCCAGCCAGTGAGATCGAAGTTATCATCCAGGAAAGAGTCAGGGCACCGAATTCATCCACCACCCGCAGGTATTTCTTGCCGTCATAGATATCGAAGGCAGCAAGGACCAATATGCTGAGGATCGGGAACAGGAAATAAAGCGGTAAAGGTAGGGTAACCTCGCCTGGGATGGGCTGGATGAAATCAAAGAAGTTCAACCACTCCCTGATTTCAGTCGAGACCAGCATGCTGATGATCACCACCAGCATATCAAACAGGATCGAGAAAACAGCAAAGTTTACTGAAAAGCGTCGTAACATAATGATAATTTAAAAATAGTAGCTCCACTTCCCTGTAGACGGGTTATGAATAGGAACTTTTATTTCATTGGGTATTTTCTTATTCCGATAAGTTGGAGAGTCACCAACCAAACGAATAGTGGATTGTTGATCAGGTAGCGTCGCCACAGCCGACGAGGTTCCCTTGCTAATCGATAAAGCCACTGAAGACCGGTACGCTGAATCCAATCAGGTGCCCATGGCACGCGGCCAGAAATAAAATCAAATGCAGATCCTATACCTACGACAGGACCCTGAATCTCGGCCGAAAATCTCGATACCCACTCATCCTGCCAAGGCGTACCCATGCCAATCCATACCAGGTTGGCACCACTTGATTGGATTTGAGAGACAACTGCTAGATCATCCGACTCTGACCAATTTTCTCTTGGTGATGAAATTGCTCCGACGATTTCAATTCCTGGATACATCCTTGATAATTCATTTCGTACTTCTTCAGCTTGCCCTTCTGCACCTCCCAATAAAAAATGACGGATATCATTTTTCGGACTACGGCAGCAAACTGCCAGCATAAGATCAGGGCCGTGTACTCGAGTTGGTTTATATCCAAAGATTCTTAATACCCAAACCAACGGCATCCCATCAGGTATATTCATCAAGGAACTATTTAATATTTTCTTGTAAGTTTCTGATCGATATGCAGACATCACAGAATAAACCGTTGCCGGGCATATATAACCAGATTTACGCTGAGAAGCCCAAATTTCGAGTAAGTTTGTGGCTTCTAGCAATGTCACCACATTAAGTCGAGTTCCTAGAATGTTTTGTTGCGGTAAAGAACTAAAGGTCATTGTTTTGGCATTCCCATAAAACGTAGGCAGAAGTTCCTAGGAAACTGCTTCGCCGAGGATGGCGATTTGAGCGGAAAGCTGGAATGTTTCCTTCATTACAAAATGCACTTGAGCACTGTGGACTTGTTCAGTATGACGGAAATTTAACGCTGTTAATAATTTTCTGGAAATCAAAACACTTTATTGAAAAAAGAATAGATCAGGTCTTTTCATAAAATTCAAGGTATTTATTTGTTATTCTATTTGAAGAATAAGATCTGGCTTCTTCAAGACATGCCTCGCTCATAGGTTTTAACATATCTGGATTACGAGCAACTTCCTGAATTACCTTTGCTAATTCATTGACATCACCTGGTGGGACTAAAAAACCCGTCTCCCCTTCTCTTACAACCTCGGGAATTCCACCAATTTGAGAAGCAATGACTGGTTTTCCAAACGCATAGGCTTCAACAATAACTATCCCAAAACTTTCTGGTCCAGTTGATGGAACTACCAGTAAATCAGAATTTCTAATTAAGGCTTCTTTCTTTTCCCCAAAAACAGAACCGTGGAATTTGATATTACTGAAACTCCCATATTTTTTCTTCAGCATTTCTTCTAAAACTCCCCATCCAGCCACATCAAGGATCATATCTGGAAAATATTTTGATCCCATAGAAAAGGCTTCACATAATTCAATAATACCTTTCTCTGGAACCAACCTTCCGAGAAATAGCAATCTCAACGACCGGCTAGTCTTTCTTTTGTTATCGGAACGCAAAGTAGATAATTCACTTTCATTATATCCATGACTATTCGGTATTATCATGGTATGGGCGGATTTAAAAAAGCCCATTTCAGTATGCTTATTAAGGACATATTTTGAAGGCGCAGAGGCATGGGTAACTTTCGAAGACATATTAGCCCTAAGAAATTGGTATGGTCGCATTACCAACACTCTATCTTCAGCCCATTTTCCGATCCTACCGTTTAGCCAACCCTCTGGGCTTATGAGTTCGTAATCATGGCATGTATGAACGAGTTTAGGTGTATTAATAGAACTAGATGCACTCCAAACAGATGGAGATAATCCTCGAAGTTTGTGGACATGGATCAAATCTGGTTTTTCAGTCTCTAAAATTGAGCGAATAGACCTATATACAAACGGGTTCCAAATATCCACAAATTGCCAAATAACCTTTTTTATCACAGGTTGCTTGTCTTTTTCAACAATCCAATAAATGTTACGAGGAAATAAACGGATTATTTTAATTCCTTTCTTCTCTTCGGAAATTTCATTTTGTCGACTAGAACTTGTGATCACGACAACCTCAATCCCCCTTTTATGAAATTCTTTAGAAAGAGAGTAAACACAATTTGCAGCTCCCCCACCGAGTGATGGCTCATAAAGGAATGATATAAATATAATCCTCATATTAATTGATTGATATTGTTTTCGTTATAGTTTTATGGCTGGATAGAGTTTATTAAATTTACAAATTCATCAGCCATCCGTGGCCATGCAAAACTACGTGCCGTTTCAAAACCACCACTAATAAGTTTTCCTCTTAGTAATTTGTCTTTTAGTACTCGGGAAATAGCATCTGACAAAAGTTCTGGCGATTTTGGTGGAGCCAATAAACAATTTTCTCCATCAATAGCATATTCCAGTATTCCTTCAGAACGAGCTGCAACCACCGGAGTGCCACATGCCATAGCTTCTAGTGGAGAAAGGGGACAAGCCTCCCACCAACTTGGGTGTACATAGACGTTAGATGATTGGTACAATTTTACTAATTCAGTATCATTTTTAGGATTAATGTCAATATATGGACCAGCAGGTAATTTGTATGGAAACCGAGAGGCTGCTATCACCCTTAATAAAGGGAACTTATCCGCAAGAATTTTTACTGCTTGTGTAAAATCATTCCAACCTTTAAAAATTTCACTCGAAGGAAAAGCTAATACGGTCAGTCCCTTACTCAATAAATACTCCTTACTCGGTTTAAAAATAGTCAGATCAATACTAGGTCGAATCACATGTAAGTGATGTTTACTAATTTTCTCTACGCGTTCTGCAAGCCAATTTGCTACTGTTACTTGTTCCATAGGTAAACGGTATGTGATTTCCACCAACTTTTTCTTAACCTTTGGAAATGTTCTCTCCATCTCACCGGAAGTTATTGGCTCGTATGCTTGGATGAAATATATTGCCAGCAAAGAGTGATTAAATAATTTAGAAAAACACACTGGGAAAGATGTTAAATAATAGTTCGCAATAAGAACATCACTCCACTTTATAAGTGGAGGATATAGCATCATCGTTCTTAAAATTGAACTAAAATCCTCAATCTGTGGTATTGGAAAACCTACCGATTTTACGAAAACCTCTGGATGGATAAAAAAAGTGGTACGGTTAGAATTGCAAGGAACTAATAATTTAATTTTATAACCACGTAGAACCAGCCTATTTGCTAGTTCAATAAGAATTCGTGTACCACCCCGGTTATCCAAACCGATTGTAGGTATGGTAATTTGTTTTAGCACAATAGAATAATTTTAAGTAGATAAAGATTAATCCGCTGGCTTATAAGCCAGAAATTTTAATTCCCCATCAAACCTTAGGTTTTGTAAAATCCAATCCTTAATATTAGTTATCAATCGATCATTATATGGAAAGTACCAACGAAGCCATTGGATCTTATGAAATCCACAATCAGAAAGAATTTTTGTAAGGGAAGAACGATTAAATAAATAGAGATGTCCTTCTCTTTTTGCTTCTCGCCATCCAGAGCTGTTAATTTTCGCATTTAATCCGTTGCTATTTGGTGTCACTAGAAATAACCATCCACCTGGAATTAATACCTCCCTTAATTCATTCAAATCAATCCAGGGAGAGGTTAAATGTTCAATCACATTGAGACTTACAATTCCATGAAAAGATTGTTTCGTGTTAATATCTCCTAAACATCG
>CAZTJD010000166.1:0-8054 GCA_964613985.1 uncultured Anaerolineales bacterium
GATACATTGAACGCAGCAATCGAAGGGCAGCTGATAAACTCCTTCGAGAAACGGTTGCTGAACGGTTTGAAGAACTATGGCGACGGATCTCTTCATTACAAACAGACTTCATCAACCAGGGTGAGTTGATTTACGTGGATGACCTTGAAAGAGGTGCCATTAAACTTCGTACTTTCATTGACAAAGTAAGGCGTGCTTCTTATGGTTACTCAGGTTTCTTTGATGCTGTCAAGGTAAATGAGGATGAGTTAGCACGTATTTACGAATATGATAATGCGATGTTTGATTTGGTTGATGATGTCAGCCATGCCATTGATAATGTAGAATCGTCAATGGGAACAGATGGATTACCTGCGGCTATTCGAAATCTGACCACAAAAGCGCAGGATTGTTTAACTGTTTTTAATCGCCGAGCTGAGGTGATGAAACAGGGATCATAGCAGAATTATCTTTGGAGGTTAAGTAATGGCTAGAATTTTTGATGTTGTAGAATATTCCGATGAAATGAAGGAGGAAATCGTTCATCGTTTTCCAGAAACCGGATTTGGAGATTTTCGGATTGGATCACAAGTCATCGTCCGAGAATCGCAAGCTGCAATTTTCTTCCGGGATGGACAGGCGCTAGATGTCTTTGGTCCTGGTAGGCATACAATTGCAACGGCAAACATCCCCCTATTAATAGATTTTATCGGCAAAGCATTCAATAACCGAACCCCTTTTACTGCGGAAGTATATTTCGTTTCCATGCGTGAGTTCGTGGATCGTAAATGGGGAACACCACAACCGATAATCGTCCGGAATCCTGGAGTTGGCCTGGGGATTGCTCTACTTCAGGGATTTGGTTCTTATAGCTTCCAGGTGGCAGATGCCCAGCAATTTGTAACCCAAATCGTTGGCGCTCAGGGTATCTTCCGCACTCGCGATATCGAGAACCGTTTGAGAGATGTTTTATTATCCGATCTTACCGATCTGCTCGGTGAAACTGCTGCGAGTAAAAACGTTTTAGAGCTCATTGGGCTAGTAAATGAGCTAAGTTCTGGTGTTCGCGCTAAGTCACAAGATCATTTTCAGTCTCTGGGCCTAACTTTGAAGGCATTCTTGATTGCTAATCTTAAACCATCTGACAAATCGGCTGATGAGTTACGAGCGATGGGTATGTTGGATATGCAGACTTACACCCAACTTCAAGCTGCGGACGCGATGCGGGATGCCGCTCAGAATCCCAGTGGAGGGGCGGGTTTGACGGCTGGAATAGGTGCTGGTTTAGGAGTTGGGAATGTGCTCTCACAATCTCTTCAAGGGATGACTGGAGCTCAAGGAACAGCAGGTACCCAACAACCATCAGGTGGACCAGGTGGGGCTGGTGGCGGTATGCCGGATGTTATGACTCCTTCAGAGGCGGCAGGTTTCCTTAAAGTATCTGAAGAAGATGTCTTAGCAGCAATTCAATCAGGTGACTTGAAGGCAAAGAAATTAGGCAATGCCTATCGAATCAGCAAGCAGGCCCTTGAGGAATTCCTCAACAGCTAAAAGCCCCAAACCTGTCTGTTTATTTTCGAATATAAAGAAAGAATAGAATTACAAACAACCCGGCATAACATCCGGGTTGTTTGATTCTACGTAATTAGGGATTTATAACCCTTGAATCAACTTTTCTTGTATAGCTACAACGATCTCTTGAGAAATTGGATTAGACTTGGCAACTTTCCGGATATATTCTTTGAGTTTCTTGCCAAAGAGGGTTGGAACAGGGGCGTCATCTGCTTGTATATCTACCTCGGGATGGAAAAACACCAACGCAGTCTCAATTTTAGGAATCGCTAATGATGGAAATTGTTTTGTAAAGAATTTCTGTAAACGATCAATATCAGTATCAATTTCCAGGTCTGGACGTCCGATTCCTTCCTGAGCGAAAAGTCGTAAATAACTTTGTAGGAACCCTCCTCCTTTTTGGCGCCAACGGCTCTTTTCATAAGTGATCCTTCCGTGCTGGGTTTTGGGGACGAGATTCCAGATACCCGCAGGACCGACCAATAAATGAGCAACCGGTGTGCAAAAATGGAATAAGCAATAGCTAGAATCCAAACCCTTTAATGCCTGGTCGAGCAATTCATCCGGTCGGGGTTTACGTCCCCAACGGTTTGTATAATAGATGCCGACCTGAGAGAGGACAAATCCCAGGAAAAGCGCAAGAAGAGAGATGTAAAGAAGTTCAGGGCGGGTAAAAGTGATGTACATCCCACCTCCCAGGGTTGCCAGGGAAACCAGGGTAACAATACTACCGATTCGAGCGTTTCTTTTTATTTTTTTCTCGTCCTTATATATTTTCATTTTTTTTCCTATCTGTTATTTTTTATTAATGACCAAACACTTCCAAGTTGGACAAAGGTATATGCGGAAAAGGAGGATAATATTGCTCTTTTTGCAAAAAAATCGTTAATTTTATCCGCATTTTCAAACATCTCCGTGACACTCAGTGCTATTGGCTTCCTATTCTAAGAAACTGGAAAGTGACTAGATTCTTTATATCTCTTTATAATAATGCAGGCATTTTGACCTCCCAGCCCGAATGAGTTTGACATCGCCAGGTCAATCTTCACTTCTCTCGCCTGGTGAGGAATATAGTCCAGGTCACATTCTGGGTCGGGTTCGTCAAGGTTAATAGTTGGGTGAATGATGTTGTTTTTTATCGAAAGGACACAAGCCATAGCTTCTAAGGTTCCAGAAGCGCCCATGGGATGTCCTAGCATCGATTTAGTGGAATTGATCAGCAGATCCCTGGCATGCGCTTTAAAAACGGTCTTGATGGCCTTTGTTTCAGCGATGTC
Organism: uncultured Anaerolineales bacterium; assembly: GCA_964613985.1. Taxonomy (GTDB): domain Bacteria; phylum Chloroflexota; class Anaerolineae; order Anaerolineales; family UBA11858; genus CAZTJD01. The sequence goes on from CAZTJD010000166.1 coordinate 2,829, forward strand.
ATTTAATGGGGTTGAAGAACCGTGAGCGTTAATATAATTAATTTGGCTTGGAGAAACATCGGCATTCTTCAATGCCCATTTCATCGTTCTTACCGCACCAATTCCATCTGGATGTGGGGCAGCGATATGATACCCATCTGACGATGAAGCATATCCCAAAACCTCTGCATAGATATGAGCCTTTCTTGCAAGTGCATGTTCCAGCCTTTCCAAGACCATGGCAGCGGCTCCCTCAGAGAAAACAAATCCTTCTCGATTAATATCGAATGGCCTGGATGCTGCTGTAGGGTTGTGGTTGAAATTCACTGGTAAAGCTCGCATGGCTGAAAACCCTGCAATTGAGTATTCCATGACCAAGGCTTCTGTTCCCCCAGCAATCACAACATCAGCCAGGCCTTGCTTAAGGATAGAAGCAGCTTCACCGAGGGTCTGTGTACCGGTAGCACAGGCAGTGACGATGGTCATATTTGGCCCCAAACATTGAAACCGTTCAGAAATTAAGTATGCTGCAATATTTGGAATCCCACTTGGCAGAACGAAAGGATTGACTCGATCAAATCCTTTCTCATGATACAGTTCTATCCCATTAATTAATCGGTCAAAGCCGCCCATTGCCGTTCCAAAGATGACTCCTGCCCTTTCTGGTTTCGGCATTATTCCATCAAAACCTGCATCTTGAACTGCCTGGGTAGCTGCAGCTAAGGCAATTTGGCTCGATCTGGCATACCTACGCGCTTCTGAGGACTTCATATATTCCTTAGGGTTGAAGTCGGGAATTTCACCAGCAATCTGGCAGGGTAAATTGCCAGGATCGAATTGGGTGATTCGGCGAACACCAGAACGACCATTTATCAATCCATCCCAAAAAAGATCGACAGAGCTTCCTAAGGGTGTTATCGCACCCATTCCAGTCACAACGACTCTGGATTCTTTCATACTCAAACCACCTTATTTGACCGGGATAATTTTACCTGTATCCCTTCCCGGAGGAAGGTAAGCAGGTTGGCGCTAACGGCTTGACGAGCGACACGGATCGCGCTTACGATAGCTCGTGCATCTGAGCGACCATGACCTACGAAAATGAGGCCATCAATTCCCAGCAACGGTGCTGCGCCTACTTCACCAGGATCCATAATCTTTTTGACATGATTGAAGGCTGGTTTTGCCAGTAAGGCACCTATACTTGTCCGTATGCTGCTGGTTAATTCCTTGCGGATGATCTCGATCAGCATTTTAGAGACGGCCTCACTTGATTTAATCAGTACATTGCCTGTAAACCCATCCGTTACGACCACATCTGCTTCCCCTCCGTATAATTCCTTTGGCTCAACATTCCCTATGAAATTGAGATGGGATGCCGCCAGCATTGGATAAGTCTCTTTTACCAGGTCATTCCCTTTTCCTGCCTCTTCACCATTCGAAAGCAGCCCTACTCGTGGTTTTGTTTTCCCTAAAACTTTTTCTGCATACAAGGATCCCATGATTGCAAATTGGCGGAGATATTCTGGTTTACACTCTGCGTTTGCACCAATATCTAGAACAACACAATGATCCCCGGTGATGACTGGTAGCAAGACTGTCAATGCTGGACGTTTGACACCACGAATACGACCCAGCCTGAAAAGACCGTTTGCCATTGCGCCTCCGGTGTTACCAGCAGTGACAAAGGCATCTGCCTCACCTGTTTTAAGCATATCCATACCAACAGCCATGGAATTCAATGCTTTCCCCTTAGCAGTTCTAGATGGTTTATCAGACATCTCCAAAACTTCGGGAGCGTGTATGATCTGCACTTTTTCAGAACCTTCTAAGACGGAAAGTTTTTGCTTCAATACTTCTTCTTGTCCTACGAGAAGGATATCATCACCAAATTTTGATGCGGCTTCGACAGCGGCATGCACTTCGGGATCGGGATAATTATCACTTCCCATTGCATCTAATACAATCTTCATCGATCTCTCCTTATAGAAACTCCTTCCAAGGAAATTGCTTGACATTTACAACCCCCTGATTATAATACGGATGCTCGAGCGCTGGTGCTGGAACTGGCAGACAGGCATGGTTGAGGGCCATGTGCCCCTAGGGCGTGAGGGTTCGACCCCCTCCCAGCGCACTTGTTGTGGAAATTTTGGAATAGGCCTTGATTAGAGGCCTATTTTGATTCATGAGTCTGTACGAAAAGTGGCTAAAGATTGATATAATGGGAATTGATAAAAAAATCCCTTGACTCGGTGAGTAAGAATATTAAAATTATGCTACTCGATTTAGCATATGATGGAGGGTCTTATGCAGGTTTATATCAGTTGGGCAGGGCAAACGAGTTATAAATATGCTCTTCGGATGCGGGATTTGTTGCGGAAGGTCACCCCAGGATTGGAGATCTGGATTTCTGCAGAGGATATCCTGGATGGGGTTCGCTGGTCCCCTGACTTTATCCAAATACTTAACGAAGTGACCTTTTGCATTGTCTGTGTCGATCCTTCCAACCATTTATCACCCTGGATGCAATTTGAATTAGGGGCAATTGCTAAATCAATTAATAAATTTAACATAAGAATCCTTCTTCATGAGGTGAAATTAAGTGAACTTTCAGAGCCTTTTACTTTATTTCCACCATTTTCTGTCAATAAAAATGAATTCCAGAGTCTTTTTGATGATTTATTAGCAATTTTCCCCAGGATTCGAATCCCTCGCTTTGAAATGCTTGACAGATTGAATAAAAATTGGGAGACCTTTGAGGATGAAATGGCTGAAATTGACCTGGAGACCAGGTTGTTTGTTGGAAACCAGGAACAGGAGCTGACCAATGTCGAAATCACTCCGAGAGAGATTGGGTACATCAACGACGTAGGACAGAATATCCTGGCTTTAATCAGTGTCAATGATGGGATTGATGAAGAACGAATTGCAACGACAATGTACATCAGCCGCAATGATACTTTGCGATACCTGATCGATTTAGAAAATAAGGAGTTGGTACAATCCAACCTCTCTTTTGGAATTCGGAGATGGTATATTACTGAAGCAGGAAGGAAATTCCTGCCAGGCGTATATCAGACATAATATCCAGTAATTTTTTAGGACAGTCCTTAGAGATAGATTATTAAATTCGACGGCTCGTGGTAAAAAAAAAAACCTAATAATCTGACTTGAAGTGGTGACCCTAGATCCAATTAATTACCAAAACTCAACCTGAGCAGAAAAAGTGAAAGAGGCTGCCTGATTTTTAACAGCCCCTTTTATTTTTAAATATAGTGGGTTAATTGCTTGGTGATTCTTAATTACCAGATAGCAGGCAGATAATTTAATGATGAAGGATTTGTGATAAGAATAGCTTTGTCCGGTCGTGTTGGGGATTGTTGAAAAGACCGGTTGGGGTTGTATGCTCAACGATCAGTCCTTCATCCATAAAGATCACCTCATCTGCGGCAGACCTGGCGAATCCCATTTCGTGCGTCACGCAGACCATGGTCATCCCTTCAGATGCCAGGTCGAGCATCACGTCCAATACTTCTTTGATCATCTCGGGGTCCAGCGCGCTGGTGGGCTCATCAAAGAGCATGATTTTGGGATTCATGGAGAGGGCTCGGGCGATCGCAACTCGCTGCTGTTGTCCACCGGATAGATTACCAGGGTAAACATCGGATTTTTCTGGAATGCCCACCCGGGTGAGTTGTTGTATGGCGACTTCGATTGCCTCGTCCTTGGATCTTCCTCGCACGATTCTTTGTGCCAGGGTTATATTTTCTAAAGCTGTCAGGTGTGGGAACAGGTTGAACAGTTGGAAAACCATGCCAATTTCCGCCCGGATTTTATTGAGGTGTTTCTGGTCACCGGTCAATGTGTCACCATCGATGATGATTTCACCGCTGGTTGGTTTTTCAAGATGGTTGATACAGCGCAGCATGGTGGATTTCCCTGAACCGCTGGGACCGATCACTACCACCACTTTACCCCTTCCTACTGTCAAACTCACCCCATTTAATGCTTTGACATCTCCGAAGTGTTTGTGAAGGTCCTTAACAATGATGATATCATCCAACTCGGTACGTTCATTTTGACTAGTTATCATAGGTTTACTCATTGGCTCGCAACCGCCTTTCGATTAGCTGGACAAGTAGGGAGAGGAAGACCGTCATGGTTAGATACATTACCGAAAGGGTGACATAAGCTTCCCTGAAACGGAAGGTCCCCCCGGCATAGAGCCTGGCAACCTGGGTGATATCTCTTACTGCTAAGACTGAGACCAGGGACGAATCTTTAACCATAGCAACAAAATCATTTCCTAAAGCAGGTAAGACATTGCGGATTGCCTGGGGGAGGATTACATATCTCATCGCCTGGGTATAACTCATCCCTAGAGAACGAGCTGCTTCCATCTGGCCTTTGGTTATGGATTGGATGCCAGCCCGGAATATTTCCGCCAGGAAAGCACCATAGGTCACAGCCAGGGCAACGACTGCCCTCGAATTCATGGAAATAGCCTGGTTATTCATCAATTCTAAAGGCGCAGCAAGGGCTTCGAAACCTGCATCTAACAATCGGACGCCGAGTGCATTCAAGCCATCCACGATCAACGGAACGCCTACCAAGGCAATGAAGAAAATTAAAACAAGCATTGGAATGCCGCGAATCAATTCGACATACAGCCTGGCAAGGTTCTTAAATAAGAGATTGTTTGATATGCGCCCTAAGCCAGCAATGAGGCCAAATACGATCGCGATACAATATGCAATGAGGGATGTTTTAATAGTTGTCGAAAGGCCGATTTTAATAAAATTAAAAGCTTCCCCATAATTTCCAGGAGTTTTGACTCTTAAGGTCTGGTCTTCCTTGGTGATGAAAAAAATATTTAGACCATCGATCAGCTTCCATTTTTCACCGGGACGCTGAATAATAATCTCTGTGGCGTGTCTTAAGCTAATGTCCTTGTCTTCGAATGCCTGTATCAAGTCTTCTGTTAATTGACCACTGTCCAGGTCCGGGATAATTTTTGGAGAGAGAGTGAAGATGACATCGGTGGCAAAAATAATAAAGGCAGCCCAGGTTGCAATTAAGATGATCGCCAGGAACCACCATGGAAATATTCTTAACCGTTCTCCAAGAGAATCCTGTTTATCTTCGATGAGAGGCCCGGGGGTTTGTAGGGAGGGTATTTCAGCCACATTGCTCTCCTTTTTGTTCTTGGCGTTTTGCTAGTTAAAAAGATTGGGTCGGAATTAATAT
>CAZTJD010000167.1:0-7985 GCA_964613985.1 uncultured Anaerolineales bacterium
CAGGAGCTGGATTCGGTCGAGCATGGAGGCAGGGTTGGGGTGGAGGCCTTCAATCAGCAGGGCGCTTTCATAGATCTGCTCGATGACGGTCTCTCCCAGTTCGTCCTCCTTGGGGAGTTCATTGAGACGATTGATCACCGGGTGGCGGGGGTTGAGCTCGAGTACTTTCTTGGGGACGACATAATCACGGTCGACCATGCGGTAAACCCGCTGCATCTCTTGGCCCATGGTCCCATCTGGATCGACCAGACGGGCGATGGAATTGCGCAAACGATCGGTGGTTCGGACATCGGTGACACGATCCCCAAGCTGGTCTTTAAAACGCTTGATCAACTTCTTAATCTCCTTATCGGGAAGTTTTTCGGGAGCCTCCTGCTCTTTTTCTGCTGACTTTTCCTCAGGCAGTTTGAGATCCGCAGCAGCGACATTTTGCAGGTCGAAATCACCATATTTTCGCAAGCCCATTAACATGAATGAGTCCATCGGGTCGGTCAGGGTGATTACCTCGTAGCCGTTCTCACGGAAGACATCGAGGTGTGGGCTGCGAGCGACCGAATGCGGGTCATCACCCAGGATATAGTATATCTTTTCCTGTCCTTCCTTCATCCGTTCGATATAGTCGTCGAAAGTGACCCAGGATTCGGTGTGAGTGGTGGTGTGGAAACGGACCAGAGGTGACAGGTTCTCAGCTTCCAGGGGGTCGGTCGAGATCCCTTCCTTGATGAATAAACCAAAATTCTCCCAGAATTTTTGGTAATTCTCCGGCTTCTCTGTTGCAATTTCCTTTAAGTGGTTGGTGATCTGGTTGGTGAGTACTCGCTTCAGCTTGGCAATCACTGGGCTAGATTGAATCGCTTCACGGGAAACATTCAAGGGCAGGTCTTCGGTGTCGACCACGCCCTGGATGAAGCGGTAATGCTGTGGTAGTAAATCCTTGTTGTATTCCTGGATCAAGACTTTGCGGACATAAAGCTTCAGACCGTCCTCCTTACGAGCAGAAAACATGGTACGTTCCGGTTTATTGGGCAGGTATAACAAGGCATACATCTGCAAAGGAGCATCCACCCGGTAGTGAATGGTCTCTAACGGTTCCTCAAAATCAAGGGTGAGGTGCTTATAAAACTCGTTATATTCCTCCTGCTTTACGTCCTGGGGGTTTTGGCGCCAGATCGCGGTCTGGCGGTTGACCTGCTCTTCGGAATCACCGACATAGATTGGGAAGGGCACATAGTCCGAGTGACGCTTGATGATATCGCGCAGCTTGAATTCATGGGCGAACTCCTCTGCGTCATCTTTCAGCTTGATCTCGATTGTGGTGCCGCGCTCTTCCTTCTCGGCAGGACCGACGGTGAAGGTATCTTCGCCGGTGGCAAACCAGGTAGCGGCTTCGGCATCAGGTTGGAAGGAGCGGGAGGTTACCCGCACGGAATCAGCAACCATGAATACCGAGTAAAATCCGACCCCAAACTGCCCAATAATGTCAGCGAGGTTGGCTTTTTCCTCTTTACTCGCTTCGAGAAAGGCTCGAGCGCCGGATTGGGCGATGGTGCCCAGGTTCTGTACCAACTCATCCTGAGTCATGCCGATGCCGGTGTCCGTGATGGTGATGGTCTTCTCATCTTCATCCACCTCAAGGTGGATTTCCAGTTCGGCATCCGGGTTTTGGACATCGCGGTTAGTCAGGGCGACGAACTGCATCTGGGTAAGTGCGTCCGAGGCGTTGGAAATTAATTCTCTTAAGAAGATTTCCCGCTCAGTGTAGAGGGAGTGGATCAAGATATTTAATAACTGCTTAATTTCTGCCTTAAAGGCAATGGGTTGGTTTTCCGTCATATCATCCTCCGTGGTTCTCAAGATCAGGTGAATTTCTCGTATAATATTGTTTTTGGATCATTATTTCACCTGCAATTTCTTTTGTTTTACCTGATAATTGTTAAATTCACGTAAGAGGAAGGGAAAAAATGGGTAGGAGTGGGAATTTTTTTGGGATTTGAGTTATATGAAATGTTTGAATTATTCTGGATACTCATAAAAACATATTGGATCTGGGCAAAGACATTTTTAACCTGTACCCACCCGCGAATGAATTGCGGGTTGCATGACACAAACACGTTGAAACGTGTTACAAATATGGAAATATTATTCCTAATAGATGTTTGGAAATAATATACTTGATTGCTACCAGATAGATTTTGACAGTGCAGGATTCAAACGCGATTATGGGTCCTTATTCTCATTATGTTATCGCCAACTATATTGAAGACAGGCTCAAGCCGACAGATGCCCAGGCTTATTACTGGGGTTCGGTTGCTCCTGATATTCGCTACCTTCTCCCCGAGATGAAGAGGAGCGAGACCCACCTGTCAACCCAAGTCCTCCAAGCTTCTATGGTGCAATACCCTGATCTCAGGGATTTCCTGCATGGTTACCTGGTTCATTGCTTATGTGATGAATTAGACCTCCTGCAGATCATCCAGCATAAGTTCCCTTTTAATCTACAGAAGAATGCTCTATCCAAACGCCAAGGGGCTGTCATTTTAGAGTTCTTCAATATCCTGCGGGTGAAGACCCCTGGGATACCGCTATCTGGGGTTAATAATACATTCTTGAAAACATTGGGAATCAGTGATCAGGAAGCTGTTCATTTTTCTGGGGAAGCGAATCGCTATGTAACCACTCCAAGTTTAAAGTCAACGGTTGCACTCTACCAAGGATTAGGATTCACCAAAAATGATCTGCTTGAGAAGTACCGGATGGCGGCAACATCTTTCCAGAAGAACTGGTTCCAGAAAAATTTGATCCTATTTGGAATGCAGGTCGGCAAAGTGAATGAGGATATCGCCAGTTCAGTCAAGGAGATGTTTTTAGGGATTTTGGGTTGATTTAGCGCAGTTCTGTGACCTGATACTCAACTCATTCCTTTTGTGTTTGCAACCAGGCTTGAAATCGGTAGATAATGTAAGTTCGATGAAGATAGGGATCAATCAAAAGGGAATGACCCAGCTAGTCTGGAGGTAATCAATGAGGAGAGTGGTATCTGGATTATCTGTAGATTACCCTTAAAATATGGTTGAGAAGGTCAATGTAACAGGCGAGATTTGGAAATCTCGGCTACGGAGGAGAGGGATTATTCCTAGGCTTGCTAAAGGTCTTTTGTGACATGGGGGAAGAGCGAGGTTTGGAAACCTCGGCTACGGAGACGTTTGGTGGTTTAATCCCATTCACTCTTTTTACCAAATTTCTTATGGACTGCTTGAGAATAGGCTTCGCTGGCTTTATCCAGGTTGTCCAGGATTTCAGCCATCGACTTGCCGGCGGTTTCACGGGCGGCTCGGATGACATGGTTGATCTCATTCGCATCCATAATCCGGGCTGCTTCTACGAGGCCGCCCTCTTCCCCTGCTGGAATGGCAAGGAAACCGTGCTTGTCAGCGTGAATCAGCTGCCCTGGCTTGATGCAGGTGCCAAACACTTCCACTTCACAATCCCAACGGATGGGTACGACATGGGCATGACCGACACAAAGACGTCTTGCGATCGCTTTAAATCCCGCAGCAGTCATCTCGTCCAGGTCGCGAATTCCACCGTCAGTGACGGACCCTACACAATCCAGGGCGCGGAAGGTGTTGCTGGTGACCTCCCCCCAGAAAGAGCCGATCACTTCAGGCTTATCCAGGTCCTGCACCACCACGATTTTCGGACCTGGGATACTGGCAACATAACGACGGAAATCCGACCAGGCGTTTTTGTCTTGTTTGTGATCACGAACACTGGGTTCAACGACTGCCGTGACGGCATAGCCGACCATCGGTCCCATCTGTGGCATGAAATCGTGGGTCTCTTCCAGGTTGAAAGCATCGCGAGCGATATCATGCGAGGTTATCTGCTCCCAGCCGTTGTATATCGTTGGTGTATTCCAGCGCTTGAGGGTTAGCAAATCGGCATGGGAAAGTGTTCGTTCATTCATAGGAGGACTCCAATCTCCGCCATTAATCCAACATGGTCGGAATCCCAGAGCTAAGGTTCATCCTGGAAAAGTGGCGAATCAAAAATGTGAGGCGTAGAAATGACTTGATATTCCGAACAACCTGAGAAGCCATGTAACCTATTCAATGAAATTACGATGAGGATTCCATCATCACCATGGGATACCTCATAACAACCATCCAGACAACCCTAAACCCGGTTGCTTGGTTTACAAGGATTTACAATCCTAACGAATACCAGAAGAGGGATCAGGAGGATTAGTTATCTACGACTCATAGTTTGAAGTAAAATCTTTTATGCCTAGAAGAAACGCCAAAACTTCATCATCGATCTCAAAATCTACCGGATCTACCTGACCATATGGATGCCCTCGTGCAGCTCGCTCCCGTAGGGCACGCCAGAGCAGCTTGCGCTCGTCCGAATGAACGACCAGGTCGTTAATGGTCTCTGCCTGGAGTAAATATTCGCCGGTAGTGTAAAAGAATGTAATTCGCTTCCACTGCTCAGTGATAATTGAATGAGGTAGCGGTAGGACCGGTCCCAGCTGAATCTTGAAATATTCTTCATGCGCCTTAGGATGGTCTGCCTGTTCACGAAGCAGTTCGGCGCGAGTGACCAGTTCATGGCCGCGAACAGGAGCGACGAAATCAATACGCCACTTGTGATCTGCGAAGGAAGCAGGCTGGTAAAAGGCCAGATAATCGACCGCAACGACCTTGGGTGCGGTCCGCAAGGGAATCCGGTACCAACCCAGTAATCGTGCGATTTCCAGGTCACGAGGGCTGGGAAGGTAAGAAACGAGAATCAAATCAGAGGGTTGAGGAAGTTGAGAAGTCATCCGGCCAGGTGTTCGCCTCCGATATCAATTGCTTGTGCGAGGGATCGTTTGGTGTTTATCCAGCTTATCATGGTTCCAAAACTGTTCAATGGTGGAAAATTGAGTTAAGTAGAGAAGTCGTGACCTCAGGATCGATTTTTTCCCTGTTGAATGTCTTTGCCGAGGACAACCAAGAAGAAGGGTTAAATCGTTTCTGCCTCTTTTCTTGCTTTTACGAGACTATCGCTTAACTTCTGCGCTAATACTTGAATGTTGGGTTCCCGCATAAATGAAGCCTGTCCTTCAGGTCTTTTTTGTCCATGCCCACCAGGGATCATCTGCAGGTTCAATCCGCCTTTAGTAATTTTCTCCCAACCTCTGGTTGCACGACGTGCATGGGGAGAATCAGTAGAAAACCTTGTGATAACACCCGGGTAAGGTGGAGAAGCATATCCCATACGAGCGATATGGTGAGTAGTGAAAACATATTGAAGACGTTTTCGGAGATCGTCATCATCATCGAATGCTACTCCGCCTCTTTCCTGTTTAGGGATGGACATCAAGAATTCATTCCCCCGAATTTTAGCAATATACTGCTTTGTCAATAGATAGTAGTAAATAAGAGGTTTCTTTCTTCTGGGCGGAAAATTCGAATCCAATACTCCAAGAAAAGCAACCTTGTGTCCTTTTGCAAGAAGCTGCTGGGCCATCTCAAATGCAACAATCCCTCCAACGCATAAACCACAAATATAGTAAGGTCCCTGAGGTTGGATTCTGCGGAGATCTTGGACAAACGCCCGTGCTATCATTGGGATACTTGTGAAAGGTTCTGATACCCCATCCATCCCACTATATTCGAACCCATAAAGTGGTTGATCTTCCCCAAGATATTTCGATAGGTTCGCCATCTGCATTGCCGTCGCTGCTGAGGGGGGCACACAAAATAAAGGGGGGTCAGAGCCGGTTGCTTGCACCGGGACCAGATAGTGGAATAAGGATGACGCTCCCTGGTTTTGGATTTTTTTAGCTATTTTTTCCACGTTACGTAACTCCATGAATTCCGGGATTGTAATGGATTTTTGATAAGTTCTTTCGAGATCAGAAACGATCCGGATTGCTAACAGGGAAGTACCGCCCAATTCAAAGAAATCATCCCTTATTCCAACAGGTTGAACTGTTAAATACTTTTCAAAAATATTTACAAGATGAGATTCCACTTCATCTCCAGGTGGGATGTATTCCTGTCCTGAAATCAAACGATCCTCGAGTGGCGGTGGAAGCTCAAGGCGATTCACCTTGCCCGAGGAGGTAAGTGGTAGAGAATCTAGAAAGACAAAGAAGGAGGGCGCCATGTAATCGGGTAATTTATCTAAGATGGACATCCGAAGTTCAGCAATGGTTGGGTGTGGAAGTTTCGATGGAACGACATAAGCAATCAATCGTTTTTCATTATATCGATCCGACTGAGCAACAACAACCGCCTCCGCGATGGTCTCCAAACCAAGTAAAACGGCTTCTACTTCCGAGGACTCGATCCGAAGACCTCGGATTTTGACCAGCGTATCTTTTCGGGCAATATGAAGAAGGGTTCCATCCGGGAGGAATTTCCCTAAATCCCCTGTTAAACAGATTCGCCTATCCCCACCTTCTGGATCAGGTAAGAACCTAATCTTGTTAAGATCAGGGTGATGCCAATAACCCGGAGAAATATAGAGACTTCTGACCGAGATTTCCCCAACCTCGCCCGGAGGTACAGGTTGGTGGTCTTCATCAAGAAGGAAGATATCCATACCTTCTACCGGTTTCCCAACAGGAACAACATCGCTGTTGATTTCTGTAATTTTGTCGATGAAATTCCAGCAAATCGAGCCTGCTTCCGTGCTGGCTAAACCGACGCGCAAGATACAGTGATCAGGGAAATGAATTTTATACAGCTCAACATCATGCTTGTAGATGGCTTCTCCCCCCAAGCGAATCATTCGCAAGTTTGAAAAAACTTCATCTCCAGATAAAGATTCGGCAAATTGTCGGAAACTGGTCGGCACAAAATAGCACATCGTTATCCGTTCATCCACCATCCATTGGGCTAACTGCCGGAAGCTACGATTTTTGAGAGAAAACATATAAAGTGCTGCACCGTTGAGTAAAGCACCAAAAATATCCGATATAGAAGCACCGAAACTTAGTGATGTGAGAAGCAAGATCCGATCATCTGGTGTGATCATGTACCCTTTGGTAGCATTATAGGTCCCATGGAGTATATTGCGATGGTTATTAATCACCCCTTTTGGTTTTCCAGTCGATCCAGAGGTATAGAAAATGTTGGCGTAATTGGAGGAAAAAATTTTTTGTGCCAGGTTTTGATCTGATAAATCCTTTGAAATATCATCGATGTTTATAAGCTGGTATTCAGAGGCAGCATCTTTCGGATAAGCGATTGATTCAGCCAGCTTGAGGTTTGCATTATCTGTTACGATGACATCGGCGTATGCATCGAGAAGGATATCCTCAATCCTTTCTCGAGGGTACGATGGATCGATCAAAATATAAATTTTCCCTGCTTTCAGAGCCCCCATAATGGCAGCAAGGGCTGGGCCGCTGGTCTCCGTTAAGATAATAACAGGCTTACCAGGATCATCGCTTACTGCCAGAATCGCACGGGCTACTTTGTTGGCGATTTTATTCAGCTCACGATAGGTGAATGTGTGATTTTCGTCTTTTAATACGATGTTGTCAGGGAATCTTTCAACCACACCTTCGAACCGCGCCGGGACTGTGTCTTCAATTTCAATCTCATCAAAAGGTAAAAATCGGGTTTTATGTTGAGATGGTGGATTGGAGATAACATTTACAGTCATTGATTTACCAACGAGTTTCAAAGGAGTACTTAAATAATTCGTAACCAAGATAAAGAGGTCTGCCGTAGGAATAATTTTCGTTGAAAGGTCTGCGGAATCTCATTGGAAGAAAAATCCAAAACGATTATTACAATCATAGATGGCGCACTATTTCTTATTCTAGAAGATTACCCAGGTAAACCGATCCTTGGGTTGGAACTTTCATGGCAGCTAATCATTCCACCGAGATTGTTAATAAACGCGGTGTCTATCCACAAATGATTCCTTACTAAAATCGAGAATAAACTCCTAGTATTCTGTCCATCATGAATCTTCTATTCGTA
>CAZTJD010000168.1:0-7894 GCA_964613985.1 uncultured Anaerolineales bacterium
AAATGGAAAAAGGAACCCAAAAAACCGAGTTTCTCGAGGGCGTTATTCCTCAAATTGCCGATTTTCGATCCTAAAGTGGAAAACCTTTACAATCAAATCCTAAGAAACTCGATTTTTGCAGCAAAGTCGTGAAATTAAAACCAATTAATTTCATTTCTGAATTGCTAAGCTAAGTTGGAATTATTTTTCGATAAAAAATGTTTATGCTGGCATCGAGTGGGATTCTAGCTTGCCTTGTAGATATTTATCGATATTAACAGCAGCTTGTTTCCCCGCGCCCATTGCTGAAATTACTGTAGCCGAACCGGTAACAATATCACCCCCAGCAAAGATATCTGAAATGGAAGTTTGAAGATTTTCATTTACTTTTATGTATCCCCATTTATTTAGTTCCAATCCGGGAGTGCTTTGCGGTAAAAGAGGGTTTGCTTTGGCACCAATCGCCATAATCACCAGATCTGTATCTATTTTATATTCCGTACCTAAAATAGGCGTTGGACGTCTGCGTCCAGAGGAGTCCGGTTCACCAAGTTGCATTTTCATCAACTTGATCGATGTTACGAAGCCATCTTTATCCCCAATAATCATCGTCGGGTTCCGTAGAAAATGAAAATCAACCCCTTCTTCAATGGCGTGCTCATATTCTTCTCGGCGAGCAGGCAATTCTTGCTCACTGCGGCGATAGACGATCATGACCTTTTCTGCGCCTAAACGTAGCGACGTTCGAGCAGCATCCATCGCTACGTTCCCACCACCGATCACGACAACCTTTTTTCCGTGATCGACGAGGGTGTCATATTTTGGATCGTAAGCTTTCATCAAGTTGATTCGAGTAAGATATTCATTGGCACTCAACACACCATTAAGCGTCAAACCGGGGATTTTAAGGAATGCTGGAAGACCTGCACCTACCCCGATAAAGAATGCTTTATATCCCCTCCCTCGTAAATCTTCGAGGGTTTGGGTTTTCCCAATGACATTGTTTAGGACAATTCTCACACCGAGTTCTTTAACTTTCTCGATTTCTTTTCTCACGATATCTTTTGGCAACCGGAATTCGGGGATACCGTAAACAAGAACGCCTCCTGGCTCGTGAAAGGCTTCGAATATGGTCGCATTGTATCCCATATTTGCCAGTTCACCAGCGCAGGTGAGTCCTGCTGGTCCTGAACCTATGACAGCAACTTTTGCCCCTGACAATAATTTCGTCGTTTTTTGAGCTGGAGAATTTTCCTGGATTTTTTGAGCCAAATCCCAGTCCGCCAGGAATCGTTCCAGTCGTCCAATTGCGACGGGTTGAGAACCTTTAACTTTTCCCATGGCGCAGTAAGCTTCACATTGGGTTTCCTGGGGACACACCCGTCCACAAATACCGGGCAAAACATTTTTTTGTTTAATCAAGGACAAAGCTTCCCCGAATTGACCTTCTCTAAGCAGGTTGATAAATTCAGGTATTGGCACATCAACAGGACAGCCCTGAACACAAGATCGGTTCTTGCATTGGATACACCGTTGGGCTTCTTTCATTGCCAATATTTCATTGTACCCCAAGGCAACCTCATTAAAATTTTGTACCCTGATAGAAGGTGCCTGCACCGGCATCAGTGTTTTTTCTTTGATAAGTATTGTTTTTGCCATGTTGCCTTAACTTATGATTTGTGTAGGTGATCTATCGCTCTGCATTGGAGTTCGTACTCTTCAAGCCTTCTTCGTTCTTCATCAATAAAGCGAAGATTTCGTTTTAATAAATTATCAAAATCGACATCGTGTCCATCAACATCTGGGCCATCGACACAGGCAAACTTGATTTCACCAGAAAGTGTAACGAATCGGCAGCCTCCACACATACCTGTACCATCCACCATCATGGTGTTCAGCGATACAGTCGTGGGAATACCAACCTTTTTGGTCGCTAAAGCAACAAATTTCATCATGATTAGTGGGCCAATTGCGGTGACATGAGCGATCTGACGATGATCAATGATCTCAGCAAGGCGATCTGTCACCAGCCCTTTCTTACCATAGGAGCCATCATCGGTCGTGATGATCAGTTCATCACAGATCTCCTGAAACCGCTCTTCCCAGAACACCAGACTTTTCGTCCTCGCACCCAGGATGGTAATAATGTAGTTACCCGCTTCTTTCAACTCTTTTACCTGTGGATAAATCGGGGCAATCCCTACTCCACCACCAATAAACAAAATTGGGGAACCATATTTTAAAATGGGGACGCTTTTCCCGAGAGGTCCAACAATGTCCATAATCCGATCACCGACCTTTAATCTTGCGAGCTGATGTGTGGATTTACCCACTCGCATTACAACCATAGTAATGGTGCCAAGATCTTTATCGTAGTCTGCAATTGTAAGGGGGAATCGTTCTCCAGTTTCATCTAGACGAAGAATAACAAAATTCCCACCTTGGGCATGTTTTGCAATGATTGGTTCGTCAACAACAAGTTCACATAATGTTTCATCTTCATTAAGAAACTTTTTCGAGAGGATAAAATTTGCCATTACTATCTTGTCCATTCAAAAAAACTTGGTCAAAGCGTGCACCAAGTTTGCTAGATAAGTGTATTATACCGGGTTAAAAAGCAATCTTCCCTGGTAAATTTGGTGTTATTCAAACTGAATCTAAGGCGTTGAATGTAATCAAATCTCATCTATAGAAACCAATAATGAATTGTGTTTTTAAAAATTGATTGATATATAATCCTACCTATTTTAGCGGAATAAAGGAATTTGTGTACTGATGTTCATCCTCATTCCTTTGATTTTTGGCATGAGAGATGTTCATTGACTCTCCTGAAGAATGGCATATTTGTAGCATAGGGTACAGCTCGATTGCTTCTTAATGGAAAAAATAATGGATGCCTGCGAGACTCTTGACTGGATTATAGCCCGGGAAAGAAACAACGAAACAAATGAGAACCAGAGATATGATTTCGCCCTCTTCAGGCTGAATTGAGTTATAATCCAGCAGAAAAATATTTGCTCTTAAATAATAAACAATTACTCTCGATATATTATTTTACTTAGTGATAAGTCTCAAATACTTACTAAAACCTTATGTCAATTTACCTACATGATATTCCATTACCACAAGCAAAAGAGCGTTTACAAACAGCCCTTCAAGACCAAGGGCTATGGAGAACTCTAGGAATTGAACGTATCCCTTTGGATGAAAATGCCATAGACAGGATCCTTGCTGAACCTGTCTGGGCAAAAATTTCCTCTCCTCATTACCATGCTGCTGCGATGGATGGTTTTGCAGTGAGGGCGAAAGATACTGAATATGCGACTCAAACCGATCCTCGAATATTAGAATATGGTTCGCAGGCTGTCTACGTGGATACTGGTGATGCAATGCCTGGATGGGCAGATGCGGTCATCATGATTGAACAGGTGGAATCCCTGGACGACTATGGTATCCCGACTAGTGACCTGCGTCACCCAAAGATGATCCGGATCAGGGCAGCGGTTACCCCCTGGTCCCATGTCCGCCCGATGGGGGAGGACATGGTCGCAACGCAATTGGTGCTGCCCGTTGGACATTTAATCAGACCGGTTGATCTGGGGGCGATTGCTGGTAGTGGGAACGAGGAGGTGGTTGTCTCTCGGCGTCCCAAGGTGGCGATCATACCAACTGGGACAGAACTTAGGTTAATTGGTGAAAAAGTAAGGGAAGGGGAGATCATTGAGTATAATTCTTTGGTACTTGCTGCACAGGTCAAGGAATGGGGTGGCGAAGCAATCCGTTGGTCAATTGTTTCCGATGAACTAGAAGCAATAGAAAAAGCTGTTGCTGAAGCAGCATCAGGAGCAGATCTGATCCTGTTAAATGCTGGATCCTCAGCGGGTTCAGAAGATTTTTCAGCAATCGTGGTCGAACGCCTTGGGGATTTATTGGTCCATGGGGTGGCAGTAAGGCCGGGTCATCCGGTTATCCTGGGAATGATCCAGGCTACTTCCGGAAAAAACAGGCCAAACATACCAATAATTGGTGTGCCTGGATATCCAGTATCCGCTGCCTTGACAGGGGAAATTTTTGTTGAACCCCTCATTGCTAAATGGTTGGGAAGGCAGCCTGCTGAACCGATTGAGATGGAAGCAACGTTAACGCGCAAAATCACCTCCCCGGGCGGCGATGATGATTACATCCGCATGGCAGTGGGCATCGTTGGGGAGAAAACATTAGCTGCGCCACTTGCGAGAGGGTCGGGGGTAATTTCATCTCTGGCCAGGGCGGACGGGATCATGGTTGTTCCGAGAGGAACTCAAGGATTGTCAGCAGGGGAGCGAGTCAAGATTCGACTATACCGTTCCCCAATAGAGATCAAGCGCACGATTCTTGCTATTGGATCGCATGATATTTCCCTGGATGTCTTAGCTCAATTTCTAGCTTTGCATGATCGTCGGTTGGTTTCCAGCAATGTGGGAAGTCAGGGAGGTTTGGTTGCTTTGAAAAGGGATGAGGCGCATTTCGCCGGCTCCCACCTCTTAGACCCGAAAACTGGGGAATATAATATATCTTATATCAAGGAGTATCTTCCTAACCTTCCAGTCCGGATCATCGCTCTGGTTGGCAGGGATCAGGGACTTATTATTCGAAAAAATAATCCGAAGAATATACAATCCTTGAACGATTTAGTTCGCGAAGACATCAGCTATATCAACCGCCAAAAAGGGGCAGGAACAAGGGTACTTTTAGATTATCATCTGAAGGAATCCGGCATAAAAAAGGACCTGATTCGTGGTTATGAACAGGAAGAGTTCACTCATCTCGCAGTCGCAGCTGCTGTTGCATCGGGAAGAGCGGATTGTGGTTTGGGTATTGCTGCGGCTGCGGAAGCATTGGATCTCGATTTCATTTCTCTATATCAAGAACGTTATGACCTCATTATCCCGGTAATATTTGCCGATAGTGAATTGTTGGAACCGCTTTTCACAGTGCTTGAAGATAAGGAATTTAGAAATACCATCAAGGGGCTATCAGGTTATAATGTTTCAATTATGGGAAAGGTCATTGCGGAATTGAAACGACCTTAAAAGACTCTATGATTTAGAGTAGTGGTATATCAAACAGTCACGTTTAAGTTGTCGGGTTTAGTATTTTCAAAATGTAGAAGTACATTCCTCATGATGTAAGAAATGTTATTGGTTATTGCGAGCGGACCATCGTGGTAATCGAACAATGTTTGCGGTCATTCTCTGGTTCAGGTTAAAGAGATTGCGCACCAACGAATGTTCACCAGACATTTAGGCAGCAAGGGGGCTCGTTAGATTAATATTTCCCACTTATTAACAAGGATAGGATTTCAGGTATGGACAATGACTTGGGTACCGAAGCCGCGCTTTTCCCAGTCATAAAATTCGGCTTGAGGAAGTGTCCAACGATAAAGCCATTTAGCATCTTCCATGGTCATATTGACACAACCGTGGCTCATCCGGCGTCCGAAATTATAGTGCCAGTAAGTACCGTGGAGTGCAACACCGGTCTCATTAAAGAAACAAACCCAGGGCACACCAGGTAATTCATACGCCTCTATATTATCGGTTACATATCCATCTCCCATATGCTTGGAAGGCATTTTCACCTGGATATTGAACCTGCCAGTTGGCGTATAAGTTGGGATGGGATTATTTCCCCCTATGCCAGGTATTCCCGATGAAATGAGGGTATGCAAGACAACCTGATCATATTCGAAAACCTTACATTCCTGTTTGGTTAGATCCACCTCGATCCGCTTATTTTCCAAAGGGATTTCGGGTGAAATGGGAGTCAATTCCTCAGGCTCGATGAATCGAACGTGGATTCCGGGAACATAATATTTGAGATTGTCATCACTTTCATCCGATATCTGGTACCAAAGCTTTCCGTCTGGTCCATTATCGACATCGGTTATCCAATGAACAGATTTGTAGTAGAGGCGATAAACGGGCATCCACCCATATAAAGGGTTGTTAAGATATGCCCGAGTATACGGGACGGTGATTTCTCCCAATGTGCCTTCCTCGTGAATCCAGGAGACGGGGATATTAAGGTGTCTTTTCTCAACGCGTTGCGTGTACATACTGAATAAAAATCCATTACGAATACGATACCAGCGCGGTGCATTCGGAAGAGCATCGGGATCACGAATCTCTTCCAGGATTGAGACCAGCTTATCCCTTTCGAAGCTGCCGATGATGGGGCTATTTACATCAGGTTCCTGGAATACATCGGTTTTGTGAACGGTAATGCGAACAACGCCGATCGGGTTAAAATCGCTAGGGTCCAATGGGGAAAGCGGATGAAAAGCCAGTGTACCTAAGCCCAAAGCGCCAAGCTTGAGAAAATCTCTACGAGAAATCGAATTTTCCATATGAAACGGATTCTACCTAATTAATTAAGGTCAAACAAGTCGGATTACATATATGGCTTTGCTACAAAAACCGAGATTTTTAGGATTTGATGATGAAAGTTTTCCACTTTAAGCTCGAAAATCAACAATTTGAGGAATAACGCCCTCGAAAAACTCGGATTTTTGGGTTCCTTTTTCTATCTAGAAATCATCCGCTAACTTTTTCCAATAGACTCATATATAAGATATAAAAAAACCTGGAGTTAATAGAATTGTGTCTAGGTGATGACCACTTGTGTGCCATAGCCGCGAGTATCCCAATCTGAGTGGTCGTTTACCGGGAGTTTGAAAACGGGTGTTACCCAACGGAACAGCCATTTGGCGTCTTCGTTGCGCATGTTGACACAGCCATGACTCATTGGGACGCCGAAATTATTGTGCCAAAAAGTACCATGAAAAGCGACACCTGTTTCAAATATAAAAAACATCGTCCAAGGGACACCTGGTAAAATGTAGTTATCCGGTGCTCCTGATGCCTGTATGCTTCCCATGTGTTTGGAAGGGGTTTTTGAGGTAATGTGGAAGCGTCCTGTGGGGGTTTTTGTTCCCTGAGGTACAGCCTTAACACCTAATCCGGAGGAAATTTTAACGCCAAAAACAGGTTGGTCTGATTCAAATGCAGTCAGGTATTGATTCCTCAGGGAAACCTCGATCCGTTTCTCTTCATTGGGGATGTTGGGTGAGATGGGAGTGAGTTCCTCATCAGGGATTGGACGGAGATGCTCGGTGGGAACGAAGTATTTCAGATTATCATCAATCTCAGATGTCAACTGGTACCATGGCTTCCCATCCGGTCCGGAATCTATCCCCGTGATCCAGTGGGTTGTCTCGTAATATAGGCGGTAGATTGGGTTCCAGCCATCGTAGCGGTTGTAGCTGAAAGCAGGGGTAAAGGGGACAGTGACTTCTGCCAGCTGTCCATGGGGGGATATTTTTTTTAAAGGCTGGTTGAACCGGTATTTGACCTGCTGAATGTAGGCGCTGTGCAGGTAACCACCCCAGACACGGTACCAGATGGGATTGTAGGCAGGGCCTTCAAGCGAGGTGAGGGTGTAGTAAATATTGAGGAGCTCGTCCTGGCGGGTCCAGCGCACAACACCGCTATGTTCTTGTGGTTCTTCGTAGATCGCGGCGACGCGATCCGCTGCCACCCTACCTATGGTAAGAGGAGGATATGTTTGACCATTCCGAGGGTAGGGATAAGGGTTAAAGGCCAAGTTGGCAAACCCGAGAAGGCCAAGCTTGAGAAAATCGCGTCTGGACAGGTTAGGGATCATTGATAAATTTATACCAAAAAAAAACAAGGTTTGGATAAGTTGATGGTTAGAAAGGATTTCGGGTGGTGTACTGTAAGAATTGACAAATTTTATAAACATATTAAAAGATCGCACGATTTGGTGTGCGATCTTTTGTCGGGGAGCGGGGATTTGAACCCCGGGCCTCTACAACCCCATTGTAGCGCGCTAGCCGGACTGCGCCACTCCCCGA
>CAZTJD010000169.1:0-7816 GCA_964613985.1 uncultured Anaerolineales bacterium
TTGCCAGGTAGAAATGTACGGGACCATGAGTCCCTGTCCAACCGTGAGTTATCCCACGTGCTTCTGGATCCCTTTATGGGTTCAAAACACTGTTCCAATAAGGCACCAAAATCAATCCCTCTGCGCCAGGTGGTAGTTTCCCGATTTCCTTTTCTAATGCTGCTATTGAACACCCTTTAGCAAAGTAATCCAGAAACCAGTCAATGGTATATGTGCCGCCGAGGATGACTGATTCTAAGGAGTAGCCATCATGGTTCCCCGCAAACATTGTCCGGAAATTTCTGCTGGTTAGAAAATCACATGAATAGGTTCCTGAAACCACACTTGTCCCCAAACTTAAGTAGCAAGCACCTGGTTGAAGGATATTGAGTGCAAGTCCACCCGCCTGTCCATCCCCCAGACCTGCGAAAACCGGTAATCCTGCTTGAAGTCCTGTCTTTCGAGAAGCTGCTACGCTAATATCACCGATATGGGTTCCGGTAGGATAAGCAAGTGGTAACCTCTCTGGGGAAATTTGTAGATATCTCATGACTTGCTCTGACCAACATTTAGCTTTCATATCAAACAAGCCGGTTGGATCCGCGATACCCCAACCTGTAGCGAACTTGCCAGTCAAGGTATGGTTTAAGAAGGCAGCGACATCGAGGAATTTATAGCCATGTCTGAAAACATCCTCTTCCATTTCTCGCAGCCATCGTAATTTAAGAGTTGTTAAGTTACCAGAGGGTGGTTTTCCAGTCAGGTTGAGGAAATTGTCCCTGCCCAAGTTCCATTCCAAGTCCGGCAGCCAATCTCGGGCTCGGTTATCCATCCAGAGGATAGCATTGCGCAATGGGTTACCGTTAACATCCACCGTAATAAAAGTTTCGCGCTGAGGGCAAATACAGATTCCTGCCAACCGTGTTGTATCTACTAGTTGGTCGATAATCCGCAATGCTTCGAACATAGCTGTGTGGATATCCTCTGCTCTTTGTTCATACCAGTCTGCTTGAGGTCTGAGCAAAGGGATTTCCCTCCGGCTTGAGGCGATCTGCTTCCCATGACAGTCCCAGACAACGGCTTTACAAGCTGTCGTACTGGCGTCGATCCCGATAAGTAGATCCTTTTTCATATACTACCTTTCTATGGATTTATACGGTTTAGCTAACATTAAAATAAACCTATCGGTTGTATCCGCACGATTTTTGGTTCAGCTGATTGCAGGACTCAATTCAATAATTTAGGATATTTTACACCTTGTCAAAGTATACAATGGTTTTCTCTATGCTTGCAGTGGCTAGAAATATGCTATGATCAAGAAAAAAAAGAGGAGTGATCATGACCGAGGTCATCCAAACAAAAATTGCCCTGGTAACCGGAGGAACTGGTGAAATTGGAAAGGCAATCGCCCGGCAATTAGCAGAAAAAGATTTCACTGTAGTCATCGTTGCGCGAAACGAATCCAAAGCACAAAAAACAGCTCAGGAGATTAAGAAATTTACTGGGAACGAAAAGGTTAGGTATGAAATGGCAGACCTGGCGCGCCTAAAAGATATTCAATCACTAGCAAAGGAGTGGGAAGGACCTTTAAATGTCCTGGTCAATGACGCTGCTGTTACACCTCGAACGCGGCAAGAAACACCAGAAGGGATAGAACTCCAATTTGCTACCAACGTACTTGGCTATTACCGCATGACCCTATATTTCCATGATATCCTTGGTACTTCCTCCCCCGCCCGCATCGTCGATGTCGCCAGCTATTGGGCAGGAGGACTTCGGTTAGATGACCTTGAATTTACACACCGTCCTTATACCAACGTTACTGCATACAGGCAATCCAAGCAGGCAAACCGTATGCTGGTAGCAGCCTGGGTTGATCGTCTGGCACCTAAGGGCATCAACATAAACGCTTGTCATCCAGGTGATGTGAGGTCAACATTAAGCAGCAACCTTGGTTTTAGCGGTTCGCAATCTCCTGACCAGGGAGCTGAAACACCAGTCTGGTTGGCAGTCTCTCCTACGGGAAATCAAGTCAGCGGTAAATATTTTGAATATAAAACGGAAAAACCAGACCTATTTGCCAGGGATAAAGAGCAGGTAGAGGCTCTATTTGATTTATGCAGTCAGTATCAATAAGGTTTTTGAATGGAGTGGGTCTATTCTCGATCAGACAATATTTTAGACTCCCTCATGATCAACTCACCTTTTTCGCAGCAGATATAATTTCAACCGGCAAACCCCACATTTTCATCTGCACCCGGTCTATAATTTGAAAACCTGCAGATAACAGCGAGCGTTGAGCATGGATGGGTCGGCAATCAATCAGGATGGGCATTTTAGAGTGAAACCATTCATACAACTGCTCCGCGATACCAGGTTTGACTGATTTCGAAAGGCTGACATTCACTAACCTTCCGGAAGGGGTTAGGACTCGATGGCACTGTCTCAAAACCCGCTGAATATCATGGGTGTCAAACAATTCGAGTGTAAAACTCATAAAGACAGCGTTGAAGTAACTCGGACAAAAGGGTAAATCAACACCATCAGCCAAACAAAGCGCGATCTGTTCCTTTAAACGATTTTGACTAATTCGCGTTTGGGCAATCTGAACCATCCCGTCGGAAAGATCAACGCCTGCGACCCAACTACTTTCCCCCACAGAAACACCAAAAGGTAGCAGACATTGTCCCGTACCAAAACCGATTTCTAACACTTTTTCGCCTTTTTGGAGATCAAGTACGCGGACGCCGATCCTACGAAATTTCTCTTCACTGCTACCTGAGATCCAGTCGTACCAACGGCTGAGACGGTTGTAATTCGATCTTGCTTCTGCTTTTGTTCGGTTCACCCGGCTGATTTCAATATCCATTAAGCAAGCACCTTAGAAGGCATTTTCGAAAATTAATTCACACCAGTAACTACTAGGCAGGGTTTTTCGATGAATTCCACTTTATCGAAACTAGACTAGTAGACTGTCCATCGTCATTCTTAATAATGTCATTCTGAAGTAGCGCCCTTTATGAAATCAAGGCTTTTGCTACTGAAGAATCTCTAGTAACAACGCCGAGATATTTCGTTTCACTCAACATGACATCCTAAAGGATGATATTTGACAGACCACTAGAATGATATTGTACCGCATCATGGCAGATAGTAGGATTTGCCAGGATTTTAATAGCGATGGACGGAGAATTAGGTCGGAAAATCCCCTATTAATTTAACACAGGTCATAGATTTTTGCTGATGATGTATAATTGCCCATTAAAATTGACTTCGAGGTGAAGAATGAAAAAAGCACTTGTTTGTGGAGCAGGCGGATTTATTGGCGGTCACCTGGTAAAAAAACTAAAACAAGAAAAATATTGGGTTCGGGGAGTAGATATTAAGGAACACGAATTTCAGGCAACAGAAGCTGATGAATTTATGCTCCTGGACCTTCGAAAAGAAGGGGATTGCGTCCGTGCTTTAGGACTTGCTGATGGGGTATTCGATGAGGTCTATCAACTTGCAGCAGATATGGGCGGGATGGGATTCATTCACACTGCTGAATGTGAAATCATGCACAACAGCGCTTTGATTAACATCCATATGACTCATCAGGCATCAAGGCTTGGCATCCCCAAGTATTTTTTCTCCTCATCGGTATGTGTTTATCGTGATATGAAACCGGGAGAACCAGAAATGAACGAAGCGCAGGCTTATCCAGCTCAACCCGATAATGAATATGGCTGGGAGAAACTATATGCGGAAAGGATGGCTCAGACGTACGCCCGAAACTTAGGTATGACAGTGCGGATTGCAAGGTTTCAAAACTGTTACGGGCCGCAGGGTACCTGGATGGGAGGTCGTGAAAAGGCACCGGCTGCTATCTGCCGTAAAGTAGCTGAAGTTGAGGATGGAGGAACGATCGAAGTATGGGGAGATGGCACTGCAATCCGATCTTATACCTATGTCGACGACATGGTCGATGGCATATACCGGCTGATGCACTCCGACCTGGAGGGGGCGGTAAACATCGGCTGTCCTCAATATGTCAGTGTCGATGAACTGGCTGCTACTGTTACAAAGGTGGCTGGGAAAAAGATCCATATCAACCATGTTGATGGTCCGGTTGGTGTGCAATCAAGAAATTTCAGCAACGAACGGATCTATTCAACAGGTTGGCAAGCGAAGTACTTTCTGGAGGATGGCATACGCCACACTTATCCCTGGATCAAAGCTCAAGTTGAAAAACACAAGAAAAACTGATCATAATCAATGGAAATATATTATATTCGTCACGGGCAATCGATAAATAATGCCTGTTGGGGGATTGAAGGATTTCAGGATCATTCTGACCCTGAATTAACAAAAACAGGACATTCCCAAGCAACTCGATTGGCGGAGTTTCTTAAGAAAAATCAAGATCGGGATGAAGACGCTGAATTCAACAGTCAGAATGAATCAGGATTCGGATTGACCCATATCTATACGAGCCTGATGATAAGGGCGGTGACAACGGCTGAACCAATTGCGAGGGTGCTCAACTTACCACTGCACGCCTGGCCAGAGATTCATGAGACAGGCGGTATCTTCTCAAGATCGGAAGGAGAAGAAAAAATAGGGCTGCCCGGCAAGAACCGCTCATACTTTGAAAAGAACCATCCGGAATTGATACTTCCCGATTGGTTGGATCAGAATGGTTGGTGGAACCGTCCTTATGAAGATAGAGAGAATCGTAAACCAAGAGCGGAAAGGGTGTGGTCAGAGATCCTTGACAGGCATGGTGACAGACCTGGAAGACCTGGGCACCGAGTAGTATTCATCAGCCATGGGGGTTTCTTCAATTATCTACTTACATCTGCATTAGGGGTCAAATTTCCCCCCCTGGATGAGGTTCGCCACCAATTCTGGTTCCTTATGAATAACTGCGCCATTTCCCGCATCGATTACGATATGGAACAGGTCTTGGTCTGTTATATCAACCGGCACGATTATTTACCTGGTCCATTAATAACTTGACGAATAAACCCGATGTGATTTATTATTTTCTCCCAATACTTCTTTGAAAAATCACGAATCCTGTTAGGGTTGAGAAAAATTCCCGCTACTCTATCGGCATCCCGATTTCTATTACCCCGTCTCTAACCCGAACCGGGTAGGCAGGGATATCCTCAACCGCCGGGAAGGTTAAAGCTTCCCCAGTTTTCAGGTCAAAGCGAGCCCCATGCCGTGGGCAAATGATCTGGAGGTCTTCGATTTCACCATCCCCCAGGGGTCCGTTATCGTGTGAACAAAGGTCAGCGATCGCATAATAATCCCCAGCAATATTGAACAAGACAAGATATTCACCCTCAATTTCCACAAATAGGCGTTCGCCATTGGGCAGGTCACTCGTTGGTGCAACCGAGAAAAAATTAAATTCATCTGGATCGAGCTGGGTGTAATTGTACATATCAGGATTTATAAACAAAAAATCTCAAGAATAATACCTTTAGTAAATCAAATATCATTATCAGAATTGTCAACCTGGTACTTCAGGCTTTTCCTGGTGCACCAGGAGGACAACTGAAGGTTTCATAATTGACAGTCTACCAGTTGGGGTACTGCTAAAAGCTAGAATTCGGTCTTATTCGACAAGATCATCGCTAGCTTCACCCAGTCCATAAGCGCCTGCTTTGAGGACTTTCAAAGAGAGCAGAGCACATTTCAAACGAACAGGTCCAAGGTCGATCCCCAGCATCTCCAGTAAGTAATCCTTATTCAGCTTTTTGATCTCGTCCAGATTTTTTCCAATTACAGATTCAACCAATAGGTCAGCAGAAGCTTGTGATATTGAACAGCCGTCGCCACTGAACAATGCTTCTGTAACAACACCTTTTTCATCTACTCGTAGATCAATTCGAATATGATCCCCGCAGAGTGGATTATCATCCTCAAAAGTGATGTTATGAGGCTCTAAAGTCCCTCGGAATTGAGGGTTTTTATAACGGTCAATAATTTGTTCTCGATATAGATCGTCCATGTTTTTTTTATTGTGTATTCAAGTTATTTCAAAAATTATAAATCTAATTAGGTTCCTCGTGTTTATTTTGGTTTTTTTCTAAACCTTATCCTGAACAATTTGAAGGGATACGGATTCAAAGTCAAGATATGCAAAATTAGAGTTAGGAAACCCCTTTTTTCCTCCAGTATACCAGGATGACTTCAACAAGATATATCATAGTTTAAGGATAGACAAGCCAAATGTTTTAAAAGACCTGATGATTTACTTAAGGAATTTTGTGTTAATAATTCCCCAAACATCTCATGAAAAAACATCCAGTACTTTGTAGAGAGCTACAACCAGTTTATCAACTTCTTCCATTGTGTTGTACAAATAAAAACTGGCTCTTGTGGTTGCGGGGATTGAAAACTTTTTATGCAGAGGCATGGCACAATGGTGACCGGCTCTGACAGCAATGCCATAATTATCCAGGATCTGAGATACATCATGAGGGTGGATTCCGGGTAACGTAAAGGAGAATACTGCACCTTTGTGTTCCATATCAGGTCCAAATACCCATAAACCAGGGATACTGTTTAATTGTGCAAGGGCATAGCTACCCACCTGTTGTTCATGCTGAGCAATCACATCCATCCCGATTGCGCTTAAATAATCAACTGCTACACCCATTCCAACAGCTTCTGCAATTGCGGGTGTTCCCGCTTCAAACTTATGTGGAAGGGCGTTTGGAATAAATGAACGCAGTTCCACTCGCTTGATCATGTCCCCTCCACCTAAAAAAGGTGGCATGTTTTCAAGCAGGTCAAGACGCCCATAAAGCACTCCGATACCTGTAGGTCCACACATTTTATGACCGGAAAAAGCCAGGAAATCAACGTCCAGATCATGAACATTCACAGGGATGTGGGGCACGGATTGGGCAGCATCAATCAAGGTCAATGCACCAGCCTGGTGTGCTAACGCGACGATTTCTTTGGCGGGATTTATAGTGCCCAACACATTCGAAACATGCGCAAAACCTATCAGTTTTGGCGACCGTTCTAATAAGGATCGGTAGGCATCGAGATCTAATAACCCATCCTCAAGAACAGGAATGAATTCCAGGTTTAGATCCAACTCTTGAGCCAGCATCTGCCATGGGACAAGGTTGGAATGGTGTTCCATTTCAGTGAGGAGAATGGTGTCTCCGCTTGATAAATTTTTTCTACCCCAGGTATAAGCCACAAGGTTGATCGACTCCGTAGTATTTCGGGTGAAAATCACCTGGCGAGGTGAAGGTGCATTAATAAAGTTGGCTATCTTCGTACGAGCATCTTCATAAGCTGCTGTGGCTTCTTCAGCTAGAACATGGATACCACGGTGAATGTTGCCCGCGTGACAACGATACATATCCTCCAAAGCACGGATTACCTGCAACGGTTTTTGGCTAGTCGCGGTCGAATCAAGGTAAACGAGTGGCACACCCGGCCTCACCTCGCGTGACAATATCGGAAAATCAACCCTAATCGCCTCAATATCCAGGTAGGGCTGCGTCATCGGTTCTTTATGTTTAATTTCAGGTTTTAGCATCATGAACGTGAGCGACGAACACGCTTCTTAGAACGTCGCATATTTGTGGAACCTTTTGGACACCACAAAACATGGTCTGGAACCATCCAACCATTCGTTAAATAAACATTTTCATTGAATTGGACGGCAATCATTTTCGGATCGACCTGGACGACCACGCCTCGTAACCAGTTTCTAATCCGTTCGTCATCCTCATTTTCATGATCGCAATAAACTTCTACGATGTCTCCAACCTTGAAGTCACGGTCATCTTCAGGGGGGTTAGATAACGGAATTGTGCCC